>RAYM01000067.1 GCA_003611805.1 bacterium 1xD42-87 | reverse complement strand
ACTGATTAACTGGTTTGTATCCCAACCGGCATTTATCAAGGCTTTATTCCCGGAAGTAGTGTGGGAAGTTTGAGTAATTATTACTCCAAAATTTCTTTTGGTTCCCTGGTATTTTGCGTAAAATTTGTGCTCTTTGTTTGGCATACGTATATATTAACTCTTCATTAAAGCGTTTTCGTCGTAAGCCATAGTACTTCATTTTATTCCCTTCTTTCATATACTTATTAAAGTATATTATATCGTCATTCCTATCCTTTTTCTATAGAAAAAACGCCCCAACCTAAGCCAGAGCCTCATCACCCCTCTATATCAAATCGATTTAAACATTTTCTACGATACTGTTTTCCTTTTAACCTCCACTTACGCTTTTACGTTCTTACAATAACAGATTACTTTACGCCGCTTAATTCTTTCTAGCTTTTTTGATTTATCCCTTTTTCCCACCTTATCCTTATTAATTCCCTAACAATTCATACAGATATGAGGTCAAAGTTCAGAAAACAAGGTCAAAATAAGGTCAGCTCTATATAATTTCTCATTTTTAGGTACGAAAAAAGGGCTTCCCGATTTCTCGGAAAGCCCCATAAATCCAGCTTTTTACTAATTACTCGATGATTGTAGCAACCCTACCAGAACCTACTGTACGACCACCCTCACGAAGAACCTTTCCTTTCCACTGCATCTTATTTAGAAAGTAATTTCTCCCATAAAGCTATCTATTTCCTATTTCCAGTGGAACAACCGCTAATGTCTTTCCCAATGGCGCTAATACCTTCAAAATGGTATCCAGCTGCGGGCTGGTACTGCCTTTTTCCATTCTTGCAATGACAGGCTGTTTTACCCCGCTTAGTTCTTCTAACTTTTTTTGACTTATCCCCTTTTCCTGCCTCGCCTTTATCAGCTCCCCAATAATAGACACCCGCAACTCACTCTCCGCTATCTCATCCGGCGTAAGAATACTTTCCATAAATTCCAGAACATCCCCGCCGACAGCGTCTGCTCCACGCTCATTCAGATCGGCCAGATTCTCTTTCGCCTGTGTCACGGCCTGCGAATATTCTTTATTTGTTCTCATGATGTTTCCTCCCTTGATAATCAGCTAAATTTCGTTTTGCCCGTTCTATTTCTTTCTGTGGAGTTTTTTGTGTCCGTTTCATAAAAAAGTGTAATAAAACAAAGCCATTGCCGTCCCATGCGGCAAATAGGATTCTGTCTCTCAATGGCCGCAATTCCCATATATCGCCATCAATATGTTTTATATACGGTTCCCCTGCTCTTGTTCCATACTCACTAAGGGTTTTTACATAATCCATGATTTTATTCAGCTTGATCCGGCTATCCTTATCCTTCTTCGCAGCCAGCTTGGCAATATATTCTTTTACCGGCTCTTTGCCGTTCTTATCTCTATAAAAGTGGATCTCGTACAAGTTTATTTTCCCACAAAGCATTGAAAACACTGAGTTTTATAGACATTTATGAAACTTCGTGAAAATATGAAACCAGCCTCGCGTATTACGATGCCGATTTTCATGTTATTTTATTCCTCCATGTTTCCTTAAAAATAAAAAAGCCTTAACAGCTATGATAGTATAGCACAGTAAGACTCAAAAGTAAATTGTGGGATTTTATAACGCATTAACCTTCAGAGCGTAAATGATATCATTCCAGATTTAAAAATGTAAATTAAGACCGTATATAGGTGCGGAATAAATACTTTAGGATTTTCAATCTTTTTCTTCATCCCTCACTGTTCTCCATCTTTAGCATTTGTTTAGCGTAAATTTCAATCCATTCCTTACAACACCTCATTCATCAAGCATTATCGTTCCCTTTTTCGCTTTCGCCTTGAGTCTCGCCATCTGCTCTCGCTCAATTTCCTGAATACTTTTCTCCGGTTTTGGCAAGTCCTCCGGCATCGTTCCGCCGATTTTCTCAATCGCCGTGCGAACTTCTTTTCCGACATGATAATGTACGCTTGTCGCTATATCAGCCCCCTGTATGTTGTCTTTCCTCAGTTTCTCCTCTGTTTGGGAAATGCGGAAAAGATTAGCGATAAGCTCTGTACTTCCCATATAATCGAGAATTTTCTGTCCAACTTGAAGTTCTTTTCTTGCATGAATGTCTTCTACATCCAACCCGCCATAAAGTCCCATATATCCGGCATTTTGAAATATTGCAAATTCCTCATTCGTAATCACTCCTGCGTCATGCGCCGTTTCCGCTAAAAGCTGGTTCCATTGCTTGATATCACCACGAACAACAAGGCGTCTTCTATCCTCATCCAACTGATTAAAATGATCGGCAACTTCCTGTCTATATGTCTGTATCGCGAAATAAGTCTGTCCTAAAGCGATTACTTCTTTTCTTGGATCTCCGTTTTGCACAATCAGATAACAGGCATATCTTGAAAGTTCATAATCTTTTATCGGCTTGTTTGTTGCGCCTGCATCTACGATTTTGCTGACCTCAGCAAAATCGTCAGACACATCATGTCCACTGTTCTCACAAGCAATCATAGCCCTTTCAATCACTTTGCTAAAATTTCGCCATTGTGTATACTCTAAAGCACCCGCCAACTCTCGCGCGCTCCAAAACTCCGAACCATCTTCTCTGATGTGCTTAATATCTTCAAATTTCTTATATTCCTTTGCTTTCAATTCCGTCATACAATAAATTCCTCCAACATTTCAGAAGGGACAAGACATTTTATGGAGAGATATGGATTTACATAAAACAGACTCGTATATAACGATGCCGAGTTTCATGTTATTTTATTTCTCCGTGTTTCCTAAAAATAGAAAGCCTTAACAGCTATGATAGTATAGCACAGAAAAGCTCAATTCATCAAGCATTATCGTATCTGCTTGAATCCGCAAGGGTTGCAATTCATAATACATCCGCGCCCTCCCTCACATCATATACAGCTTAATCTTATAAATCCAATTACCTTTTTTCTTTTTTTTCGGTGATTTTACCGTGCAATTTTACACACACCACTCTCCCCCACAAAAGCGATATAGCCGTCCACAGGAAGGTCGATGGTGTTCATGGCATCCTTGACGTGGGTGCTGTAGAGCAGCTCGCGAAACTTGTTGTAGACAAATACCGCAGAGTTGTCGGGCCGTTCGACAGCAATACTCTCTCCGCCCATATCTTTCCCGATCCGATACCATGCGGCTTCACTGCTGTGAAGGGATATCTCGGCGATGTCAGCGGTAAACACCGGGAGGCTGTCCACGCTGCGGCATCGCGCCCCATTGCTCAGATCAAGGGAGACTGCCAATGTTTGATCCGCATAGGTCTGCTCGGTGAGCTCTATGTCAAACAAATCTCTGTTTGCAGTGCTCGGTATGGAAGTAAAGAAAAGGGCATGATGTTCATCGGTCATTTTTTCCGCTTTTGTGACGCCTCTGCTGTTTTTTGCCAGAATATAACCGGGGAATGCCTGATCTGTCACAATCCAGTAAAACGGAGTTTCATAGTCCTGGGAAGTCCATTTTTCGTTATATGTGACGAATACTGTCTGTGAAAGCTCGTCCCAGCTTTGTTGTGCACCGGGAGAAACAGGATTTTCTTCCATTTTTTCCCCTGTGTACATACTGTCTGCCGTATTTCCAAGTCCCGGGTATACTGCGAACAGCTCCGTTCTGATGAATATTTTGCCGTCCTTTTCCTCAAAATAAACAATCTCCCTGTCTGCAGTCATCCTGCCGCTGTCATTTACCCTGACAAAGCCTCCGTCCTCGGTATATCTGTATCTTTCGGGTGATGCGTTGTCAGTGCCCAGGTCCTCTTTGTACATAGCGGTATCGTCAAATGTGATCCTGCATATTCTGGCGATGCCGAATGTGCCGCTGCAGTATAAACCCTCATATTTTTTATAAGGATCAGGTATGCTGTCTGTTATCTCTGGCTCTGGAGGCGTGAGATCGCTTACCGCCTTTCCTCGTTCTTCAAGCGCCACGTCCATCAGAGCAGACGCCATAAGTCCGGCATATTGGCTGCTGCCATTTCCGGCGGTCAGTACCGCTATGCTGATCTGTTCATCGGGAGCGACAAGGAGGCTCGAGTTCATGTACGGCAAGTCTCCGCCCTTGCCCATGACCTTTATGTTTTCCTTTTCGTATTTGACTTGTTCCACAAAGTCCCAGCCCAGACCATAGCTCTCGTATTTTGCGTCATCGTTCCACCGGGTGGACATCTGTGTTTTGGCCTCATCGGAAAGCAGAACATCATTTCCCGTAAAGAAAGCGCTGCCGAAATTTGCCACGTCAGAAGCGGTGGCATAGATGCCGCCCGTACCTGCCGCCATTTCATAGGGGTATTCGATTGGCAGAAAACCCCGATAGAGAGATACCTGTGAGTCGCCCGTGTCACCCGCATACAGGCTCCATGCCGTTCCCGTATGGTCTGCGCCTATCTTTGAGGCTATGTTATTTCTTACATAATCCGTATAGCTCATACCGGTGACATTTTCTACGATATGCTCCATAAGCTCAAAACCCATGTTATTATAGCTGGCATATTCCCCGGGATCGGCTTTGAAACGTGCCCCCGACACGATGTCAAGTGTATTGTCATGAACGAAACTGTCAACATCATCATAAAGATAATGGTTTGTCGGCAGACCTAGGGATATTCCTGATGTGTGATTCATTAGCATACGCACGGTGACGTCTTTGTACCGCTCATCATTCATCTTGAAATCAGGTAGATACTTGGTGACAGGCGCATCAAGTTCTATCTTTCCCTCGTCAACAAGCTGCATAACCGCCAAGGCGGAATACATTTTGCTCACAGACGCAATACAGTATATCCTATCCTGCGAAGCGGTTGTTTCGGCTGTATGTTCCGATTGTACAGGTTCGGCATTCGCCGCATTTCCAACAGATGCGTATACCGTTCCCACCATACACAAGGCAGATATTGCCGCAATCATCTTTTTCTTCATCATGATTCACCTCCACTTTCATTCCGTCATAAGCTCGGTCACGGATATTTTTCTGATACTGCCTGCACTGATGTAGGTAACAATCAGGCAGAATAACACAAGCGCTGCCGTCGTACCGATGATCAGCGGCAGGCTTTCGGGAATCTGTACACCGAACGCTGCCATCCAAAAGGCACGCTGTACCCATACCGACAACACCGCAGCGATGCAGGAGGAAATAATTGTTACTGGGAGAATGCGCAGGGTAAGCTGTAGCATAAGATCCCTTGACGTATAGCCCATACTTTTCATGATACCAAATTCCCTGCGCTGTCTTTTTACGGTGGATACGGCTATGATGCCCAATATCACAGCCACCACAACGGCAATGAATATCACGGCACCAAACGAGAATGTCTTTGTAACCGCGGCTATGGATTCCATTTGAGATTTCAAAAAATCCTTCATGGAGGATATTTCCTTTATCACGAAACGGCTGCTGTTTCCGCTGATGACGGTATCCCCTATTCTGATAGCATAGTCAACGTCGGTAACATCGTATTGAGAGATCAGCACCGCCATTTTCTCGTCCGCTTTCGCTCTGATACGTTCCTCAAGACTTCCCTGCGCAGACTGTGCATACGCCGTGTCCTTTGCGCTCGCACCGTACAGAGCGGTGAGCTTATCTGTAAAGGCAAGGCGCTCCTCCTCATTTTTGAGCGTGATCTCCACTGCGTTCGGGCGGTCGTTTGGGCGAATGCGCCGGTAACCGTCCTCGGTCATGTAGACGCTTATGCCGTTGTTGTTCATGGCGGTTACAATACCTGTTATAATATAGCTTTTTTCACAGACATCGCCCTTTATGATGATACTGTCGCCTATGTGCCGGTTTTCTGTCTCCTCTCTCCTTGCGGAGATCATGATCTCGTTGTCGTACTCGGGGAAACGTCCCGCTTTCAGGCGGATATTATCCGTGAGAGAATAATCGGCGTAGGAAAAGACAGCCGCACTCTGGTTGCAGCCTTTTACTTCCACATAATCCCCCATTGCGCGCGTCAGAAGAACCTTTTCCACTTCGGGGAACTTACGGATTTCCTCGCAGAATTTTTCCCCGTTCACTCCGTTCATCATAATGATGTTTATGTCGGGAGTTTCCATTCCCAAAACGCCTATCAGTCCGTTATAGCCGCTCTTGAAGAAGTCAAAGAGGTACATGCTGAACATGATGGCAACTCCTGCGGCGATTATACAGATACTCGTACCGATATTCGAGCGAAGATCGTTTCCTATTCCCTTGAAGGCAAGTCGGATATTGATGCTGTGTTTCATTTTTTCAAGCGGAAGTATATTTTTCCCGAAATGATGAGTCTTTATGCCCTTGCGAAATGCCACGACGGGAGGGAGCTTTTTCACCCTTGCCGCCCTTGACAGCGCAAAGAGCGTGACGAGCGCTATGATTGATATTGCCACGATAAGAATGCGGAGAATATTCACATCCGTATGCACGTCACGGTTCATCATACCCCTTGTGAGTGTATCCATGACCGGGGAAAAGGCTGCCGCTGTTATGCCGCCAGTGACTGCGCCGACGCCCCCTGTAAGGATATATTCGCAGATGTAGGAAAGGGAAAGCTCACGGCTTGTATACCCCAATGCTTCCAGCACGCCGATCTGCACCATCTGTTCCTCCATATCCTTTGAGATCTTGTGAAGGATAAGGAAGAGTGCGGATATCATGGTGACAATGGAAAGAAATACGCTCATATACAGAAAAACAATAAGATAAGTGGTTTCTACCATTTTCTCCGCATCTTTATCAAGTGGTATTACTGCACTTAAAACATTCTCATTTGACTTTGCGGCGCATTTTTCATAGTATTCCTCATAGGAGAATTCCCTTTCCGTGTCAAATGCGATCATGCGATAGTCCTCATAGACAGCGGACAACAGCACCATATCATCCTCTGAAATGATACATTTTAACATACTGTTGGAATTATATAAACCCGTGTTGTAAAACCCGGCTATGGTGAAAGGGTAATCCCTGCCGCCTGAGACAAAAGTAAGTGTTTCCCCCGGGGCATAGCCGGCTGTGATCTCAAAATACTGGGGCAGCCATATTGGATGAGACAGCTTTTCAATCTCATCATCGGGAAGGGCATTCAGTTTCTGGAAATTTTCCATCTTCCGCTCTGTGTTTTCGTCCGCAAAGATCATATTATAGGCGATACTTTCACCCTTCTTTGATAGTGCCGATGCACCAGCACCGTAAAGTACACTACTTTCCCGGACATCGGTCACATGGTACTCCTCTTCCAGAATATCTCGATAGATATCGCGGTATCTATCAGCCTGAAACAACAATATAAAATCAGCACAGCCTGTTTCCTCAAAGGCGCGGTCAAATGCACGGTCAATCTGTGTAATGCTGACTGCAAAGGTTGTCATGAGAAATGTTGTAATAAGGGTGAGAAAGACAATGGCTGCCGCCTCACGCTTGTTTCGCTTTAAATTAAACAAGGATAATCTGCATATCTTCATAAGTCACCATCCCATCTCATCAAGGAATCCTGTCAGCTTTTCACGGCGCTCTTTTAGGTCGTCCCCGCCGTATTTCGCCATTCTGTGGTCGCCGACCACTTTGCCGTCACGCAGATAGATGACCCGTGTTCCACGCAGCGCGGTCCTGATATCGTGCGTCACCATGACGATGCTCTGACCGTTCTCGTGTACCCCGGTGAAGATGTCGAGAACGTCCCTGCCCGACGCAGAGTCGAGCGAACCGGTAGGCTCGTCCGCGAAAAGAATTTTCGGCTCGTTTATCACGGCGCGCACGATGCCGACACGCTGTGCCTCACCGCCGGAAAGCTGGTTTGGATATTTCTTCTGCATCGCCTCATCAAGTCCGACTTTTGCGAGCAGTTCCTTCACCCTTTTAATAAGCCCGGGGGAGTTTTTCTGCACGACAAATGCGCCCGTCAGCACATTGTCAAGGACATTCTGGTTTTCCAGCAGATAGATGCCCTGAAAAACGAATCCGCAGTTTTTTCTCCGAAACACCGCAAGCTGATCGTTCGAATAGTCCTGAATCTCAGTGTCGCCGAAAAATATCTTTCCCAAAGTAGGCTTATCCATCCCAGAAAGCGCGTAGAGCAGGGTGGACTTGCCTGAACCAGAAGCGCCCATGATAACCGTAAAATCGCCCTCCATAATCTCCAGATCGAGATTCTTGATCACGTGCTGCTGCGTGGCGCCGTTTGAAAAAGACTTGCACAGCTTTTCTGTATGCAAAATAGGGATCATATATCACACTACCTTTCCAATACATGATTGACGTATCCTAAGATAGTATTATACATGATCCCTTTTATGATTTCCTTGTCAGAATCTTGTCAAATTCTTGTCATTTTCTTAACTGAGCGGCTTAACTGAGTGGAATGAGCAGCGTTGCGCACAGCCCGTTTTCACTCCTGACAGACAGCTCTCCGCCCATTTTATCCATGAGTATCCTTGCGATATACAGACCCAAACCGCTGCCTTCCTTGTCGCCATGCTGCTTTCCACGGTAATATTTGTTGGTGATAAGCGCTATCTCCTCTTCGTAAACCCCCGGACCGCTGTCACTGATCGACATCTCCAGAAAACTCTCGTCAAGATGGAAAGAAATGTCTATGGGCGTGCCTGCGTATTTGTAAGAATTAAATAGGATATTGCCAATCACCTGCGACAAACGCAGCTTGTCCATATGCACAATGACCTGCGGTATTTCGGATATACGCACAAGCCCTCTGTCATTGTACTCTGAGACGATCTGCGCTATCACAGCGGCATTTTCGTCCGCGCATTTTACCTTGAACTCACCTAAGTCCTCCAAAGTGGAAGAAAACAGATCGCCTACAAGCAGCGCTATTTCATCCGCCCTTTTATAGATGTTATTCATCTTCGCGATCATATCTTCCGTGACCGTTATTTCCTGCCCCTCATTCTGAGCAAATACCGCCGCCATCAGCTCAGATGTGAGCTTAATACCCGTCACAGGCGTTTTCAGGTCGTGGGAAAGCGACGCGATAAGCTCACGCTCTTTTTTCTGCAAAGAAAGCTCTCTCGCTCTGGACGCTTTCAGCTCCTCCCGCATGATATCAAAGCTCTCCGAAAAAGCGCCGAACAGATTGCCCTTATCCATCTCAAGAGGCCGGTCCAGATCGCCTGCCGCCACACAGGACGCAAAGTCTTTCATCTTGGCAAACGGGCGTATGACTGTTTTGCGGATATATGCCCCGAAAGCCGCCGCCACGCCAATCAGGAGAAAACCGCATACACAGTAGACAGCGATGATATTTGTGCGCAGATGCCCGAACTGATTCCTGCTGTCTGCGAGCACGATAGTGCCCGTTATCTGATTATTTTCTGTGATATAGGTATAGGGATAACGACGCTTTATTGCCGTCTCTACGGTGACCGCTTCCGAAGGATCAAAACGGTTATCATAAATCACATTTCCAGTTCTGTCCAGTATGACATATTCCCGTTCCGAAGCTGTGTTTTCAAGCGGCATATCATATAGAACCATCTCATGCGCAATCTCATTGAGCAAAAGCACATCCTCATTATTTTGTGAACCATCACCTGTGCCGGTGATCTTCCAGACGGCAGACAGCCCAACAGCGAACAGCAGCACAAGAAGCGTCAAAAATCTATAATATCCCTTCATAGCGCTGCCTCTTCCATCAGGTAACCCACACCCCATACGGTTTTTATGAGCTGCGGTTCTTTCGGGTCGGCTTCGATCTTTTCACGCAGATGCCGGATATGTACGGCGATCGTGCCCTCGTTGATATAGGCATTCTCCCACACATCCCTGAGCAGATCGTCCTTGGAAACGACCCTGCCCCTGTTTTTGTAAAGATAATACAGCAGCTTATATTCCAACGCCTTGAGGGTGATCTCCCTGCCGTCCGCAATAATCTTGCGCATATTTGTGTTCAGGTACACCTCGCCTGTCAGCTTCACAAGACCGTCCTCATTCTTCTGAAAGTTTCGGACAGCGTGCGCAGGATTCCGCGTCCTGTCGTATCTTGAAACGGCAGCTTTCACCTTGGCAAGCAGGACGCTTAGCGTATAGGGCTTTTTGATATAATCATCGCCGCCTATGTTCAGCGCGATCAGCACGTCATCGTCGCTTGTCCGGGCACTTATAAAGAATATCGGCAGGTCATAGTTTTCCCGTATCTTCCTGCAAAGGTCGAAGCCCGATTTCTCGCCAAGATTGATATCGAGCAGGAGAAGCGAGACATCGCATTTTTCAAGAAAAGCTACCGCGTCGGCATAGCTTGTCACATAGGAAGTCTTTACGCCGAACATATTGAAATATTCGGAAGTAGCCGTGGCTATCATTTCATCATCATCTATCATCAGGACTTTATAGCTTTCCAAATCCATAGCTCATCTTATTCCTCCGTGCTTCTTAAAAATGAAAAGCCTTAACAGCTATAGTAGTATAGCACAGCAGGGTTCAAAAGTAAATTTGCCATAGCTTATGAATACTCCTTATTCCTCCTCTTCCTCTTTCTTCTTCCTCAAGAGTACAAACAAAACAACCATGATAAGCAGGATAACCGCCAGCCACACAAAGCAGCAAATCCCAAGGAAGGTCGGGCAGATGTGGCAGAGTCCGCATTTGCCGTCCGCTCCTGCGCCCTCCGTCTGCGCATAGGCAATGGCGTAGCTGGAGAACAATTCCGTGCTGATGATGATGGTATCCGGCGTATCGTCCAGATCGTTCATAAAGGCATATTCGCCGTTATGCGCGCGGATGATCGTAAACTCCCTGCCGTCACTTAGCAGTTTTTCGGGGATGCCGATCACCACTTCCACGGGTGCGTCTGTCGCCGTGACTGCGTTCCAGTCTCCCGCCCCGATCTTTATAAACATGGAGATATCCACGTACATGCCAAGCACAAGCCCCGGCGCCGCTTCCCGGTACGCTTCCATGACGCGCTCGATCACTTCCTTGTCCTGCGCAGGCACTTTTTCGGAAATATCTTTGACATCAATCCGAATCTCTATGGTTTCGCCGTCACCGACAAGCTGTATCTGCTCCGGCGTCAGTACCGCATCTGCTACCGCAATGCTGTCCGCCACGCCTGCCGTGCATTCCTGTTCTTCACAGACTACCGTCACGATGACCGCGCCGTTTCTTAATGCCAGAACGGTGCTTGTGTCCGTCATGCCTTTCACATTCCCCGTTGCCACAGGCTCGCCGGACAGCACGAGTCTTCCGTTATCCGCGGATACCACAACCGTCTGCGCACCCGCTGCCTCCCGCTGCTCTTTCTGCGTTTCGGACGGTTTCCCGGCAGGCTGTGGTCTGGGCGTGGTTCCGGGTCTGTCTCCCGGCTCCGCCGTCGCTTCCTGTCCCGGTGTGCTTCCGGGCTGCCCGCCCGCCGGCTCTTTTTCCACTGGGTTTGTCGTGCCCGGCGCGGGCGGTGTGGGTTTCACAGACAGCTTACCAGACGGTATCGGTTGGTCCGGACCGGCGTCTTCCGGCTCCGGCACAGGGATATCCGGCTCCGGGTCGTGCTCTTTATCCTTGTCGTCAGGCTTCTTTACCACGCCCTCCACCGTCACTATCTGGTTTTCCTGAATGTCCGCAATGGTATACGTGTAAGGCTCCTCCGCCGTCAGCTCCACTTTCACACCGTTTACTTTGACTGCAAAGTGCCTCGTCTTTTGATAGCCGTTTTCCATGGCAAAGCGGAAGACAAAGCTGCCGCCCTCCCTGACCGGGCTTTCGCTGCCTGTCTCCGCTGACAGGGTATAGCCCTTTCCTGTCTGCAAGGTAACGGTAAATTCCTTGGTATAGACGGCATACACGGTCAGATCCACGGTAATATCCGTAAATACGGCGGGCGCTGTCCCCTGCTCGTCCATACACCACGCGCCGTCATAGAGCTGTTCTCCCGCATCCTTTTTCGGCGGCACAGGCGGAATATCCGTCAAAGTCCCGGCATAATCCACGAAAACTTCCCGATAAGTCTCCCCTGTTGCTTGTTGTCAAGGACTTTTTAATACTATTCACAGAATATTCAAAAATCGACACAGCAAAAGCCGGGAACCTGTTCACAAGTTCCCGGCTCTGATTAGGATGCTTATTTACGCATTGTGTCCTATCTGCAAGTTTTTCACTTCGTCAAGAGAGAGGCCCGAAATGTTGACAATTTCTTCAAGGGCATATCTGCCCGCACGCAACATACGAAGTGCAATCTCGGTCATGGTTTCTTTCCGCTCCTGAGTACGCATATCTTCAATCACCTTGCACATCTCGTTCACCCCTTTCGGATTCTCCTTCAAATACCTCGTGCGTTCTGCCATCAGTTCAAAATTCATATCATCGGCATCAGTACAGTTAAAGTCGTGCATCAGCTTTCCAATATCAGAGGCTCCTCGATACTCGCCATTCACATAGAGAATATGTTCTCCGTCCGCAAATGGTTCACCCGTGGTAATATTTATCCGCTCAATAAAGTAGACTGGCTCACCCTTACCGAAAAAATCCTTTTCCGTGATGAAAATCGTATAAGTGTCCGGCAGTTTAGAAAAGATTTCCATGTCATATTTTTCCCGGCAGTATCCGTTCCATAGGCATCCAAACAGATAGACCGCGCCCCGCCCAACCGTTTCATATCCTTCTGCGTCTGGCAGTTGGTGATAATCAAATCCGGCTTACCTGTAATGATACGTAGCACCAGTTCAACAAGGGGAATATTGTCTTTGAACAGGCAACGCATAAAATCATCATCAATAGGGCGCAAGCCGCGCAGGCGCTGTAAATCTTCCTGGCGTTTCTGTTCTTCCAAAGTCAAAGCCATTCCACGCTTTCTATCATCCGTAAATTCAAATCTCTCTATGCGTATCTTACCACAAGTCACTCCGCATTTCAAGAACAGTAGCCAGAGCAGGAGCAATATTATTTCTGCTCTGGCTATGTTGGGCTTATTCGTCAGCCATCATCTGGCGGACTTCCTCGCGGAGCATACGCTTGATTTTGTCCTCCATCGTTTCAGTGCTGGTTTCGCTGAAATGCGCCCATACAAGGTAGGTGGTTTTGCCGATTTTCTTCACCATAGAGGGCGGAGTGTCTGGCTTGGGCCGGGGGAAGGTCATGCCTGCGGTAGCGTTGGGAAGTTTGTTTGCCATAGGCGGCTCCTTTCAGTCCATCAGATTTTTCAGACGTGTCAGCTTGTCCTGTGCGGTGGCCTTGCGGAAATTCTCACCAGAAAAACGGATAGGGGCGTCAGACAGTCTTTCGATGTACTCCTGCCAGACGGTGGGGAAGTCGGCCTGCAACTCGGCAACCTCCGCCTCGGTCAGAAAAACATTCTCATAGCGGCCTCGCGCTGGCGAGCGCTCACTCACTCCACTCAAGTTACTATTTCTCAAGTTATTATTACTCATGTTATTAGGGGACAGTTTTCTGTCCGTTATAGGGACAGCTTTTTGTCTATCAGTGGGACAAGTTTCTTTCCCTCTATGGGACAATTTTTTGTCCGTCAGTAGGACAATATCTTGTCCATCTGGTATCTTCACATAGATGCGATTAGGCTGGGAAAACCCTTGCCGCCTGCGCTCAATCAGGCCAACCGTTTCCAGTTCGGTCAATGCGTTCTTGACGGTCATAGGGCTGCGGTCAACCGCATTGGCGATTTTGCAGACGGGAAAGACGATGTAGATTTGCCCCTCATCGTCCTGCCAGCCATTAGCAAGGGAGAGGTTCGCCCTATCCAGCAGGACGGCGTACAGCAGCTTGGAAAACTGCGTCAAATCCGCCTCCATCAGAAACCGAGGGTAGGGCAAATAGGGCGGCAATTTGGTGTCGGCGGTCATGTAATCGGCAATCGTGTCCACCTCCTGTTTGTGGGCCGTTAGAGGGCCGTTTTTGGGGTTCGGAATGGAAACATACAGCCCCCCTATCGAGGGCGGTTTTGAGAGCCTTGATATAAGCGGCTTTTCAAGGGGTACTTTTTCTACGCACCAGCCCTCTTTTTCCTGGCCCAATCCCGCTTGCTCCGCTTGGCCCGTTTTGTGGCACAGTCGGGGCAGTAAAGGGTGTTGTGCCTGGGTGGGGCGAAAATCCGCTTGCACTCCCGGCAGCGCCGCCGTCCGGCAGCCGGAGGCGGCAGCAAGGCGGCGCACAGGCTTTCATCCAGCGGAAGAACAGCAGCCCGAAACCAGCGGCAGATCAGCGAATAGGAAATAGACTGCGGGCAGACACATTCCTCCCCATCGTCCAGGAGCAGACAATTCCCCTGGTCGTAATTACAGCAGCTATGTACCAGCCGACGGACGGCCCGATATTGCTGGTAGGTCATCGCTCCTGTTCCTCTCTGCGTTGGGTCTGGCCCTCCTTGGCAAGGCGTTCGGCAGTCTTTTTCAATGTCTCCACCGCCTTGATGTCCTCCCGCATGGCCCGCATTTTCAGATAGTCGGCCTCTTTCTCAATGACCAGCTTTTGGGCCTCCGCCCTCCACGCCTTGGGGGTGATGCTCTCGCCGGATGCTTTCAACGTGTCCAGATAGCAGACGGCAGCATCGAACAGGGCAAGGTCGGCGCTATGGCGCTGCTCGAATTGCTCCCGCTTTCCCGGCACAACCTTGTCCAATTTCTGGCGGATAGGCTTGTACTTTTGATACTGCGCCCACATTTCCAGCCGTTCAGTTAGAGCGGAAATGCGTCGCTCTTTGCTCACGATTTTGCCGCGCAAGTCGTAGTAATCGCTGTTTATAGCAGCAACCTTGTCAAATAATTCCTGCATGGATTTGATGCCGTTTTCCATCAGGAAGTTGAAAAGTTTTGCGTCCGCTTTAAGCGCCTTAACTTTTCCATAGCGGGAAGTCGTGGTGGCGTTCTGCCTCGCCTGGAAAAGAAAATCTGTGATGCTCTCTTGGGCCGGGGGCTGTGCGGACTGTTCTTTACTCCAGTTGTAAAGCCGGGTGATGCGGGCCTTGATTTCTTTCAGCAGCTTGTTGTCAGCGGCGATCTCCCGGTTGATGTTGCCTTTCTCCGTCTGGATGCCCCTGCGCTCCATCTGGCTGACGGCAGGCCCCATGTGGACGCTTAGGATTTTGTCAACACCCTGACGCTTATAGCTGCGGTGGTCGATGCGCTCCGGTCTGCGAACGCTGGCGGGGCGTGGGCGGGCAGCATGATTTCTGTATGGACAACACCGCCCTTGCGGGTGTAGTTGTGGGTCATGCCGTCCCACTCGTTCACCAGCTTTTCACCGCTCCGATAGGCGGCAGCGGCCACAGCGGACTTGCCCTGGCTCCGTTGAATTATCTGGATGGGACAATGAAAAATTGCCGTAAAAACGCACCTCCGTTATGAAGTGACTTTTGTCAAGAGGTAAATTTAAAAAATAACAAACTTTTTTCTCTGACAAAACCCACATTT
>RAYM01000066.1 GCA_003611805.1 bacterium 1xD42-87 | reverse complement strand
TTGACGTCCTCCACCACAGCGTATACCATGGCACCGCAGCGCTCTCCATTCTCGTCCCTCCGGTATGCCTTGGTCTCTGTCTTGCAGATCCGGATCACCCTGTCTTCCAGATCCACGTCCTGCCATGTCAGGGATGCCAGCTCACCCACCCGAAGCCCCAGATAGAAATTCATGACGAGGCACAGGCAGGCTGATCTCTTGACGGGATAAATGTCCTGCTCAACGACCATGCGCAGGAGCCGCTCGATATCCGCCCTGGGCACGGCGAAATCCTTATGGGGATCCTTCACCAGCTTCCCTTCCGGCACGTATCTCCTGATCATCTCCCAGTCAAAGAGCCGCACGCCGCCAAGCTGCAGGAACCTTGCATATACAAGCACGTTGTTTGCGATCTGGTAGATACGGGAAAACTCCTTTGACGTGATATTGCCCCAGCCCACGATTACCCCAGTCAGGAAACGGATCACCGCCGCCTCATCCAGCGCGGAGACGTTCTGCTTTACGAACCAGCTGCCAACATAATAGCGGTTATAAGTCACCTCGATCCGGTCGCAGCTCTGTGCCTTGATCACATTTATTTTCATTAGAAACCACTGCCTGTATATCTCCTCAAAGGTCTTCTCCTCGACTTCCGGCATGTTCACGACGCCGTTGCTGATCCCGAGGTCGATCCATTCATCCAAATTCATGCTGTGCCTCCTTCCTTGCTGACATATCTCCGTATGGGACTGGTAAAACTGCACAAAACAGTTCCGTTCCCGGACGCTGGTCCGGCTGGCATGGCCTGACCCGGATTGTGCAGTTTTGTCAAAACCGGGCTGATACGGCGTGTACCATTCCGTCCCCAACCCAACCCTTCCCAGCCCGACATAGGCGGCGTGAAATACCCCCGCCAAGTCCCCTCCCTGGGAAGGGCTGTTATGCTGTGCCCATGGAAAGGTGAGGGTCACCTCTCCATGAATTTAGTTATACAGAATGGTTTACACGCATCAAGCCTCTCCCCATTGGCAAAGGACAAACGGCGGAAATGCGCACGTTATGCCACAGCGGTGGCAATTTAGTCCCCTCTAAATCCCCCGAGGGGGACTTTGATTTCCTTGTCGATGGCGGCACACGTTCTCACTCATGCGTTACTTTACCGCGGGAATGCGTTTTGCCCCCGGCCCAAGATAAAACCGCCCATGGGACCCGCCGGGAGCAATCGGCGCGGAATGCATGCGCCGACCACTTACATACAGGCACTCCGTGCGGCGGACAGGGAAAAGAGGGGAGGCGGCTGCTCAGCTTTTGTCCAGGCCAATAAACGTTAAGCCGGAATCTTCTTCCTCTTTCTTCTCCCCTTTTGGTTCCTCTGGGGGCAGTGGCAGCGTGATCGTGGGGCCCCTTTTTTCCCCACTCACACGCTGTCCCTGCCCCGGGGTGTCAAAGTGGCTGTAAGAGTCATAGATTGCGAACAGTTTTTTGCTGCCCACAAAGAAGCTGCCCTCCACGCGCTCTTTTATGGGGTACCAGCGTTTCACCGCCACATACAGGTTGTCGCCGGTCAAAAGCCCCACGAAAAATCCGATATATCCGAAACGGCTCACCTTCCGGTGCACCTCCTCGTACTCGATCAGGCAGCGCACCTGCCTGTCAAGCATGCGGTCGAACTGCGCAACGAGGATGACGTCATACCCGTAATGCCGGTGCTGGGAGAAGAAAGACAGCCATCCCTGGCGGCTGATGTTCTGCCACTCCCTGCTGTTGAACAGGAGCTGCGCCTCGTCGATCAGCAGCAGGATTTCCCCTTCCTTCAGGCGTCTGCCCAGGTGCCTTGAGAGCTTCCTTGAAAACTGCAGCAGCCTCTCCGGGGTAAGGCGGTCGTTCATCACAAAGAGATAGGTTCCCTTGCAGCGTCTGATCGCCTTTGTGTTGACATAGAAGTTTCCGATTATGACGCGCTTATGCATCCGCAGCCTTGTGCGCAGCTCTTTTGCGGTGTGCAGGCTCTTCCCGCTTCCGGGCGTCCCTGAATACAGTTCGATCATCACTTCACCTCACGATATCAGCTTGATCCAGCGGGCGATAATGCTCCATGCGTAGTATGCCGCGATGGCCGCCAGCCAGACCGATCCTATCTTGACAAAATCCCCGATGGGCACGAACCAGTTGATATATCCAAGATAGGGCAGGCTCCCCAGCTCATTGATCGTTTCCCGGAACGGGGAGAGCGGGAACAGGGACAGGACCGCCTGCAGGAACCTGTCCAGTATGTTTTTCATGTCAAGCATGGCATCACCACCTTATAACTTTAGACGTCACAAACATCAGGAACAAGATGAAGCTGACCTTCTCGCACAGCCGGATCACCTGTGCCACGTCGTCAAAGATGGAGAGGTCAAGCTTCACATCTTCCCTGTAGCTTAATGCCGGGATCACCACCGGGAAGGTAAAACAGGGTGCCCTCGGTTCTGCGTCCAGCGTCTTCAGCAGCGCAATGAAATCGAAGGGGATGCAGAACGGGAAGATGCCCTTCAGCTCCACCTTGTAATCCGCTGCATCCATATCCGGCAGGGGCGCAGGATCCGGATCGGGATCTGGTTTTGGGTCTGGGTCTGTCCCGGGATCCGGATCGGGCTTGGGCTTGATGGAAGGATCCGGGAAGATGACAGGGTCGCGGGCAGGGTCTATGTCCGTGTCCGGGTCAAGGGCGCCTTCCACGTCGCCGGACGGGTACAGGATCGGCGCCTTGCTGGGATCAATGGCGGGCTGTGGAGTTGGAGTTGTGCCCGGGCTGGTGCCCGGATTGGCAAAGAAATCACGGAGGTAATCTTTAAAAGAAGCTAAGTCAAGCTCATTGCCCAGCGCGCTGAGTCCCTGGTGCATGGCTATGTTTGCCCAGTTGCCCAGCGCCTGCAGACCGGTGAGCGGGTCCATCAGGACGCCTGCCCAGTCTTCCGAGAGCCAGTCGGCTATGCGGTATTCTTTTGCATAGTTCAAAGCATCTGAATAATCACCCGATTCATGCGCCGCTTTAGCGGCTTCCACGCTTGTAAATATAGGAATGTTTAAATTTACAATGGAATCAGATGAAAAAGTCGCAAAATCCATATTGTAAAACCAACGTTTTGACCACTCGCTATATACATCACATCTCATACGGATTGATGAACCATCGTATGTACATATTGAATAGCTGTTTCCATTAAACAGTACATATACTTCCTTAGATATTGGATATGCAGACGGGTATTTATATTCGTAAACATTATTATATGGTACAGATACACAACCAGATACAGTATATGTACCGTCCGCATTCTGCTCATAGCCGGTGAAATTCCGTTCCACCGCTGCCTGGTAGATGGACTCTTCCCCGTCCATATATTTGCTGTACTGGTCTTTCACAACGGAGCCGAGGATACCGGCAAAGGCTGCCGTGCAGACGCCGGACAGGCTCTTTGCGTTGCCGGGGAACTGGATCAGGTTGTCGATGATCCCGCCCTTGTCATCATCGTCGTCATCATCCGGCTTCTTTCCGCCCTGGATCACCTGGAAGGATGTTTCCGCAACTGCCTTGAAGGCTTCCGACCCGAAGACGTAGCTCTGCCCTGCCTTGTCAACGAAGCCGATCAGCGGGGCGTTTGGCGCCGCCGGGATGCCCATCAGGTTGTTTGCCGTCATGTAGGCAATGGTGCTGTAACCCATGCTGGCGATCTGGTCGTCCGTCAGGGTGTTCATCTCGATCGGGGCATTGGCATATGCCACGGTGCCGACATACAGGCATATGGCATACAGTGCCGCAGCAGACAGCCCCACTGCCACCGCCTCCGCAGCGGCATCCACCTTTTCCATATGGTTTGCATCAAAGTACCTTGTGCCCACGGTCCCGGACAGGATCACGACGCACAGCAGCACACACAGCATCCGTTTCAGTAATTTCATTCCATTCACCCGTTTACTTTCCGACAAAATTTTTATATAATGTCACTACAAGGAGTAATCAAATGTACCTATACAACATTTTTGAAATAGCAGCCGTCATAATTTTCCTGCTCATCCTCTACCGTGGTTTCTGCTGGAAGCCGAAGGTCAAGGTCGTTAAGGCTCCCACTACAAAACAGATCCGGCGGCAGAGAAAGCGTGCAAGGCGGTTCAGGAAGATTACCCGGCGGTTTAAGGTTCCCCGTGCCGGTCAGGCGGAGGTCATCAGGTATGACAAGAAAAGACCCTGCATCGACAGCATGTGGGACGAAATTGAGCGCAGGAAATAAGTTTCCGTACGAAAAAGAGGCGGGGCAATCCAATGCCGCCGCCCCCTTTTATTGCTGCTAGCCTTTGATCTTCTTCAGCCAGCCGATGCCGAACTTGATTCCGACTACCGCGCCCGTGATCAGCACGATCGCCGGGACAACGACGCCAAGAACAGAAAACGCCTGCGACTGTACTGTCTTCACAGAATCTGACATGATCGTCGTCACGTCAAACCCGGATGCAACATCCCCACCGGCAGACAGCAGTGCAGCTCCCGCTTTCGGCGCCAGCGTCATAAGCTTTGTACCTAAACCCATATCTTACACCCCTCCCTTCATCATCGAGAACGCGCTTGTGATCACGTAATCGAGTATTATCACAATGCCGCACATGCCGCCGCCTATGGCGATGCCCATGCCGGCAACAGTGACGAACTGCTGGAGCATGCTCTCTAACATCTCAGACCCTCCTCAGCCGGAACCCGGCTATCACCAGCGCACCGGCGAGCACGCCGAGCATGAAGCATGTACAGGTAAACCCTGCCGTCATGATGTCGCTCTGCTCATCAACCGCCCGCACAATAGATTCCGTATCTGCAGGTTCTCCTCCTATTGCGGAGAGGTCGTAATCTTCCGGGAAGACGATCACGTCACCGCTGACTACAAGGTCGTTTCCGCTGACTGTCTCATCCTCCGGCTCTTCCGTTTCCTCCCCTGCTGGTCCTTCCTCCTGATCTGCGTCAGTCTCTCCCGGTTCTTCCTCCGGCTGCTCTTCCGCTTCGCCTTCTTCCGGTGTTCCCAGTTCCGTCTCCGGCGCCTCTGGTCCCTGCTCCGTTCCTTCCTGCTCCGGTTCTCCCGGCTCAGCCTCTTCCGGCTCTGGTTCCGTTATGGTTTCTTCCTGATCTGCCGGCCCTTCCGGTTCATAGTCCACTTCATACTCTTCCATGGCAGCCTATGCCTTCCATTCCTTGAAGGAGTAATCCTCCAGCGTAGGCTTGCCGAAACCGTTGATGCCGTACTGGGGGATGAACTCCTGCCCGATACAGGAAGGCTGGAGCGTCCCGACCTTGTCATCCGGCAGGAAGAAATCCGTGTACTTGCATCCAAAGGCCCCTTTCTCATTGTCCTGCGGCGTACATGAGTAAAACGCTGTCAGGACTGTCAGCGGCTTCCCGTCTGATTTCCTGCTAAAGTTGCGATACCCCAACACCTGAAACCTCACTTTTTCCATGTCCTTTACCTTTTCCTTTCCTTTTCATGTGCTGTTTTCCTGTTACCTCTATGCTGAATGCCGCTGCAGCAGCGGCATTGGCACCAATGTACTTAATCATATGCCGGGACGGGGCGCTCCTCCACGCTCAGGACGCGCTGGCATCCCGGATATCCTTTTCCCAGATGCGTATACAGGCCGCCCACCGTGAGCGGCTTGAATGTGTGATACTTCCGGGTACGTTTTGCGCGCTCCCCGGTTCTGAAATCTTCTTTTACTACCGTGTAGATATATTCCTTGTCCATCATAATTTCCCGCCTCCCTTGCCTTTTTCCTCGTCCTCTGCTATTATGACTATCCTGTGTATTCCAGAAGCCCTTCCTTCCGGACCTCTGGTATGATATAGTAGAGTTGTCACGCTACAACTGATATCAAATACATACACAGGAGGTACTTCCCATGCCCGTGGAATACAGTGGAGCCGAAATATTCCGCGATGCGCTTTATTCATGGGAAACGTGGGGGACAGGAATCAAATACTTCCTCATCTTTTTCGTTGCCGGCTTAGTTCTCCTAGGTCTCATGGCATTGCTAAAAGCACTGGCACGTTTCATCAAACGAATATTGCGCTAAGCACGGAGAACCGTCCTCTTGGGCGGTTTTCTTCTTTGCATCCTGCCCCTATCTGTGCCATCTCTTTCTGATATATTTGAAAAGCCGGTCGAAAAATAAATCAGTCAGCTTTTCACACAGCCTGAAAGCTTCTTTCGCCGCCCAGAAAAACACATTTCCGGCAAAAACACCCGCTATATGAATCCCCATGACGAAAGATGTTATCTCGGTCAGATCAGCCTGGGACAGTCCCGTCAGCTCACAAAGTCTTATCATTTCCGCTCCTTGCCTTTTTCCGCTTTCTCTGCTATTATGACTATGTATCTCCATGCTCCGCAGGGTGCACGGTAGGGGTATTGCGCCGCCCTGCGGTGGAGAAGGAACAATATTGCTAAGGTGTGCATACTGTAGCAACCTCAATCAAATAATACACTAAGTGTGCACACCTTGTCAACAAAAAGTTGAGGGGGAAATAATGTCCACAGAAAAACCGAGATTAGTTATATATACCGATCAAGAAACACTTAACAAGCTAGATATCATAGCCAAAGCCCAAAACAGATCACGTGGAAATCTAAGTGACACAATACTAAAAGATTATATACACAGCTATGAAGAAGAACATGGGCGGATCAACAGCGCGGAATTATCAGTTACCAAGACTGGCTAGACCGGCACCGTTAGTATGCCGTTTTTCCTACCGGCGCATCTTGCAATCTGTTTCTGCATATGCTATAATGTCGGCAGGCATACAGATATGACATTCTGTCAACACAAGCACCAAAACGAAACCCCCAGAGTGGCAGCTCTGAGGGTTTCTTGTTCCTTTGCGGGGAACCGATCCGAGGTTAGTTGTCATGTCTGCCACTATCTAACCATTTGATGATGTAATGGCAGATTACACCACCCATGACAGTGACTAAAACAGATATCAAAAATTCCGTCAACACAGTTCACCCCCTCTCCGTTGCCGGATTGGGTATGACAACAAGACAAGCATATCACATCTTGTCGGAATTGGCAAAACCTGTATGTTTTTTGTCACATCTGCACAACCGGATGCTTCCGCTGCGGGTCAGATCGGAGTGCATGACAGGCTTCCGGCTGTACAGATTCACTAAAATGCATACGCTGCATCATAATCCGCCATCCACCCCGGATTCTTCTCCGAGACGAGATGCTGCATACTGGTACTCATGCGCGCTACCGCATCATCGAAATGCTGGGTGATGATGTCGAAGCTGCCGCCGTCCGCGATGATCACGCCTGCGATCGTGGGGAGGCACTGACGGATCAACCACCGTTTCTTCTCGTCTATCGTTTTCTGCACGGATTCCACATACAGCCGCAGCTTGCCCACTGCTCCGACAAACTTTTCCCAGAGCGGGTGCGCGGAGCAACGTGAACGGTTGGAGTCGTCCTGCACTATCAGCCGGACATAGTTGTTCAGGATTTCCATAATGATCTCACCGAGCTGCTTTCTTTGAATCAGGTAATCTGCAGCTATGTTCGCCCGGTCGTTCTTGAGTTCTATCTCCCACCTTACCCAAGGATCCTCCAGTTCTTCCCCATCCGCTGCCTTCTGGTTCTGTTCCAGCTGCTTGTCATACACCCGCAGCATCACCTCGCTCTGCCGGGAACCGAAATAGATCGTGTGCCCTGTCTTCTCATTTGCAAATGTTGACTCCCGAACGTCCTTATACACCCGGAACTTGCTGACCACTTCCTGCCGTTCCAGAAAGCCCTTCACATCATCCAAAGCGAAATACTGCGCGCCCAGATCGTCTACTGCAAGGTCAAAACGAGTAAGCCATCCCAGACGCCGGATCTGCTGCAGGAACTCGACCATGATGCTATTGTCGAAGTCGCTTAAAGAGACTGCAGCAGCGGAAAAGGGCGTGTCGCTTGTGATGGATGCCCGGAAGTGTTCCAGCAGGTCAGGGATGGCCGTGCCGCTGATCACTACATGGATGCCCATGCCCTCATTGCCATCTGACAAGATTGTGACCGGAGCGCTTTCCAGCCGGTGCATCTTTTTATAGCCGTTCGCTCCCCGCGGCAGGAGCAGAAAATCTTCGTTTGTATATCCCAGGAAGGAAATCATTTCAGATACTTCCGTGATGATCGTAGATGTGAATGCGATCCAGTCTATAGATACTTTCAAAGAATTGTTTAACCGTTCAGAGTTCCCGTACATGGCACACCTTGTATTTACTACCCCCGTATTACTATACCGGGGGTAGACCCCTTTCCGGCCTCGCGCGAATTGTCTGATAAATCAAGACTGCAGCAGTCGAGTTGTATCTCCCCGATACACAATTACCTTCCGAAGTGGTAAACGTATTCGAGTCCCGTCTCGCGCTCTTTGAAAAAGTGCGGAAACGTTGATAAATACAGCGTTTCCGTTTTTTCTTTGTGTGTCTACAAATCGGTAGACAGTTGTAGACAGTACCTTAGTACCATTACAACGCCTTAGTTATGAGGTCATAGGTTTCTTTCTCCGTCAATGGATTGTATATATATTCTAAAGTAGTGGAAAGGTTGCTGTGCCCTAACATTTCCCTTATACAATCCAAAGGTACACCGCTTGCGTTCAGATTGCTTGCATAGGTCTTGCGCATCTTATGGGTACTTTTTGTTCGTATACCTTGACGCTCTGCAAACTTCTCCAATACATAAGCAACCTGTCTGGATGTAATGCGCTCCCCAGCCCTCATAAAGATATACTTTCCCTGCTTTGGTATCTTTTCTAAAATTGATACCGCTTTCGGAATAAGGATAACAAAGCGGTCACGGTTTGTTTTGGTATGTTCTACTACCTCATATTGGTTTGTCTCCTGATTTCTGATTTCCTCACGAACAATATGAAGATGTGCGGGGTCTTGGCAATCTTCCCACTTGAGGGCTACCAGCTCGCCCACACGCAAGCCGAGCAAAAAGTTGATTTTTACAGCCAGAAAAGCAACATCTTCCGTTTCTGCATACATTTTATCAAGATACTGGTTCAGTTCTTTTAACTCCTCGGTATTATAGGTTTCTGTCCTGCCTGTTTTCTTGACAATCTGCCTGTACTTAACGTATATCTCTACCTTGTCCATAGGATTATCAGTCAAATATCTTTTCCTTATACTATATGTAAACATCCCATTTAGAATCGTCTTTATATTACACCACTCTTTTCTGGACAAGTTAAACTCCCTTACTATGCGGTTGCATTCCTGCTCCAAAATAAGTTCATCTATCTTCTTGACCTTCATTTCATGCAGAACAGACAGTTCAAAATATTTGCGATAGTGCTGTTTGTGCCTTTTAATGGTATTAGAACTGTTTGTAACAGTAGCCTTATACTCCAACCATTCCTCATAAAGTCCGTAAAATGTTAAGTTGTCAATGTGCGTACTAGCGAAATATATTGGAATGAGTTTATCCAATAACTCCTCTTTTGATTGTGCCTTGATATTTTTGCGCTTTCCTTTTTCGTCCTTATAGCAGGTCTGCCAACGCCCGTTTTGTGAAGACGGCGGAGTAATCGCATAAGGGTGTATTTTCAATATATTCTCTCTTTTTTTCGACATAAGCATATCAAGCACACTGTCTATATCTAATATATCGAAATTAATAGCATCTTGCAATAAAGACAGTTTCAAATTATTTGTTTTTCTATTCTCGTTCATAATCACACCACTTTTTATAGTGGTGTAAGGAATCGAAATTTTAGGGATTTGCTATTGATTAGTTAGAATTATTGTTTTATCATTAAGTAGGTTTAGTAATTTTTGTGAATGTTTTTCTTATATTGTTTACTATGCATTTATTTTTATGTCATTCCTCACACCGAAATCAAGTTCTTGAATAAATTACCGTATCAGTCAGTCGCACTAAGTTCGCCACGATTTTCAGTCAGTCATAATGGCAATTCTAATTTATCCAACTGAAAATCTACCTCTCTAAGTGCTTTGTGACAGCCTAAACGCTAGGCAGATTATTAACACGGAAATATGGCAGTTTTTTCTTGTGCGTCACTTTTGTTTCGACTAAGTTTCTTGTTATAATGCCGATAATTGATAATATTGTAGATAGTACCATCATCACCAGAAATCTTAACTGTTTTTTCGTAAGTCAATACAGAGTTCCCAATTTCCTGTATAGCTTCGGCATAGGTACATTCTTTTATGATTGGTGGTTTGATTCCTCTGCTTTTTCTAAAAAGTCGAAATCCTTTCGGATAAAGTTTTAATCTAGCCCCTTTAATAACTGCTTTTGACTGTTTGTTTCCATGTTCGTCAATACCTTCTACTAATTTGAAGCCTTTGCATTTTGTATTAAATGTGGTCAATGCTTCGTCAAGTTCCATATCCCCCAGATACGCCGATAAATACGCCCCGATATTATCTACGTTTTTTAATGCCTTGATTTTTACAAATCCATGTCCCCATAATGTAGCAAGTTTCTCATGGGGAATAAATGGAGCGTTCACTGGAAAAATCAAAATCAAATGTGCGTGCAGACTGCCCCTTGCCTGTGGTTCGATTGCTACAATATATTCGTAAGGCGGCAATCCGCTTTTGCGTAGATAATAGGACAAGCGCATATTAAACTTGCGGAAATCATCATAAAGCGTTTCTGCACTCTGCATGTTTTCGGCGTAGGTCAATGTGATAAACAGAGCCTTATGGGGATCTGTAACATTGGTATTGATATATTCGCGCAAATGTTTCAAAGATTGTGCTACACTTGCTAAATTATCTGTTCTTCGGTCAGCATGTTTAAATTCTCTGATTTCTCCCGTGGTAAGTTCCAGAAAATAATCTTTATCCAACTTCAAAATCGGAATTTTCGGTGACTGGCAACTCATACAGCGTACCTCATAAATGTTTCCCATTGTCTTTAACTGCACATGACTATCACTGAAAACATGTACATTCTCTTTCATTTTCTCAATTTGCATAAAATCCCTGCTTTCTGATGTTATTCTATAATAATCAAGTTAATACGCCGCCTGACGGCGGCGGACAATGCAGGCGGCTTTCGCTCCGCTTCGCAGTCTGCATTGTCCCAATGTCAGCGACTCATTGTCGGACGAATAATCTCAATAAGGGATTCCATATCCTTGATTTTAGAAATTTTGACTCTTTCGATATCTTTTCCATTTATCAAGAGATAGCCTTCGCCTACGCTGTTATGGTCATTCATCTTTTCCTTATAATCAGAGAACAACATTTGTTTCTGTTCTTTGGAAAGATTTCCGAGAGCCAAAATCCCGTGAAACTGGTCGCGCGCCCCTGTTTTAAAATTTTCAGAATGAGCCGTCTGCATACCGATAATAATTTTCAAGCCAAGGCTTCTGGACATGAGGAGCATATTTCCTATCATGGTTTTTAATTCCTCTGCACGTTTTTTATCCTGTGAACCAATCAAAGCACTGTATTCATCAATAAGCAGGATTTTAACCCGTTTATTGCGTTCTAAGTCGTGATTAGCCAAACGCTCTTTAAACTCTTCATAAAATAGAGAAATACCTTCAATAGCCTTGTCGTAACCATAATAATTCTGAGTACGGGCAAGTTGTGTAAGTAAGCTGTGCTTGTAGTCTGAAATTGTGATACTTACGTCGGGTATTGCTCGTGCATAAATAGCAAGAATGACCGAAAGAGCGTAGCTTTTGCCGCTCCCCGTTTGCCCTATACAGAGCAAATTCGGAAGTTTACATAACATTTCTTCGTAAGCCCTGTTATCTAAAGAAATATCCTCTGGTTTCGCATATTTGTCAGGAACGGCATATAAGAGAACTGTTCTTGCCTTTTTTCCGTACTCAATGTGGTTTACTTTTAAATGCAAAGAGCGTTCGTTGGAACATATCATATTGTCGAGAATATCCATCTTGATACCAACGTTTTGCAGTTTATAGATGTAACCGTGGGGTTTTTGGCTGTCAATTTTCCTTGATAAAAGAGCCGGATATTCACCCAATTTGTTATGTAACCCTATTCGTCTAAAAACTTTCTGAAACCGAAGTTTTTCTAACGGTGGACACCGAAGCACCTGTACAAGACAAACAAAAATTGTCATTATAAATGTAAACAAAACTGCATCAACAAAATATACAAACCACGTTGTTTCAAAGAAAAAACTTGGCAAATGCGGATAAATTACATCTCGGTTGTGCCAGACCGCAAGAGCAATGATTAGATACACTACGATTAAAAGCCATTTTACTATATTCCTTTTCATTTTCTTTCCTGTCCTTTCTGTAGGGCAAAGGCTGAAAACACTACCTTTGCCCTGTCAATGGTGTTGATGTGATGTTATTTTTTGAAATTGACTAACTCTACGCCCTTTGCTGTTGCTGACATTACCATGCTGCCATTTATGGAATATAGGGCAATTTTACAGTCGGTAAAACGAACAGCTATTAATTTCATGTTTGTACAGCTTGCCTCGATTTCTTCGTCACTGATTTCCGGTAATGAGTCAATCATTCCGTCAATCTTGACTGTAAGCGGCGAAAAACGATTCCCCTGCAAAGCTACATCAATCTTTTCGCATGTTGGCGTTTCGTCTGTCCGTTTCCCATTCTCATAGTGATAGGCAAAACTTTTTCCAGTTAGAATTGCATAGTCTATACCGTTGTTCACTGCCGGTAGAGAAACTTCTATTTTATTTTTAGCCATATTCAGTTCTTTTGCTCCTTTCTCATCAGCATTGATATCCATACTGAAAATATTCGGTTGCGCTTCCCGTTGTGTATATTATATCTAACGCAGTAGGTATCGTATTGGGGAAAAGTTTGTGCTATATTATAAATAATCCCTACCAAAAAGGAGAGTGTATATGGACATCGAAAAAATAATGGTTTTTTTCTATAAAAAAGCATCATTACGAATCAAAGCAGAAGTTGAAAAATCAAAATTAACACAACGGGAAATATATATAACTGATCCAAAACAAATCAGCTGGATAATTAACAACCATAGGACAAAGAACAATAGATTTCTAATTACCGATTCTGTTCTTCAAAGCTATATTTGTAAAGATAAATCCATAGGTCTTTTACCAAAATTATCCTTTAGTAGTAAAAGCGAAATTCTATGGGGAACTGAGGAAGAAATAACAAGCTATCTTCCCGATTTATTTAGATTATTATGGAATGAAGTTTCAGAAGAAAATAATTTTTACCATATAAACAAAGAGGAATATCTTTGTGATTATATTCCATATGCAAAATATAGTACATACTGGAATATCCTTCTTAGTCCTCAAAATTATTTTCCTGCTATCGCATACGGAATTTATGAAAATACAGTTTTTGAAAATATAGATTCTGCAAGAGAGTATGCCTTCAAATTTCTTTATGATAAATGCAAAAATGATTTTGCAAAAATTTTTATAGACTTTACCGACCAAACAGCTTCATTTCATAAAATTGACATGGTGTTTAAGCAATCGTTTATAGAGAAGTTATTTGTTCCTATGCTATATAGATTTAAACCAGACGATAATTCACTGGGATTGCGCGTTAAAATGCTGATAGAAAAAGATTTATCTCTTTGCGCTCCTTTAGTTTGCATAAAAGGCTTAGAAAGCGAATATTATTCTAAACTTATTCATGCATCGTCTGAATATATAATTGCTCTAGAAAAAATACAGGAAGAAGATTGCGGATTTATATTTAACGAAATAAGAATTGAGTAATCGTAAAGGAGATATTCCTATTTATTTCTCTGGAATATCTCCTTAAATGATTACTTATACTATTTCAAACGGAAAAATATAGTATCTTTATTTGCTTTTGCTACACTCCAATCAACGGTCGGGTTATAGAGTGCCAGTACAACACCATCATAACCTTTGGGAACACGATAAAAATTGCGGAATTTATAAGTATAACCATAATCGTCCCAATCACTGAATAATATCTCTTGGTCATATTGTACGTCTGAATATTCTATTCCATTATAGGTTGCTGAAAACGAAACTTTCTTTTCTTTATAATTATCCAAAAAAGAATCATTGTAATAGTCAGTAGTTGCCCGACCAATACCGCTATAGCCATGATTATAAGCATTTTCATCATCAAAAACTACCGTACAGGTAACGGTTCTCCATTCGTAACCTTCTAGCGCCTCATGCGTTTCATCCCCTCCAAATACTTTGTAATCAGAAAAAACAGCTTTTCCATTTGTTGTATATTCTCTGTCATAGCAGGGTATTACATAAGGATATGTGGTATTTAATTTTGCGCTACAGACTAACCCGTACTTTTCAAATTCTGCCTGTGTTGCGGTTGCTTCCACCGGACTATCTGTTTCAGCAGGTGTTTCAACCGCGGAAGTTTCTGGGGCAGGAACAGTAGCTACATCTGTATTGTCGGGAAGAATGAATACTTGTCCCTCATAAATGAGATTAGGATTTTTAATGCTATTCTTATTTGCTTCATAGATTGATTCCCATTTTGATTCGTCCCCATACGCTTCTTGGGCAATCTTTTTCAGATAGTCATCCTTTTTTACAGTATAGCTTTCCTCTGCATTGGCCACCATACCATTACTTGTAAGTATTGTTCCCACAGTCACACTAAGCGCAACCACCTTACAAATAGTTTTCATCATTTTTGTTCTCATTTCCTTCCTCCTTTTGAGTAATATTTTTGTCCAACATATGACGGACGTTCAAAAATAATTGTACATCATATGTTGTACACTGTCAATGAAAAGGATTAGGTGATAAATATGGGGTATTATCCACGATTACGGGATTTACGGGAAGATAAAGACTTATCTATAAGGAAACTAGCTGATTTACTTTATATGCAACGGACTACCTATCATAATTACGAAACAGGAAAAAGAGAATTGCCGTTTGAACTGGCAATCACACTATCAAAATTCTATGATGTATCGCTAGACTATATTGGCGGTCTGACAAACGATCCGACACCGCCGCACAAAAGATAAAAAGTAATCAAGGGATATTTCAACAACCAATTTGAAATATCCCTGTTTCTATTATTTATATCATGCCCCGCTTGTAAATCCCCACTCTCCGAGTGCCTGCGGTAAAGGGATTGACAAGCTATATCTTTCCCATTCCCCCTGCAAGCGACAAGAATATATTTACAACATCTTTCATGCCCTGCTGATAAGTCAAGGCTATATATGTAGCTATTCTATTATTTTCGGCTGTCTGGTATTGATTAAACGCCTTTCGCTGTTCCACGTCTAACATTTCCTCAAATCTTTCTGACAAGTAATTTTCTTCCTGTTCAGCCTGCCTATATTCCTCTGTTTGTACAATAATCTGGTCAAGCCGCTCATTTGTCAGATGTTCAGTGATAATGCTCAAAATTTCTTTTCTCATTCCCTGTCCCCTTTCTTTATAGATAAAAATGTATCTACATACCATTATAGATACATTTTTATCTATATTCAAGAGTTGAATTTTACCTCTATAATTTTATTATAGATATTTTGGAGGAAAAAATGGTCAGTTATAAACCTCTCTGGGAGACAATGGAGCGAAAAGGCGTAACAACATACGCACTTATTCATAAACATAATATCAACCCAAGAACAATTACAAACTTAAAACACAATCGGGGCATTACAGTTGATACATTAGAAAGGCTTTGTAAAATTTTAGATTGCACGCCTAACGATGTGTTATTATTTCTTGACTAACTGAAAAGGGAACTAAATCTAAATTGGCTTAGTTCCCTTTCCCTTAATTTCGTTATAAAGCTGTAGACACACTGTAGACAGTGTGCATTCCTCCTTGATTTTATAGGCTTTTCGGGGCAAAATAAAGTTCGAGTCCCGTCTCGCGCTCTGACCTAAACGATACCCGGAATTGTTCCGGGTATTTTTTGTTTGCAGTTACATATCAGTTGTTATTTAATCTTCCATAATGGTATTCGTAGATTTTTTCGAGCCTCTTCTGTGCATATTCATACATCTTCACAAGCTCCGCCACCTCTTCCGTGAGAAACATCCTGTTCACGTTCCCCTTCAGCATATCGTACTCACGATGTGTCTCCTGCAGATTCATCCGTTTCACCTCCCCTCAGTCTGAAATCCAATCCCTTGTGCATATACCCCAGCAGC
>RAYM01000012.1 GCA_003611805.1 bacterium 1xD42-87 | reverse complement strand
TAATCGGTCGACGGCTTAACCAAAGCAAATGGATAGAAAGAAACGGAGATTCAGTATTTGGTTTTGAGGGTATGTGCTAAATTTCTTAACACTATTTGCAAAAAAATGTAATTAGTGTTTTTTTTTTATAATTTTTGTGATATAATAAGATAAATCTGAGATTGCGCCGAAATTTGCTTAAATTTGAGGGAAATGAATGAGCAATCTGGAAGATGAGAGGGCTTTTTCTAAATATATAACGTGAGGTGGATTGCATGGATACAAAGATTCTGCTTGAGAATGGAACAAATGAGCTGGAGGTACTTGAATTTAAGCTGGACGGAAACGCTTACGGTATCAATGTGGCGAAGATCAAGGAAATTATCAATTATCAGGAAGTGACGCCGGTACCGAATGCACATCCGAGTGTTGAAGGTATTTTTATGCCGCGCGATACGATGATAACAGCGATTGACTTGAAGAACTGCTTACAGAGAGGCGTATCTGAGCCGGGCGGTCTCTTTATCGTAACAAACTTTAATAAGCTGGATATCGCGTTTCATGTGGATTCTGTGGTGGGTATTCATCGTGTGTCCTGGAGAGAGATCATTAAACCGGGTACTACGATATCCACATCGGAAGACGGCGTGTCAACGGGCATTATCAAGTTTGATGACAGACTGATCATCATTCTGGATTTTGAGAAGATTGTGACCGATATTAACCCTGAGACAGGTCTTAAAGTTGCTGATATTGAGGAGCTTGGCGAAAGACATAGAATTGATGTGCCGATTCTGATTGCGGAGGATTCCCCGCTGTTGAATAAGCTGATCGTAGACTCCTTACATAAGGCTGGATATGTGAATTTGATTCACACAGAGAACGGTCAGCAGGCATATGACGTGATCCAGGAATGCAAGAGAGAGGGTACGCTTAAGGAACATGTACAGTGTATTATCACTGATATTGAGATGCCGATTATGGATGGTCACAGACTGACGAAACTGGTTAAGTCGGATGACGAGACGAAGAGTATTCCGATTGTTATCTTCTCATCCCTGGTTAATGATGATATGAAGAGAAAGGGAGAGGCGCTCGGAGCAAATGCGCAGCTTTCCAAGCCGGAAATCGGCAATCTGGTACGTGTGGTTGATGAACTGGTCTTGGCAAATAAGTAAGCAGGACATATCAAAAGGTAAAGACCGGGAATTTCCCGGTCTTTCTTTTTTCTGTGTAAAGGAATGAAAAGATGGATTCAAAGCTTCAGGAAATAAGAGAAAAAATTCAGAGTGCGGAACTGGTACTTGTCGGATTGGGGGAAGGGTTCCAATATGGCTGGGGCGCGCTTGCGCAGGACGAGAGATATCGGGAGATTGAGCGGGAGATCGGTGACGAGGAGCGTTACGTCTGGATTGTACCCTTTTTACAGAAAATGATACTGCGCCGGGTGAGGGAAGACAGATGGGACCGTGCCTATCATGCTTTGAAAGCGCTTCTGGCAGATAAAAATTATTTTGTTGTTTCCCTCTGTATAGACGATTATCTGTATGGGGCGGGGATTGATGAAGACAGACTGGTGACACCATGCGGCGGTTTCCGCAGGATGCAGTGTGATCAAAATTGTGCGGGAGAACTGTATGAGATGCCAGAGGATACATATGAGGCTGTTTTGCAGTATTACAGGGGGGAACTGCCTTTGACCGACCTAAAAGAACCGATTTGTGCAAAATGTGGCGGGAAACTGCGGTTTAATCAGCTTGGGGTTGGGCGGTATGCGCAGGAGGGATATCTGGATCAGTGGAATGTCTACACGAAATGGCTGCAGAGCACTGTGAACAGGAGACTGTGTGTGCTGGAACTGGGGGCAGGCATGAACTATCCAGGCATCATTCGTTTCCCTTTTGAGAAAATGGCGTATTACAACCAGAAAGCCTTTTTATATCGTGTACATCCCCGGCTTTATCAGGTGGGGGAGGAAATTGTGGACAGGAGCAGTGGGATTGCGGAGAATCCTGTCGATTTTCTGGGCTTATTAGGAAATTTTTAGTGGACGCCCGATTTTGGAAAAGGGATTTGTTAAATAGAATAAGATGTGATAAAATGTGAGGTAGTGCGACATAAATTAATGTGTGTAACTATGAAGGCAATGAATAGTTAAAATGGGGAGAAACTATGAGCTCGAGTGAAGAATATTTAGACAGTTTATTAGATTCCATACTGGGAGGCGGAAAATCAGACGAAGAGGAAAAAACTGCATTCGGGATGGAAAGCGGAGATAACCAGACGGTTCCTGCGGATGGCGGGAAAGCCATGTCTCCTCAGGAGATAGAGGAGATGCTGGTATCTATGGGCACTCTTGACGGAGCGGAGGAGAAGCCACAGGAGGAGAACAATTCCGAGGCGGAAGATATGGAGGCTATGCTCGCGTTTATGAACGAGCATAATGCTGCCGTGGACGATAATGTTTCCGAAAAGGAAGAGCTGTCGTTGGACAGTACAGGCTTGGAAGAAAGTGCGTTACCGAATGAGTTCGCCCTGGAGGAGACGGACTCGGGCGGGAGCATGCTAGGTGGCTCAGATGATTTGTCACTGGATGATCTGGATCTTGGAGAAAACAGCAGTGGCGGGATGATAATGGATGATTTTTCACTGGATGGACTTGATCTGGGCGAGAACGGTGAAGAGACGGGAATGGATGATCTTTCACTGGACAGTTTTGACTTGGGCGAGAGCGGTGAAGAGACGGGAATGGATGATCTTTCACTGGACAGTCTTGACTTGGGCGAGAGTGGTGAAGAGACGGGAATGGATGATCTTTCACTGGATGGACTTGATCTGGGCGAGAGCGGTGAAGAGACGGGAATGGATGATCTTTCACTGGATGGACTTGATCTGGGTGAGAGCGGTGAAGAGACGGGAATGGATGACCTTTCTCTGGACAGCCTTGATTTGGGCGAGAACAGCGATGAGATGTCGCTGGACGACCTTTCACTGGATAGTCTTGATTTGGGCGAGAGCGGCGACGGCGGGATGACAATGGACGATCTTTCTCTGGATGATTTGGACCTGGGCGAGAGCGAAGACGGAGAGAACGGATTAGGCGGGCTTTCGCTGGATGATCTGTCAGTGGAAGAATCGGGAAATGCGGATGACGGAATGGATGGTTTGATGTCTGAGGAGGATATTGACCGCCTTTTGAGCGGCGACTTATCTGATGGGGAAGGTGAGGCGAATGACTTTGCCTTGGAAGAAACGGGGGAGAGCGATGAGGATCTCTCTTCGCTGCTGTCAGGGATGGACCATGATGAAGCTTTGTCTGAAATTAATGATCTGTTAGAAGGGGCTGACCAAGGCGTTTCACCGGATGATGATATACTGGCGATGCTGGAAGGTGCGGATGACGGTGGAGACAGCAGCTTTGACTTCTTCGAAAATGATGAGGCGGCAAAGGAGGCGGAGAGTATCAGGGAACTTACGCCGGAAGAGATAGCAGCCCGAGAGGGCGGTGGAAAGCCAAAGAAGGAGAAAAAGAAGCGTAAGAAGCTGTTCGGGAAAAAGAAGAAAGGCGGAGACGAGGAAGCTGCAGCCGAAGAAACAGGAGATGAGCTGGAGACGCTTTTGGCGGAAGTTGCGGAGCAGGAGCCGGGAGCAGACGAAGCGGAGGAAAAGGAAAAAAAGGAAGAAAAGAAGCCTGGCTTTTTTGCAAAGCTTATGAATTTCCTGTTGGAGTCGGATGAGGACGTGGATCCTGTCGCGGCGGAAGTTCTGGCGGACGGTGCCGGAGAGACGGGAACGGTTACCGACGAGAATAAAGCGCTTCTGGATGAATTGAAGGAAGAAGATAAGAAGGGTAAAAAGAAGAAAAAGAAAGATAAGAAAAAGGGCAAGAAAGGCAAGGATGGTGAAGGCGAAGGAGAGGAAGGCGCAGAGGGCGAGGAAGAAGGAAAGAAAGTAAAGAAGAAAAAGAAGAAAGAGAAGAAGAAAAAAGATGAGGAAGAGGTAGACCTGTTTGCGCCGCCGGAGAAGAAACTTTCCAAAAAGAAAGTGATAGCGGTGTTTGCGTTCTGCGGCACGATTGCGGTATGTATTGTACTGTTGTCCTCTTTCCTGCCAAACTATACAGAAATGAGAGAGGCGCATGTAGCATATGATCATCAGGATTATGCCCAGGTGTATGAACTGCTGTACGGAAAGGAACTGGACGAACAGGATGAGGCGCTGTTCCAGAAAAGTAATCTGATTTTACAGATGAACCGGAAACTTACGTCTTATGAGAATTATGTAAACCTTGATATGCGGTTGGAAGCGCTGAACGCGCTGATTACCGGTGTAGAACGCTACCAGGTGGTTCTGCCGGAGGCGGAGGCTTACAACGTGGCAGGCGAGGTGAGTGATATTTACGCGCAGATACTGGAGAGGCTGTCCGCAGATTTTGGCGTATCGGAAGCGGATGCGCTGGAGATCATTGCGCTGGAGGACGATGTGGCTTATTCGCAGAGGCTGGAAGCGATTATAAGCGGCGCGGTTTACGGTGAGGAAGTTCCGGCGGGCAGACAGGATATACTGCCGGAGGAAGAGGAGATCATTGAGAGAATAGACGGGCTGGAGACTGAGACTGAGGGAGAACAGCCGGCGGATATTCAGGAGGATGTGACCCCGGAAGAAGATATGCTGCCGGAGGAAATACAGGATCAGCCTGTATCGGCGGATGAGAACACGGGTGAAGATATGTCTGAGGATGAGAATGCAGATGAAGGGGCAGAGTAATGGTAGCGATTATCGACTATGACGCCGGGAATATCAAGAGCGTGGAAAAAGCCGTTGCACTGCTCGGACATGAGGCTGTGCTGACAAGGGACAGGGAAGTAATTCTCTCGGCGGATCATGTGATCCTGCCCGGCGTGGGCGCGTTTGGCGACGCCATGGAAAAGCTGCACGGGTACGGGCTGGTCTCGGTGATCAGGGAGGCGGTCGAAAAGAAAATTCCGTTTTTGGGGATATGTCTTGGATTGCAGTTAATGTTCGAGAGCAGCGAGGAAGCACCCGGCGTGGAAGGGCTTGGATTGTTGTCTGGCAGGATCGTGCGTATCCCTGATGGGAAAGGACTGAAAATACCTCATGTCGGATGGAACTCCCTGACGTTTCCGAATCCGGGAAGGCTGTTTCAGGGAATTGCGGAGGGCGCTTATGTGTACTTCGTGCATTCCTATTATCTGCAGGCGGATGAGCCGCAGATTGTGAAGGCAGCCACGGAGTATGGAACGCTGATTCACGCTTCGGTGGAGCGGGACAACGTTTTTGCCTGTCAGTTTCATCCGGAGAAAAGCTCAGAGACAGGGCTTAGGATATTACAGAACTTTTTGGAAATATAGAACGGAGCGGTGATGCACACAAAGCGGATTATTCCCTGCCTGGATGTGAAAAACGGCAGGGTGGTTAAAGGCGTTAATTTCATTAATTTTAAAGATGCGGGCGATCCGGCTGAGGTTGGCGCGGCTTATGATAAGTCGGGAGCGGATGAGCTGGTTTTTCTGGATATCACGGCTTCGTCCGACGCGAGAGACACGGCTGTGGAGATGGTGAGAAAGGTTGCCGAGAAGGTGTTTATCCCCTTTACGGTGGGCGGCGGCATCCGCACGGTGGAGGACTTTAAGGCGATTCTGCGGGAGGGCGCGGATAAGGTTTCTGTCAATTCGGCGGCGATTATGAATCCCAATCTGATCAGCGAGGCGGCGGATAAATTCGGCAGTCAATGCGTGGTGGTGGCGATTGACGCAAAAAGGCGCGCCGACGGGCAAGGGTTTACCATCTACAAAAATGGCGGTCGTGTAGATATGGGGATCGATGCCGTGGAGTGGGCTATGAAAGCGGAAAAGCTGGGCGCGGGGGAGATTCTGCTGACCAGCATGGACGGGGACGGTACCAAGGCAGGATATGACCTGGAACTGACGAGGACCGTTGCGGAAAATGTGTCAATCCCGGTGATCGCTTCCGGCGGCGCGGGAACGATGGAGCATTTTTACGAGGCTTTCACGGAAGGAAAGGCGGAGGCGGCGCTGGCGGCATCGCTCTTTCATTTCAAGGAGATGGAGATCAGGGATTTAAAGAAATATCTACGGGGAAAAGGAATTTCTGTGAGATTATAGGGAACAGAGAAAGCCGGAAATGCGGCATTCTCCGCATAGACGTATAAATCTGAGGATATTGGACATATTGTGGATTCGGGTGTGCAAGGGGGCATAGGAACAGGACAGGAGTGGTTCTATGCTCTCTTTTATGACAAGGGCGTCCAAATGAAATATGTCAGCAAGCTGGCGGATGTCCGGCGTGCGGGCAGAGGAAGAAATCTTTTCTGCCTGATTGCACAGAAATGCATAATTATACGAAAGAGAAGAGGAGAATATACTATGGCGATGCTGGCAAATGACTGGGCGCAGGCTCTGGACAGCGAATTTCAGAAACCCTATTACAAAAATCTTTACATGTTTGTGAAAGAGGAGTACAGTAAACAGGTGGTGTATCCGCCAGCGGACGATATTTTTAATGCCTTTCATTTTACACCTTTGGGTAAAGTGAAGGTGCTGCTTCTGGGGCAGGACCCGTACCACAATGAGCATCAGGCGCACGGTATGAGCTTTTCGGTACTGCCGGACCAGAAGGAGATACCGCCGTCCCTGCAGAATATCTATCAGGAGCTGCGGGACGATCTGGGCTGTTACATACCCGACAACGGGTATCTGCAGAAGTGGGCGGATCAGGGCGTGCTTCTCCTGAACACGGTGCTCACCGTGCGGGCGCATCAGGCAAATTCCCATCAGGGAAAGGGCTGGGAGGAGTTCACGGACGCGGTGATCCGGGCGGTGAACGAGCAGGACAGACCGATTGTGTATCTGCTCTGGGGACGCCCTGCGCAGAGCAAGATTTCGATGCTCACGAATCCGAAACATCTGATCTTAAAAGCGCCGCATCCGAGTCCATTGTCGGCATATAGAGGGTTTTTCGGGTGCAGGCATTTCAGCCAGTGCAACGCCTTTTTAGAGAAAAACGGCGTAGAGCCGATTGACTGGCAGATTGAGAACATTGCGGGAGGAGAAAACAGACATGAGTAAATTACCTTTTGTGACGAAGGAACAGATAGAAGAGATTGTGAAGACATACCCCACGCCTTTCCATATCTATGACGAGAAAGGCATCCGGGAGAACGCGAAAGCCGTGCAGGAGGCTTTTGCGTGGAATAAGAGATTTAAGGAGTATTTTGCGGTGAAGGCGTGTCCGAATCCGTTCCTGATCCAGATCATGCATGAGTACGGCGCTGGCTGCGACTGCTCCTCGCTGACGGAGCTGATGCTGAGCAACGCTCTGGGAATTAACGGGGAGGATATCATGTTTTCCTCCAACGATACCCCGGCACAGGAGTATGAATACTGCGCGAAGGTGGGCGGCATCATCAATCTGGACGACATCACGCATATCGACTTTGTGGAAAGCATTCTGGGGAAACTGCCCGAGACCATGAGCTGCCGTTACAATCCGGGCGGCGTGTTCCAGATGAGCAACGGTATTATGGACAATCCAGGCGATTCCAAGTACGGCTTTACGCCGGAGCAGCTTTTTGAGGGATACCGCATTTTGAAGGATAAAGGGGTGAGGCGTTTCGGGCTCCACGCGTTCCTTGCCAGCAATACGGTGACCAACGAGTATTATCCCCAGCTTGCGAAGCAGCTCTTTGAACTGGCGGTACAGATCAAGGAGAAGGTGGGTGTGCAGATAGATTTTATCAACCTTTCCGGCGGCGTGGGCATTGCTTACCAGCCCGATCAGGAAGCCAATGATATCCGGGTGATCGGCGAAGGCGTGCACAAGGTTTTTGATGAGGTGCTTGTGCCCGCGGGTATGGGGGACACGGCGATTTATACGGAGATGGGGCGCTTTATGACAGGCCCTTACGGTGCACTCGTGACACAGGCGATTCACGAGAAACACACCCACAAGGAGTATATCGGTGTGGATGCCTGCGCGGTGAATCTGATGCGTCCCGCCATGTACGGCGCATACCATCATATCACGGTGCTTGGCAAGGAGAATGCGCCCTGCGACCACATGTATGACGTGGCGGGATCGCTTTGCGAGAATAATGACAAATTTGCCATTGACCGGATGCTCCCGGAGATCGAGAAAGGGGATTATCTGGTGATCCACGATACGGGCGCGCACGGTTATGCTATGGGTTATAACTATAACGGGAAGTTGAAGTCGGCAGAACTTTTGCTGAAGGAGGACGGCAGCGTGCAGCTTATCAGGAGGGCGGAGACGCCGAAGGATTATTTCGCGACGTTTGATGGGTTTGAGGTGTATGGGAAGCTGGGAGTGTAGAACGGGAACTGCCGAAGAAGAAATAAGCGCGAAAAAATAAAAAAACAGAACGTGCAGATTGAAAAATTCTTGCAGAAACGGTAGGCTTCGTGAATTTCTGCGAATAAATCTTGCCAACAGCCCGTCAGTATGGTAAGATATAGCTTGGTTGCAGATAGTGATTCATGCAGGCGGTCGTTGCAGCCGGGTATAATGAGAGCTGGTGTGTCGGAATGGCAGACGAGGCAGACTCAAAATCTGTTGTGGGCAACCACGTGTGGGTTCAAGTCCCACCACCAGCAGTAATATTTGGAATGAGACATTAGATCATACTAATGTCTTATTTTTTAAATACACACGCCTGCAAAGGCAATATTGTATAATGGCGCGGCGGGACGGGAAAGAGGAAGCTTCCCTACTCGATTTGCAATGAAAGTGCAGGGTGATGTGTGTGGAAAATAAGGATAAAGAATTTGTGGAATTTCTGTTAAACAGATTTCAAATAGAAAAGGAAAAGTTTGACAGATCCGGCGTCTATGCTTTTACCCAGCGGCTGCTTGCTTACAACTCAAATAAGATAGAGGGAAGCACGCTGACGGAGGAGCAAACCGCATCTTTATTTGATCACGGGACATTGCCGAAATCTGACGATTATTACAGGGCAAAGGACATCGAGGAGATGAACGGGCATTTTCTCATGTTCAATCGGATGCTGGACACATTGACGGAGCCGTTAACGCAGGAATTGCTTAAGCAGTTTCAATATGAATTGAAATCCGGCGTATTTGAGGACCGTGCCAACGGGTATGCAATCGGTGATTATAAAAAACGCCCCAATATGATTGGCATGTATCAGACGGTAAGCCCGGAAGATGTTGCACAGGAAATGGATGTATTGTTGGAGTGGTATCATAATCAGGAAGGGAATCTCTCCGTTTTAGCTGAGTTCCATGCAAGATATGAGTGCATTCATCCATTTCAAGATGGAAACGGCAGGACAGGCAGAATGCTTCTTTTCAGGGAGTGTTTAAAGAATGGAATTTTGCCAGTGGTGATCGAGGATGCAAACAGGAATGAATATCTGTATGCATTGAAAGTGTACAGAGAAGAGAAGTCTTTGGATAAGCTGGTAGAATTATTTGAAAAGGAACAGCAATTTTATCTGGCGAAATGTAGGTATTTTATGTAAAACACGGAAAAGTTAAATTAATTGGTTTTCAGATTGCCAATCGGGAAAACAGCTATCTACTGTAGGGTCCTGAAAAATGACCGTATGCGGCGCATGATAGGAAAACCACAGAAAACAGAGCAGAAGAACACCGACGGCGAGTCCTAAAACAAGGGTAGCGCCTTCCGGCCTGTGTGACAGCGTGAGCCTATAAGCCAGCCAGAAACTGATGACAATGCCTAGGATAAAGATACCGATATCCCAAAAAAGATAATTTGTGCCGAGGACGGACGTGTAGGCATAGTAAAAAGCCGGGATGAGAATCGTGCCCGCTATTAAGCCGAAGAACAGCGCGGAAGCGATATGGGGGTATTGCCTCCTGTATTTCAAAATCATGATGAGGGAATAAAGCAGCATGGGAAAGAACAGTAATTTCATATGTTCCCAGATGGATTCGTTGACGGGCGTGAAAAGACCGACAACAGGATTTTGCCCGGACCAGTCATAAAGAAAGTGTGACAGCGTTCCTGTCAACATAACAAAAATGATACCGATGATTGTACAGTGTCTTAAATGTTTCATAGAAAATACCCCATAAATAGTATATGCAGCTATTTATGGGGTATACGTTATCTGCAGATCACTCTAATTGAAGAGAGATGTGCCGTATTTTACTTTTCTGAAAATCTTAAAACCGAGCGTGCCGAAGAGAGAAACGAGAAGATAAAACGTGGAAAGCCCTCCTGCGGCGCCGCCGACTATAATTAGTATCAAAACCCCAATATTCATATCTATTTAATCTCCTTTTTTCACAATTTTACACATATTTTATTTGCTATGGTCCGAAATTCGAAAAAACCGCACAACAAAAAAAGCGGCGCGATTTTGGATTCCGTGCCTGTATAGATATTGTTTTTGTGTGCTATATCAAGGGTGAAACGTGTGAAAAAAGAGTATTATTTTTGACCGTCCTGTCTGTGAATATAATTTGTGATGATGATACCGCAAAGACGATGCGATGGTATCTTCTGTGCCAAAAACAGCCCGGAAAGGGCGTACTGACCGGCGGAGGGACTGTCGGAAAAAAGATGTGCCGTAACCTGTCTTACGGTGCGTGACAGTGTTCTTGCGCTGCGATTTCTTGCGGCGGAGAGTGTTTCCACTGTGCCGGAATTCCGCGCGGAAAGATATTTCTGAGCGGGAAAGTGTTTTGAAGTGGAAGTGATGGCGGAAGAATAGTTTACATAACAATCCTGCAAACCGCAGACCGCGTCCGTGATCTCCGACACGGAAGAAGCGCCGGAGCATAAGCTCCAGAGGAGCAGGGTCAGTATGTAAAAGAGACATAGATTTTTTCGGTATGTTTTACGTGCCATCATGGGTGTTATTATAACAGAGATTGCGGGGTTAATCAAATATAATGAAAAAAGCATTGACTCCTACGTAACGTAATAGTTTATATTAATAATACCAGGCGGGAGGAGGACATGCCAATGATGACAGTACATGAAGTGAGCAAGCTTGCCGGGGTGAGTATACGCACTCTGCAATACTATGACAAGATCGGTCTTTTGCATCCGACGGGATACACCGATGCGGGATACAGACTGTATGACGATGCGGATCTGGAACGCCTTCAGCACATTTTACTGTTTCGCGAGTTGGAGTTTCCTCTGAAAGATATCAGGGAAATCATGAATAGTCCCGACTTTGACAGGAGCAAGGCATTAGAGCAGCAGATCGAGCTGCTGACGCTCAGGAAGGAGCATCTGGATAACCTGATCAATTTCGCGCTTGGAATAAAAATGTTAGGAGTGAAATATATGGATTTTTCAGCTTTTGATAAAAGCAAAATTGATGCATACGCAAAGCAGGCGAGGGAGATGTATGGAAATACGCCGGAGTATCAAGAGTTTGCCGAGAAATCAAAGAACAGGACAGAGGAGGAGGACAGGCTTCTTGCCGACCGCTTTATGCTGTTTTTCAAAGAGGCAGGTGAAATGAGGAATACGGACCCTGCTTCACCCGGGGCGCAGGATCTTGTGAAAAGGATACAGGATTTTATCACGGAGCATATGTATACCTGTACCGATAAAATATTAAGCGGATTGGGAAAGATGTATTCCGGCGGCGGTGATTTTACCAAAAACATTGATGAAGCCGGCGGTGAGGGAACCGCTGAATTTGTCGACGAGGCAATTCAGATTTATGTCCGCAGGCAGTGAGTCGATTGGGCGCTGCTCAATCTGCAGATGCGGCGCATTTATTTGACGAATGCCACAGGATGATTTTGCAGGGGAGGGGGACTGGTTCCAGCCCCCCCCTTTATCCTGTCTTTCCGCCAATCTCATTATCCCTGATCCACAATTTCAACGATTCTACAGTGACAGAAATTTTCTCAAGCTGATCCTGAATTTTCTTGAAATCGGTGTATTCATCTGACGTGATCCGCCCGTCCTCTGTAATTTCAATTAACCTTTCCTTGCATTTATCCAGTGCGTTTAAAGATGAAAGGATGCCGAGAGCAATTTCGGGCAGTCCTTTGATCTGTACTTCAGGGATGTAGTCCTGTCCGATACGGCACTCATGGGTGCAGTAATAATTGCAGAGACGCGGATTTTTATATGCCTCAGCCATGAGAACGACATCTTCCGGCTGGGGAGAGGTAGTGCCGTTTTCTATTTTCTCAATTTTACTTTCAGAAATACAGCCGATGAGTTCGCTTGCCTGTGCTCTTGTCAGCCCGGCGGTTTCTCTGCTCTGAAAATATAAATTTTTGTTTTCTTTTGTAGATTTTTTGCCCATGAGAGGAATCCTTTCCAAGATGTTAATTTATATAAATTCATTATATCGAATGGTATTATGGGAAGCAAGGAGAAGGCGGAAGGTATTTCGCCAAAATGAACGAAATAGACGATGCTTTTTTGCTTAAAGAAAAGGTTTATGTTATCATGCCTTTCCATTAAAATATAGTTATAACAGTCGTGAACGGAAATACGGAAGGGTGAATGACCATGACCATAACCGAAAGAATTTCCCTGTGCCGCTTCCTGGAAAAAATCGAGGAACAGGAAGCATACTGCGCCGCCATAGGCGTGCGGGACATATCAAAATTCCGTGGAAGGGAGCTGGTGCAGCGAACCATAAACACAGAGAACGACAGAAAACATGCTTAACGAAAAAGCTATTTTGAGGGAGGAGAGAAAATGATCTCATTTTTATGTTTTATGCTAATGTTAGCGGTATTCGGCAAACTGGCGGCAGTTGCGTGCCGCGCCGCATGGGGTATTACGAAGATTGCAGTCTGTTTTGTTTTTGTACCGTTGTTTTTGATGATACTGCTGGTTGCGGGATTGGTTTATATCGTGTTTCCGATTTTGATTATTGTCGGGATTATCGGTTTTGTCTCATCGCGGGTTTAGGTAGGTGAGAATTTAGAGTTATGTAAACTATAAACTTGCCGTTTTACGCGATATTTGCGCGATAAACTACACTATTCAGACCGCGAAATATGTGATATTATGTAACCTGTAAAAGGGGAACACGTATGGAACCCCATTCATACGTGAAAGGAAGCTGCGGGAGTGATTTCGCAGTTTTCTTTATTCCCGCGTGAGAGGGAATAATGTGCCAGACGGTTTCCAACAGAAAGCTGACACGGCGGGAAATGTTTTGGCGGCGGCTGGAGATCCTTCGCAGTCAGGAGAAAGAGCAGCGGTTTCACATTCCAGAAATTCCCACCAATATTTCGCAGATATCCCTATACAATTCCATCAAAACATGATATAGTTGTTAAGAATTGTTACAAAATGTGACAAAATGTAATACAATTGTTACGATTTTGCGCATGGAGGAGCAGTCCTCAGAAAAGAAACGAAAGATAACAGGACTGGGAAAAAACGAAAGGGAAATATTCGAAACATTCGGATAAAAAGTACAAATGATAAAATCAAATAAAGCATTGTTACATAGATTTAAAAGAGGAATCAGGCAGGTGACCGCACTGTGTCTGGCGGGAGCGCTGACACTTGCGCCGGGGCTTAAAGTGGAGGCGGTGGGAGCTGGCAGTTCCATTGCCAGGGGTATTGACGTGTCCAAGCACAATCTGGGTATTGACTGGAGTCAGGTGCCCTCCTCGGGGGTATCCTTTGTCTTTGTCAAGGCGGGCAGCACGAACTCGGGCGTTGACCCTTATTTTGACGCGAATATGCGTGGTGCGAACGCGGCGGGTCTCAGAACGGGAGTTTATCTGTACTCCTATGCCGTCAACGCGGAGCAGGCAAGGGCTGAGGCGAACCAGCTCATACAGTGGATCGGCAATTATACGGTAAATTATCCGGTGGTTTTTGATGTGGAGGCGCCCTGCCACAAGAATATGTCGCAGGCGCAGTTACAGGAGCTGATCAACGCGTTCTGCTCGATTATTGAGGCGAACGGCTATTACCCGGTGGTGTATTCCAGCAGGAATATGTTCCGGGACAAGATCGGCAATATCGGCTACGACAAGTGGATCGCGCAGTATGCGGATGCGCTTGAGTATGACGGCGGCGCGGCGTTCTGGCAGAACACTTCCCACGGCAGCGTGGCGGGCATTCCCACCAGAGTGGACATGAATTATCAGTTTAAGGACTACGCGTCCCTGATCGTGGCGGACGGTTTTGCGCCCCGCGGCGACCAGACGGTATTTTACGCGGGATATCGGATGCAGCGAAACTGCTGGGCGAACTGGGAGGACAAGAAATATCACCTGGACGAGAACGGTTTTGTGCAGAAGGGCTGCTGGTTTGAGGATGAGACGGGCAGATATTTCCTCGCTACAAAGGATGGACATGCGCTGCGCGAGGATGTGACGATCGAGGGGCAGGACTATTACTTCGACGAGAACGCTGTGATGCAGAGGGGGCTAGTGACCAGACCCGACGGCAACATATACTACTACGACCCGGCGACGGGCGCACTGCAGAGAAATGTGACGGTAAATGTGGACGGTACAGATTACACGGTAGACGGAAACGGTATTGCGGCTGTGGCTGCACCGCCGGTGGAGCCCGCACCAGAGGCGGCGCCTGCGGAAACGGCAGACGGGGCAGCGCAGGAACCGGCTCCGGCTGAAGGCGCGCAGACGCAGGCTGCTCCGGCACAGCAGTAGGTCGGCACAATGGCATCGGGAGGCTTGGGTGTAAATCTTACAGATATGGATGAAATAAAAGAGTAATCATCACCGCAAATAAGTATATCGCAATATCAAAAGTGTAAAGTTTATTGAATGATCAAGGGCTTTACACTTTTTTTGTCGGGAATGCACGCAGATGCTGGTTATGCTGTGAAAAACCTCTTTTAAATATTCCGGCGATGGTATATAATAAAATCTGTATGAGCAGAATCATGGGATAGCCAGAAAGGCGTGGGCGGGCAATGGACTGTAAAGAAGCAGAGAAAAAGATACCCTCTTTCCTGGATGATGAACTGGACGGAAGGGGTCTTGCGGAGTTTGTGGAACATATCGATGACTGTCCGGAATGCATGGAGGAGCTGTCCATCCAGTTTCTGGTTGCCGAGGGTCTGGAACAGCTCGAGCAGGGCAATAATTTTAATCTGCAGAAGGCGCTTACATGGAAACTGGAAGATGCGGATGACAAGATTCGTATCAACCGTGCCTTGCGGCGGATTCTTCTGGTGCTGGAGGCAGCCGTTGTGGTGGTGATCGCTGCGGCGCTGGTTATTGTGTCAATGTAACAAATGGAACTTTGCTAAGCTCTGAGCTTCGCTTTGTAGACTTGAATATGCGCAGACAGCGGGGGGACAGATAGAAAGGCATAAGGGAACATGGCTTTAAAACTGGTTTTGATAGACGGACACAGCATATTGAACAGGGCGTTTTACGGGGTGCCGGACCTGACCAACGGGCAGGGGCTCCACACGAACGCGGTCTACGGCTTTTTGAATATTATGTTCAAGATTCTGGAGGAGGAGCAGGCGGATTACCTGGCGGTGGCTTTTGACGTCCACGCGCCCACGTTCAGGCACGAGATTTACAAGGAGTACAAGGGCACGAGAAAACCCATGCCCACGGAGCTTCGGGAACAGGTGCCGGTGATGAAAGAACTGCTTCTGGCAATGGGAATCTGCGTGATGGAAAAGGCGGGTCTGGAGGCGGATGACATTCTGGGCACGATTGCCAAACGCGCGGAGCGGGAAGGGATGGAAGTCTCTCTCGTGTCGGGGGACAGGGATCTCCTGCAGGTGGCGACGGACCATATCCGCATCCGCATTCCGAAGACCAAGGGCGGCAGGACACAGGTGGAAGATTATTATGCGAAGGATGTGGAAGCGGCTTATCAGGTCAATCCGATCCAGTTTATCGACTTAAAGGCGCTGATGGGGGACACGGCGGACAACATTCCCGGGGTGCCGAAGGTGGGGGAGAAGACGGCTACGGAGCTGATGGTGACGTATGGGTCGCTGGAAAATATATATGCCCACGCGGAGGAAATCTCCAAAAAGTCAATCCGGGAATCCCTGCTGGCAAACAGAGAACTTGCGGACTTGAGCAAAGTGCTTGCGACCATCAATGTGGACGCAGACATTGCCTTTGATTTTGAACAGGCGAAGATCGGTGATTTTTATACGGAAGAGGCTTATGTGCTGTGCAAGCAGCTTGAGTTCAAAAATATATTGTCCCGCTTTTCCAAGGATGTGGCGGTATCAAACAGGCAGGAAGCGGATTTTCATACCGTGACGGAGAAGGCGGAGGTCGAAGCGCTTTTTGAGGTCTGCCGGAAAAAGGGACAGGGCGCGGAGAACGGCTGCGGGATCGGGCTTGCGGTTTTCCGGGACGGGAAAGATGCGGGCGACTGTATGGGCATCGCGCTTGCGCCGGAGGAAAACAAGGTGGCGTTTATTCCCTGCCAGGGTGGGGTGACGGAAGGTTACCTGAGAGAACGGCTGACAGCTCTGAACAGAAATGAGTTATGTAAACTGTGTGCTTTTGATATCAAATCCCTTTATGACATGATAGAGGAGCCGGGAGAAGAGAGCATGTGGCGCAGTGATACGGGCGCGCAGGATGTGTTGAAGCCTTACCGTGACAGGAAATACTTTGACATTTTGATCGCGGCGTACCTGATTAACCCGTTAAAGAGCGATTATCAGACGGAGGATATCGCGGGCGAGTATCTGTCGCTCACGATTCCGGACAGGACACAGGTATGCGGGAAAGGCAGTTTTGCGGCGGCTTATGAAAAGACTCCGGAGGAATTTGCGCAGTACGCCTGTTATCAGGCTTATGTCTGCCTGATGGCGTCGCGTATTCTTGACGAAAAACTGTCGGAGCAGGGGATGGACAGGCTCTTTTATGAGATTGAGATGCCGCTTTCCCGGGTGCTTTATGATATGGAGCAGTACGGCGTGCTGGTGCAGCCGGCGGAGCTGAAAGCTTACGGGGAGGCGCTCTCCGGGAGAATCACAGAACTGGAGCAGGCGATTTACAGGCAGGCGGACTGCACGTTCAATATCAATTCGCCCAAACAGCTTGCGGAGATTCTTTTTGATAAAATGGGGATCAAGGGCGGCAAAAAGACGAAGACAGGGTATTCCACGGCGGCGGATGTGCTGGAGAAGCTGGCGCCGGAGTATCCAATCGTATCTGACATACTGGAATACCGGGGGCTGATGAAATTAAAGTCTACTTACGCGGAGGGACTTTCCGGCTGTATTGCCGCGGACGGCAGGATTCATTCCACGTTTAACCAGACCATTACCGCCACGGGACGGCTCAGCTCGACAGAGCCGAACTTACAGAACATTCCCATGCGCATGGAGCTGGGACGGCGGATCCGCAAAGTGTTTGTGCCGAAGGAAGGTTATCTTTTCATGGATGCGGATTATTCGCAGATTGAACTGCGGATTTTGGCGCACATGTCCGAGGACGGGCAGCTGATTGAGGCGTACCGGATGGAGGAGGATATTCACCGGATTACCGCTTCCAAGGTATTTCACACCCCTTTTGAGGAAGTGACGGACTTGCAGAGACGAAATGCAAAGGCGGTCAATTTCGGCATTGTCTATGGCATCAGCTCTTTCGGATTAAGTCAGGACTTAAGCATTTCCAAGAAAGAGGCGGCGGAGTATATTGAGCAGTATTTCGAGACATATCCGGGTGTCAAACGTTTTCTGGATCATATGGTGGCGGAGGCGAAGGAAAAGGGCTACGTGGCCACCATGTATGGGCGCAGGCGTCCGATCCCGGAGCTGTCCTCCAACAATTTCATGCAGCGTTCCTTCGGCGAGCGGGTGGCAATGAACTCCCCGATTCAGGGGACGGCGGCGGACATTATGAAGATCGCGATGATCCGGGTGTGGGAATGTCTGCACGGGGAAAACCTGAAATCCCGGCTGATTCTGCAGGTGCATGACGAACTGCTGATTGAGACGGAGGCGGGGGAGGAAGAACAGGTCCGCCGGATTCTCACGGAGCAGATGCAGCAGGCGGCGGAACTTTCCGTGCGGCTGGAAATCGACCTGCATACGGGGACGGACTGGTATGAGGCAAAATAACAGCGTGAAAAGTGCTTCTAAAGACGTCCCGCCATTGGACGGGACGCCAAGAAGCACTAAGTTTCACGCAGGAGAAGGATAAAGCGGTGAATGTATGAAAGTGATCGGAGTTACGGGCGGCGTGGGCGCAGGGAAGTCGGCTGTTCTCGGCTGGCTGGATAAACGTCCGGGGTGTCGTGTCATCATGGCGGATCAGGCGGCGCATCGTCTGGAGGAGCCGGGAGAGGCGTGTTACGAGCCGCTGACGGCACTTCTGGGAACGGAAATTCTGGATGCGTCGGGCAGGATTGACAAGGGTAAGATGGCGGCGCGGATTTTCGGGGACGGCGAACTGCTGCAGAAGGTAAACGGGATCGTGCATCCTGCTGTGAAGGCGTATCTGCTGAATCAGATTGAAAAAGAGCGGGCGGCGGGAAAGCTGTCGCTGCTGTTTATAGAGGCAGCGCTTCTGATTGAGGAGGGTTACGGGGAGATTGTGGACGAGCTGTGGTATATCTGCTCGGAGGAATCCGTCAGAAGGCAGAGGCTGAAAGAGCGCCGGGGCTATACGGACGAGAAAATAGATTCCATTTTTAAGAGCCAGCTTTCGGAGCAGGATTTTCGGACGCACTGTGATGTGGTGATAGAGAATAACGGGACACTTGAGGAAGTTTATACACAAATAGAGAAAGAATTGGGGGAATACCAGTGGCAGAAGCAATGAAATTTCCGGGACAGTTGGTGTTTGGTCTGGATATCGGGACAAGGAGTATCGTAGGTACGGTGGGTTACCGCACGGGCGGTAAATTTCATGTGGTGACGCAGAGCATCCGGGAGCACGGGACGAGAGCCATGCTGGACGGACAGATCCACGATATCTACAAGGTGGGCGGCACCATAAAGGAAGTCAAGGCGGAGCTGGAAGAGCGGATCGGCAGACCGCTCAAGGATGTCTGCATCGCGGCGGCAGGCCGTGTGCTGCAGACGGTGACGCTGCGTGTCGATCAGGAGATGGAGAGCGAGCGGGAAATCACGGGAGAGGATATTTACGCGCTGGATTCCATGGGCGTGGAGAGGGCGTATCAGGAATTTCTGGAAAAGAACGATTTGGATATGAAGTTTTACTGCGTGGGATATTCAGTTGTGCGCTATTATATGAACGGATACACGATAGGGAACCTGGAGGGGCACAAGGCGAAGACCATCGGCGCGGACCTGATCGCCACCTTCCTGCCGGAAGACGTGGTGGACGGGCTCTATAAGGCGGTGTCTGTTGCAGGGCTTGAGGTGGTGAATCTGACGCTAGAGCCGATTGCGGCGATCCAAGTGGCGATCCCGGAGATGTACCGCATGTTAAATATTGCGCTGGTGGATGTGGGCGCGGGCACTTCTGATATTTCCGTCACAAGGGACGGCAGTATCATCGCTTACGGTATGATTCCCATTGCGGGAGATTCCCTCACGGAAGTGGTGGCGAAACACTGTCTGGTAGACTTTTCCACGGCGGAGCAGATCAAGCGGGATACCGGTGTGAAAGATGTGATTGAGTATAAGGACATCATGGGACTGAAGCAGACCATCACCAAAGAGGAAGTGGAGCGCGTGGTGTCTGATGTGATTGAGAACATGACAAGTCAGGTGGCGGCAAAGATTAAGGAGCTCAACGGCGATAAGTCTGTCAGCGCTGTGTTTGTTGTGGGCGGCGGCGGCAGGCTGCCGGGTTACACACAGGCCCTGGCGGCAAAGCTGGAGCTTCAGAACGAGCGTGTGGCGGTCAGAGGTGAGGAAGTGATGATGGGCATAGAGTTTCTGGAGGAAGACGCCAGAAAGGATTCCCTGATGGTGACGCCCATCGGCATCTGCTTAAGCTTTTACGAGCAGAGCAATAACTTTATCTTCGTCTATTTCAATGACCAGCGTGTCAAGATTTATGATAACAGCAAGGCGGCTGTGGTGGATGCGGCGATGCAGGCGGAGTTTTCCAGCGACGGGCTGTTTCCGAAGCGCGGAAAGGAACTGAACTTTACGGTGAACGGAAAACCCCGCATTGCACGTGGAGAGCCGGGCGAGGCGGCACGGATTACCGTCAACGGAAACGAGGCGGATATTTACACGCAGATCCGTGCCAACGACCAGATTCGCGTGGTGGAATCGACTGCAGGAGAAGCAGCGCGGATGACGCTGGGACAGCTGCCGGAGTTTGGTTCCAAGATGTGGGTAGAGGTTAACGGGAAAAAGGTGGATCTGCCCAAGTTTGCCAGTGTCAACGGGGAACTGCAGTCCGGGTATTATAAGATTCAGGAAAATGATGAGATCGAGATTTTAGGCTATTATACGGTACGCCAGATTTCCGAGTTCATGGATGTGGTGATTGACTGGAATATGAATATCTATGTCAACAATAAGATCGCGGACATGGACACGAAGGTGTATGAAAACTTCTCGGTGATCTGGACATTGGAAGAGCTGCAGCTTTCCGACGTGGAGTTTTACGAGCAGACCCAGGCGGATGAACAGGCGGAGTCAGAGCAGTCGGACAGACCTGCAGGGACGGCGGGATTCTCCATGGCGAGAAATGTTTCCACGGCGGATGCGGACGGATCGCAGGATAGGACGGAAAGCTCCGCGCATGGAGTGGGTGATGCGGATACATCCGAAAGCGGTGCGGTGGGTCAGTCTGCGGGGAACGAAACAGGAACGGCGGAAGATGGACGGGCAGCAGGCGGACAGAAGCCGAAGGGCGCCAGAATTGTGATGGGACCCGGCGTGAAGCGTGCCGAGGAGGAAGCAAGGGCAAAAGCGAAAGCCAGAGAGGAGGCGGCAGCCCGTGCGAAAGCGGAAGAAGAAAAACGCAGGGAAGAACTTCTGAACAAAAATATGCCCATTCCCATCACGGTGATGGTAAACGGCAGCCCGGTTAAACTGACGGGCAAGAAAAAATATGTGTTTGTGGATGTGTTTGAGTATATCGATTTCGATCTGTCGAAGCCCGAGGGAAGCGGCATTGTGACCAACTTAAACGGCAGGGGCGCGCAGTACATGGAGAGTATCAAGAGTGGCGACGTGATCGAGATTTACTGGCAAAAATAACGAAAAAAGAAAGGCGGCTGCAGAAAGTGTCTGTAGCCGCGATAGGTTTACATAATTATGAGATTATGCAGTATTGCCAGCGGCAGCAGCGGAAACTGTGTTTATGTGGGCAGCGATACCACGCACCTTCTGATGGACGTGGGAATCAGCGGCAAACGAACGGAAGCCGGGCTTGCCGAATTGGGGCTGACTATGAAGGATATCGACGCGATCTGCATCACCCATGAGCACGCCGATCATATAAGCGGGCTGGGAGTGCTTGCCAGAAAGTATGGGGTGCCGGTTTATGCCACAAAAGGGACGCTGGCAGCCATCAAAAAGACCTCTTCCCTTGGGCAGATTGATGAATCGCTTTTCCGGGTTGTTACTCCTGATGAAAGGTGTATCATCAAGGATATCTCACTCTATCCCGTGCGCACTTCCCATGACGCGGCAGATCCCGTGGCATACCGGATCGACCACGACGGGCGGCGGATCGGAATTCTCACCGATCTGGGCTGTTACAATGACTATACCGTGGAATGTCTGCGCAGTCTTGACCTTCTGTATCTGGAGGCGAACCACGACGTGCACATGTTACAGGTGGGACCTTACCCGTATTATCTGAAACAGCGGATTCTGGGGGAGCGGGGGCATCTGTCCAACGAGTCGGCGGGAAAGCTCTTAAGCCGCCTTCTGCATGACAACATGCAGGCGATTGTGCTGGGGCATCTGAGCAAGGAAAACAACCTGCCGGAGCTGGCTTACGAGTCGGTGCGGGTGGAGGTCACCATGTCGGATACGGATTACAACGGCAATGATTTTCCGCTGTATGTGGCGAAACGGGATGTGGTGTCGGAAGTGATTGAGGTGCGGTAGGGAAGAGCGTGTGTCAAAATGCGCTTTTTTCTTTGACTTTTCCAATCGTTTTTATTACAATAAAATTAATTCGATACATACCGAGTCGGAGGTGACCGAATGAATTTTTATGGACGGGAAAAGCAGAAAAAACAGATACACAAAATGTTGGAGACGGAAGATCAGATGGTTACACTGATTTATGGCAGACGCCGGATCGGTAAAAGCGAACTGATCAAACAGTGCCTGAGGGAATCAGAGATCAGGAGCATTTATTATGAGTGTAAACAGACGACGGAAAAAAACAATGTAGACAGTCTGGCAGAAATCATTGCGGAAGCCTTTGATTATCCGAAACTGGCATTTGAGAGTATGGAAGAACTGTTAAAGTATTTGTTCAGGATGTCGTGCCGTGAAAAATTGATTCTGGTTCTGGATGAATACACCTATATTCGCGAAGCCATAAAAGGATTAGACAGCATTTTGCAGGTTCTGACGGATGAAAACAGGGATACATCCGGCATGAAGCTTATTATATGTGGCTCCTATGTGGATACAATGAAGGAATTATTGTCCAGACAGAATCCGCTTTATGGCAGGGTGGATCTGACTATTGATTTAAAACCGATGGATTATTATGAATCGGCTCTTTTTTATGAAAATTTTTCGGAGGAGGATAAGGTAAGGCTGTATAGTGTATTTGGCGGCATCCCATATTACAACCGTTTGATTGACCGAAATAGGACGGTAAGGGAAAATGTGATCGAGCTGATTGCATCGCCGGGAGCAAGACTGGAAAACGAGGTTTCCATGTATCTGAGCTCGGAAATTTCCAAATTAACAAATGCCAATGAGGTGTTTGAGACACTGGCAAAGGGGTTTTGCAAATATAAGGATATTTATGACCAGTCCCATGTCTCCAGCGGTCCGACGATGGTGGATGTGCTGGATAAGCTGATGCGGATGGAAGTCGTGAAAAAGGAAGCGCCGATCAATGATGAGGACAATCGGAGAAAGTCGGGATATTATATCAGTGACAATCTGTCGCTCTTTTATTATAAATATATTTTTCGGAATGCTTCCCGTATGAGTGTTATGGATCCGGAGGTGTTTTATGATAAGTATATCGAAAAAGATTTTGAAACCAGACATGTACCGCGTGTGTTTGAAGATATTTGCAGACAATATCTGATTCGCATGAACCTTGCGGGGAAAACGGAAATTCCCTTTGAAAAGATTGGGAAATTTTATTATGACGACCCGGTTCATAAGAAGAACGTAGAGTTTGACATTGTGACAAAAGATGAAAAGGGTTATATTTTTTACGAGGCTAAGTTTAGGCAGGAGCCGCTGACAGAGCAGATGATTGACAGGGAAATCGAGCAGATCAGGGAGTGTGGACTTGTCAGTTATCGATACGGATTTATTTCAAGGAGCGGTTTTTTGTGTGAGAAGCGACCGGAGCTGATTTTGATTGATTTGCAGGAATTATATGCATGAGCAACGTGTACATCGTTTGAGGGAAATATATTTTTCTGTGATATGGCAGCGGGAAATGTAGGTGAACCAAGATGAAAAGAACACGTATTAAATGGATGCCTATGGCTATTATGACGGCAATGCTCGTCTGCGCCTGCGGGAACCAGAGCGCAGAGATACAGAAACAGACGGCAGGCGGGAATCAGACGGCACAGGAAAGACAGGCGGCAGGCGAAGCGCAGACGGGGAATGCCGACGAGACGACAGCGGAAAGCGGGATAACGGAAACAGCGGAGGAGACAGACGAAAGCCGGACGGCGGACGGAGCGCAGACAGCAGGAACAGAGGAAACAGCGGGTACGGATTCCGCTCCTGATACGGAGAGCCCCGAGATCCGGGAAAAGAAAGAAATGTTCGGGGAGGACTGTATTGCGGAGCAGTGTTTTGAGGTGGAGCTTAACAAGGGCGGGGGAACAGTTTATTTTGTCCCTTACGCGCCGTCTGTGACGCAGCCGGAGTTTCGTATGGAAATGGTACGGGACGGGGAGGTTTTGTGCGGCATTACGCCCTATGTACCGGCGAAGGCGGGGGCGAAAAAGTTTAAGAGTCTGGATGCAGTGTCCTTCTGGGACGTCAATTTCGACGGCTTTACGGATGTCGTGACGATCGCGACTTACGGAGATACGCAGACTGCCGCCGTGTATTATGGCGATATGTTTGGATATGAGAAAGAATACTGGAGTTTTTTCAGGGAGGAGGAGCTTTCGGACTATTTATCGGAACAGGCAAAAGCGCCGATGACCATTGCCGGCATCCGCGACCTGCTCACGGGAGGAAAGAAAAACGGGGAATTTGAAAGCTATGTGGAGGCGTACGAAGTGGCGCTCAACTTATCGGTTATGGAGGGATGGGCGGCATCGGAGACGGAGTACGGCGGCGAATTTCTGTATGACCTGATCTATGTGGACGAGGATGAGATTCCGGAGCTTGTCTCTGGCAGAAACGGTTATTTTGTCAATCTGTACACTTTTCGGGACGGCACCCTGTCCATGCCGATGAACCATTGGGCTTACGGCGCTATGGGGAATAGCGGATATGACTATGCGCCCCGTAAAAACAACATGAGAAACTATAATGCGGATCAGGCGGGACTGATCCTGCACACGTATTATATGAAGATCAATGAGCGTGGGGAGATGGAGACACCCATGTGGATCGAAACCATCAATTATATTGACAGCAATGGAAACGGCGTACTTGATGAGGACGAGGAGCTTGGGGACGGGCCGGTCTATATCAATGGCGAGAGGGCGTCGCTGGAGGAGCTGGATGCTGTCTATGATGCCTATGACATGGGGGATTATGAGCCTATAGAGGGCAGGGTCACAGAGGCGGAAGTGCGGAAGCTGCTGGAGGAGGCAAATCCGTGATTGACATGAGGCAAAGAAATCGCTACGATCTAATTAGAAAGGGAAAATAAGATTCTGACACGGACGGAGGATAACATGGAAAATGTATTTGTGATGGAACATCCGCTGATTCAGCACAAGATTTCGCAGATCAGGGACATCGGCACCGGCACGAACGAATTTAGGAAATGTATTGAGGAGATCGCCATGCTGATGGGCTATGAAGCGCTCAGGGATCTTCCGCTGGAAGATGTGGAAGTGGAGACGCCGATTGAGACCTGCATGTCGCCGAGGATTGCTGGAAAGAAACTGGCGGTGGTGCCGATCCTGCGCGCGGGGCTTGGAATGGTAAACGGTATTCTCGCGCTGGTGCCGAGCGCCAAGGTGGGACATATCGGACTGTACAGGGATCCCGAGACGCATGAACCGCACGAGTATTACTGTAAGCTGCCGAAGCCCATTGACCAGAGGACAATCATTGTGCTGGACCCCATGCTCGCCACGGGCGGTTCCGGTTCCCAGGCGGTGCGTTTCATCAAGGAGCATGGCGGCAGGAATATTAAGTTTATGTGCATTATCGCGGCGCCGGAGGGCGTGGAGCGGATGAGGAAGGATCACCCGGACGTGCAGCTCTATATTGGTCATATTGACCGCTGCCTGAACGAGAACGCCTATATCTGTCCGGGCGTGGGGGATGCCGGAGACAGAATTTTTGGGACAAAGTAATCGTTGTGCTGTAAACGGCTTTGGAATGGAGGAAATTATGAAAAAGACAATTATCACCGTAGTGGGAAAAGACACAGTGGGCATCATTGCCAAGGTATGCACTTACCTGGCGGACAATCGGATCAATATTCTGGATATCTCCCAGACCATCGTGCAGGGCTTCTTCAACATGATGATGATCGTGGACACGAACCTGACGGACAAGGATTTCGGGGTGATCGTGGATGAACTGAACGCGCTCGGCGAGGAGATCGGCGTCGTCATCAAGTGCCAGAAGGAAGAGATATTCGACCAGATGCATAGGATTTAGAAGGTGCAAAAGAAAAGCAAGCGACGCGAAGCGGCATTTGCTTTTCATGCACCGATAACGAGCAAACGTCCGATGAAATCGGACAGGGAGTGCGGAGCACGGGTTTGCGAGTCTAAAGGAGGCATATTAACCATGATAAATTTATTTGAAGTGGCTGAAACCAATGAAATGATCGCCAAAGAAAATCTGGATGTGCGGACCATCACATTGGGCGTCAGCCTTTTGGACTGTATTGACGGCGACCTAAAAAGGGTAAACGAGCAGGTTTACGAGAAGATCACCGAAACGGCGAAGGATCTGGTAAAGACCGGGGAGGCGATCGAGAAGGAGTTCGGCATTCCCATAGTCAATAAGAGAATTTCCGTCACGCCGATGGCGCTTGTGGGCGGCGCGGCATGTAAGGGCAGCGAGGATTTTGTGACGCTTGCAAAAACGATGGATCGGGCGGCGCAGACGGTAGGGGTCAACCTGATCGGCGGATACTCCGCGCTTGTGTCCAAGGGCATGACGAAGGCGGACGAGCTGCTGATCCGTTCGATTCCGCAGGCGCTGCACGCCACGGAGCGGGTCTGCAGTTCCGTGAATCTGGGTTCCACCAAGACGGGTATCAATATGGATGCGGTACGGCTGATGGGAGATATCATCAAGGAGACGGCTCTGATCAGCAGGGAACAGGACAGCGCCGACTGCATGAAACTGGTGGTGTTCTGCAACGCGCCGGATGACAATCCCTTTATGGCGGGCGCGTTCCACGGCGTGACCGAGGCGGACGCGGTGATCAATGTGGGCGTCAGCGGCCCGGGCGTGGTGAAGACCGCCCTGCAGCGGGTGCGCGGCGAGAATTTTGAAGTGCTCTGCGAGACAATCAAGAAGACGGCTTTCAAGGTGACAAGGGTCGGGCAGCTTGTGGCGCAGGAGGCTTCCCGGATGTTAAACATTCCCTTCGGCATCGTGGATTTGTCCCTGGCTCCCACGCCGGCGATCGGGGATAGCGTGGCGGATATTCTGTGCGAGATAGGATTAGAATATACAGGCGCGCCGGGAACGACGGCGGCGCTTGCGCTTCTGAACGATCAGGTGAAAAAGGGCGGTGTGATGGCGTCTTCCTATGTGGGAGGCTTGAGCGGCGCGTTTATTCCCGTCAGCGAGGATCAGGGTATGATCGACGCCGTGACGGCGGGGGCGCTCACCATAGAGAAGCTGGAGGCGATGACCTGTGTCTGCTCTGTGGGGCTTGACATGCTGGCGATTCCCGGCGATACGCCGAATACGACGATTGCGGGAATCATTGCGGATGAGATGGCGATCGGCATGGTGAACCAGAAGACCACGGCGGTGCGCATTATCCCTGCCATCGGCAAGGGCGTGGGGGAGAAAGTAGAGTTCGGCGGGCTGTTCGGCTATGCGCCCGTGATGCCGGTGAACGGCTTTTCCTGCGAGGCGTTTGTGAACCGGGGCGGACGGATTCCCGCGCCGATCCACAGTTTCAAGAATTAGTTCGGGGTGAAGCGAAGACGCGATTTTGCGAACGGGCGTGGCTGAACGGAGCGACCGCGCCGAACAGGAATTACGGCGGTTGACATTCCGTCTTGTCAAAGCCTATAATAGAGATGGTTTTGCAAACCATAAAATACATATGAGGGAGGACTTTTTTATGAAAAAGTTATCTGTAAAGAGTGTCGTTGCGATCGGTATCGGCGCGGCGCTGTTCTTTGTTCTCGGCAAGGTTGCGATTCCGTCGCCCGTGCCTAACACGAACATCAGCTTACAGTATGCGATCGAGGCGGTGTTTGCCACACTCTTCGGACCCATTGCTGGTGTTGTCATCGGCTTTATCGGTCATACGCTGATCGACGCGACAAGCTACGGTCCCTGGTGGAGCTGGATTATTGCTTCCGCATTCGTAGGGCTGGTAATCGGTCTTCTGACCATGAAGATGAACGTGGAGGAAGGGATTAACAGCAAAAAGCTGATCCGCTTTAATGTGGCGCAGATCATCGCGCACGTTCTTGCGTGGGGACTGGTAGCGCCTGTTCTGGATATCCTGATCTACGCGGAGCCGGTTGAAAAGCTGTTTGCACAGGGATTGATGGCCGCGGTGGCGAATATCATTACGACTGGCGTGGTGGGAACGCTGCTTTTGCTCGGTTATGCGAAGACCGTTGTGAAGAAGGGGTCTTTGGAGAAAGAGGACTAAGGAGAATAGTAGGCAGACTTGGAATGCGAGGCGCTTCCAGCCTGCCTATGCTTTTCTTTTGCAGGAAGAAGAATGCGAGGCATTCTCTGAATCGCTGTTATCAGGCGATGGTTTTACGGAAGAAAATATCACATATCACAGCGAGGAGAAACGACATGGCGGAGCCTATCATTTCTTTTAAGGATTACGGATTTCAGTATCTGGCGCAGGCTAGTCCTACGCTTTATCACATCAATCTGGACATTTACCCGGGAGAAAAAGTGCTGATTGCGGGCGCGTCCGGCAGCGGCAAGAGCACCATTGGGAGCTGTATCAACGGTCTCATTCCTTATGCCTATCAGGGGGAGAGCACGGGTACGCTTCTTGTGGGCGGAAAAGACCCGGCAAAGGAGAGCATTTTTAACCTGAGCCAGATTGTGGGAACGGTCTTGCAGGATACGGACGGGCAGTTTATCGGGCTGACGGTGGGGGAGGACATTGCATTCGCGCTGGAAAACGACTGCGTGCCGCAGAGCGATATGAAGGAGACGGTGCGGGAGGTGGCGAAGTTGGTGGATATCGACCACCATTTAGAGTATGCGCCCCATGAGCTTTCCGGCGGACAGAAGCAGAGGGTCAGTCTGGCGGGCGTGATGGTGGAGAAAGTACAGGCGCTCCTCTTTGACGAGCCGCTGGCAAATTTAGACCCGGCGGCGGGTCGGGCGACTATCGAATTAATTGACCGCATACAGGAGCGCACCGGTGCGGCGGTGATTATCATTGAGCATCGTCTGGAGGATGTGCTCTGGCGCAGGGTGGATCGGATCGTGCTGATGGACGAGGGCAGGGTTGTGGCGGACATGCCGACGAAGGCGTTTCTGTCGGGAGAGCTGCTTTTGGAGCACGGCATCCGGGAACCGCTCTACCTGACGGCGCTGCGCTACGCGGGCGTCCCAATTACGGAGAAGATCGAGCCCCAGCATGTGGACAGTCTGCGGCTTTCCGCGGCGCAGAAAGAGAGCGTGCAGAGCTGGTATCGTGCGAGCGGCATCTACACGAAAGAAGAGAAAGAAAATTCGGCGCTCCTCAGTGTGGAGAACCTCACGTTCGGCTATACGCCGGAGAGAACGAATCTCAGGGATGTAAGCTTTACCGTGAGAGAGGGCGAGATGATCAGCATCGTAGGAAAAAACGGCGCGGGAAAGAGCACGCTGGCAAAGCTGATCTGCGGATTTGAGAAGCCCACGGCGGGCAGGATCTGTCTTTCTGGCAGGGATATTTCGGGCGACACCATCAAGGAGCGCGCGCAGAGAATCGGTTATGTGATGCAGAATCCTAACCAGATGATCTCCAAACCGTTAATCTGGGACGAGGTGGAGATGGCGCTTTTGGCAGGAAATATGGATGCGGAGGAGAGAAGGGAGCGGGTGGAGGAAACCCTGAAAATCTGCGGGCTTTACCCCTTCCGCAAATGGCCGGTATCGGCGCTTTCCTTCGGACAGAAAAAGCGCGTGACGATCGCGGGCATACTTGTGCAGCGTCCGCAGATGATTATTCTCGATGAGCCCACGGCGGGCCAGGATTATCATCATTATACGGAGATTATGGAGTTTTTGAAGGAACTGAACGCGCAGGGCTTTACGATTGTGATGATTACCCACGACATGCATCTGATGCTGGAGTATACGCCGAGAGCCATCGTGTTCAGCGAGGGAGAGCTTCTGGCGGACACCACGGCGGCGCATGTGTTAAATGACCCGGAATTGGTGGCGCGGGCGAATCTGAAGGAGACAAGTCTTTACACGCTGAGCATGGCGTGCGGCATAGAAAATCCGCAGGAATTTACGGAACGGTTTATCGCCTATGAGGAAGCGCAAAGAAAGCCGGAGGAGGGATGAGATGGCAAGAGTAGCGATACTAAACTATATCAAACGACCGAGCCCGGTTCACGAGCTTACGGGTACCACGAAACTGGTCTTTTTCCTTGCATGGAGCGTGGCGTCCATGGTGACCTTTGACACCCGCGTTCTTGTCTGTATGCTGGTGATCGGCGCGGTGATTTTTAAGGTCAGTCAGATTCGGATCAGGGATATCAGCGTGGTACTTGGGCTGGCGGCGGTCTTTCTTCTGCTCAACAATATTTTCATCTATCTGTTTACGCCGGAGTACGGGGTGGAACTCTATGAGAGCAGGACAGTGCTCCTTGCCGGGATAGGGAGATATACGGTTACGGCGCAGCAGCTGTTTTATCACCTGAATATCACGCTTAAAGTAATCTGCGTGGTGCCGGTCGCCCTGCTCTTTATCGCCTGCACGGACCCGAGCGAGTTTGCGGCATCCCTGTCCAGGATCGGGGTGAGCTACCGGGCGGGCTATGCGGTGAGTCTGGCGCTCCGCTATATCCCGGATGTGCAGAGGGAGTACACGAATATCAGTCAGGCACAGCAGGCGAGAGGGATCGACCTGTCGGGCAAGGACAAACTTTTTACCAGACTGAAAAATTCGGTGGCGATTCTTCTGCCCCTCGTGATGTCCAGCTTAAACCGCATTGAGACGGTGAGCAACGCTATGGAGCTTAGGGGATTTGGCAAGGAGAAAAAGCGGACATGGTATACATACCGCAGCCTGAAACGTAACGACTGGCTGGCGATCGGCTTCGCGGCGGTGATTCTGATTATTGATCTGACGGTGACTTTCTGGGACGGGAGCCGTTATTTTAATCCATTTTTATAGGGGAAAGGTTGAAAGAAAATCTTTCAACCTTGATTTGAGGGCCAAATGAACATGCAAGCATGTTCGCTTGACCCATGGAGGCAAAAATGATGAAACTTCTTGTAATCGGCGGCAGCTATTTTTACGGCAGGGTTTTTGTGATGGAGGCAGCGAAAGAACACGAAATTACCGTGTGGAACCGGGGAACTTACCCCATGGAGACGTTCGATGTCAGACAGATGAAGGGGGACAGACATGAACGGATCGCGGGCTGTGAGGAGAACTATGACGCGGTGATCGACTTCTGCGCCTACACGCCGGGTGATGTGCGGGATACGCTTGACCTGCTGACAGGAAAAATCGGGCAGTATGTCTTTATCAGCACAGTGGACGTTTACGAGCGGGATGCCTCTGTGGTGAAGAAAGAAGATACGCCTTTTGAGGAGCGTCCCCTTGCCGGGGAGGCGGGGGCTTACATTGCGGGGAAAGTGGCATTGGAAAAGGAGCTGGCGGAAGAATGCGGAGCGCGGGGGATTCCTTACACTGCGCTCCGCCCGGCGATTCTCTACGGTCCTTACAATTACGCGCCGAGGGAGTCGGTCTACATCCAGATGTTATTACAGAATCATGCGCTGCCCCGCTTTACAGACGTGCAGGGACAGTTCCAGTTTGTCTATGTAAAAGACGCGGCGCAGGCGATACTTGCCTGTCTGGGAAATGAGAGGGCTTACGGACAGGCTTACAATATATGCGGGGAGGAGATTCTTACCTACGACCGCTTTTTTGACACATTACGGGCGGCGGCACAGCCGGAGGATCTGGAAGGGCTCATGGAGGTGCCGCTCACGGTGGAGCAGGCGGCAGCGCAGGGCGTGCCCGTGCCGTTCCCTGCCACGGCGGCGGAAACGCATCTGTGCGGCAATGCAAAGGGAAAGGCGGAGCTTGGGCTTGTTTACACGGATTTTGAGGAGGGGATGCGGAGGACTTACCGGGCTTTTCGGAATGTGTATGTGCAGTAAAGGTGTGTTCTCCAATTCTGAATCATTATCATTTATAACACAATGAATGTCTGCTCACGGTCATATAGCCGCATGAAGCAGACATTTATTATGTAGAGGGGAAGGCGCTCTGCTTTTTATCCGCGCAGGAAATAAGGAGTCTTTCCACACCTTGACAAATGCAATCTGTTAGCGTAATCTAACATTGAAAAAAGAAACGGAAACAGACAGCGCAAAACAGCAGAACGGAGCGGAACAGAAAAGATGACGTTAGATCAGGTTGCGGTAGGAACGGAAGTAAAAATCATAGCGGTAGGCGGAGAAGGGCAGCTCCGCGTCAGGCTCCTCGACATGGGGCTGATTCCGCAGACGCAAGTCAGGGTGCAGAAGGTGGCTCCCATGGGAGACCCGATTGAGATTCACCTGCGAGGGTATGAGCTGACCATCCGCAAGGAGGACGCGGCGCGGATCGAGGTGACACAGATATGATATACGCATTGGCAGGCAATCAGAACAGCGGCAAGACCACATTGTTTAACCAGCTCACAGGCTCCAATCAGCATGTGGGCAATTTCCCCGGCGTGACGGTGGACTCAAAGATGGGGGAGATACGCGGCGAGAAGGGAAACGCAGTGGTGGATCTGCCAGGTATTTACTCCATCAGACCCTATACGAATGAGGAAATTGTGACCCGCAGGTTTATCCTGCAGGAGAAGCCAGACGGGATTATCAATATCGTGGACGCTACCAACATCGAGAGAAATCTCTATCTGACGCTGCAGCTTCTGGAATTACATATTCCCATGGTAATCGCCCTCAATATGATGGACGAGGTGCGGGGTAATGGCGGCACCATTAATATCAGAAAGATGGAGGAGGCGCTTGGCGTGCCCGTGGTGGCAATCAGCGCGGCGAAAAACGAGGGCATCGAGGATCTGATCGGAGCCATCAGGGAGGTGGCGTCGCGCCGCATTTACCCGAAAGTGACGGACTTCTGTGAGAAGGGTCCGGTGCACCGCTGTATCCATGCGGTCTGCCATCAGGTGGAGGACCATGCGGAGCGGATCGGCATGTCGCCCCGTTTCGCGGCGACGAAGATCGTGGAGGGCGATGCGGAGGTCATCGACAGGCTGGCGCTGTCTGCAAACGAGCTGGACCTGATGGAGCACAGCATCGTGGAGATGGAGCAGGACAGCGGGATGGACAGGAACGCGGCGCTTGCCGCCATGCGCTATGATTTTATCGAGAAAATCTGTTCTCAGGCAGTGATCAAGTGCAGGGAGAGCAGGGAGCATGTGAGGAGCATGAAAATTGACAGCGTGCTCACCCACAAGTATTTTGCGATTCCCGCGTTTGTGCTGATTATGGTGGTGGTGTTTTATCTCACCTTCGGGCTGATCGGCAGTTTTTTGAGCGACCTTTTAAGTCTCGGGATTGACGTGCTGTCCGGCGTGACGGAGCAGGCGCTGACGGATTACGGCATCAACCCGGTGGTGAAGAGTCTGGTGATCGACGGCATTTTTACGGGTGTGGGAAGCGTTTTAAGTTTCCTGCCTATTATCGTGATTCTCTTTTTCTTCCTTTCCATTCTGGAAGATTCGGGCTATATGGCGCGGATTGCCTTTGTGATGGACAGACCTCTTAGAAAGATTGGACTTTCGGGGAAAAGCTTCGTGTCCATGCTGATCGGGTTCGGATGCAGCGTGCCGGCGGTCATGTCCACACGGACGCTCTCCTCTGACAGGGATAAGAAAATGACGATCATGCTGATTCCTTTTATCAGCTGTTCGGCGAAGATTCCGATTTATGCGTTGTTTGCGGCGGCGTTTTTTGAAAGAAAGGGCGTTCTTGTGATGCTGGCACTCTACACCTTTGGCATTCTGGTGGGGCTGCTGTGTGCCATGATCCTAAAGCGGACGGTATTTCGGGGAAGTTCCATGCCCTTTATGATGGAGCTGCCCAACTACCGGTTTCCCTCCGCCAAGAGTGTACTGCTTTTGATGTGGGACAAGGCGAAGGATTTTGTACAGCGCGCCTTTACGATTATCTTCGTTGCGACGATGCTGATCTGGTTTTTACAGACATTTGATACGCGGTTCAATGTGGTGACGGATTCCGGGGAGAGCCTGCTTGCCATGATCGGAAAGCTGATCGCACCCCTCTTTATCCCGTTAGGATTTGGTGACTGGCGGGCGGCAACCGCGCTGATCGGCGGCTTTACGGCGAAGGAGGCGGTGGTGAGTACGCTGGGCGTTCTGACCGGTTCCTCCATGTCCAATTTGAGCGAGACGCTGGGAAAGATTTTCACGCCTGTATCAGCGGTGAGCTTCCTCGTGTTCACCCTGCTGTATACGCCCTGCGTGGCGGCGGTGGCAACCATTAAAAGAGAACTCGGTTCTACATGGAAGACGCTCGGCGTGGTATGTATGCAGTGCGGCGCGGCGTGGATTGTGTCCTGTGTGGTGTACCAGATTTTGCGGCTTGTTATGGGCACATGACATTTTTAACATCGTTATATGGTTTGTATTCGCAGACGAATCATGGCTTAGCGCACTTAGCGCGGGAAAGAGAGAATAAACTTTACAGGTTTTACTGGTTTTGCTATACTGATTATGGAACATGTGGCTGATTGATAAAAAAGGCGGTGATTATATGACGGAAGGCGAAATGTTAAAGCTGTCTGTTGAAGAGTTTTCAAGATTACAACAATATATGCGCCTGACAGAAAAGGATTCGGAAGCATATAAAGCTATGAAAATAAGATACATTGAATTAAAAGTAATTCTTTCGTCATCCGGCGTTAATTTGACTGAGCTGGATATGATAAAGGAATGACTGCGCGAAAGGACAGGGAACCGGAAGAGCGTGAATCCGACAGCGGTAAAGGATTTTCGCTCTTTTGATTTTCACTGCCCGATTAAAAAATGCGGATAAACCATACAGAGAAAGGAGCCCTGCCGTGAACGAATCTAGGAAGGAATATCGAATCCTTTTCGCGGACAATCCTGCAAAGGAGGAAAAACAACTTTATAAGCTGGCGAAAAAGGGAGATCTGAATGCGCTGTCAGCTTTGAACGAATACTATGAGAAATGCGTAACAGAGGCAAGGACACCGAAAGAATTGTCAAAAATCCGGCAGAAGGCCCTGAAAGCGGCTCTGCTTGGCGCCGCGCAAAACAGCCCGTACTGGCTCATGGTGGTGGGAGAAATGTACCGTTATGGCGTGGGGACTGAGAAAAATGTGAAAAAGGCGTTTTCCTATTATGAGAAAGCGGCAGCTCTCGGTGACGTGGATGGCGTTGTCAAGGTCGGACGCGCCTGGTTGAATGGAATCGGCGTTCCGACAGATTATCGGAAGTCTTTGTGCTTTTTTGAAAAAGCTGCGGAACAGGATAATCCGGAAGCAATGGTTCTGGCCGCCTATCAGTATGAAAACGGAAAAGGTGTGAATGCCAATTATGAGAAATCGCTGGAGTGGCTTGCGCGGGCGGAGCGTATCTGCAGGCTGCGGTTAGAAGGAGAATTGCCGGAAAAAGACAGAAATTATTATGAATCGCTGTTAGAGGATGTGGACCACAAAAGAATGCATTGTGAATGCTCCGCCTGTGTGGAGCTGGTCGGAAAGGAAGGCTGCCCGATGGAACAGCGGCAAAAGGCTTTTTCGCGGCTTTCGGAGCTTGCGCATGAAAGGGGCGACTGGTGCGCACAGGTGAACATGGGAGTCCTGTATGAAGAAGGAACATTCGTCGGAAAGGATGAGCGGAAGGCATTGGAATATTATCTTATGGCGGCAGGAAACGGCTCAACCGGGGCGATGAATAATATCGGCAATTTTTATCTGCATGGAAAAGGCGTTGCAAAAGACTACGACAAGGCGTTTGAATGGTATCAGAAAGCGGTCGAACTGTCGGGAAACGCGGCGGCGGAATGTTCTCTTGGAATGTGTTATCAGTACGGGTATGGAACAAAAATTAATTATGAAAAGGCGCGCTGTTTTTATGAGCTGTCCGCAAAACAGGGGATTGGACTGGCATATTACAGGATGGGGCTCCTATATGAACAGGGGCTTGGCGTGACGAAGGATGTCCGGACTGCGAAACAGTATTTTGGGGAGGCATTGGACCGGGGATGCCGGGAAGCGGCGTTGAAATTGTAGGTAACAGTTCAGCCCAGAAGTTTGCATTTGCGGCAAGGTCCGTGAGAATATGTAAAGGCTGGCAATTGTAGCAATTGCTGCACATAAAATGCTTGCATTTTAGAGCGCAGAGTAGTACGATAGGGACAAAAGAAAACGTTTTCCAAACAAATGGGGTGCGGAAAGTCTCGAAAGGAAGGTATCTTATGGATTTTAACGCGGTGTATCACAGGGCGAACGACAATTACTGTTATCCGCTGGATGAGGAGCAGCTTGTCATCAATATTAGGACGGGATATGACGTAAAGTACGTGAATCTGATTCACGGCGATCCTTTTAAGTCTGGGATTCTTGGCGGCGCCGAGAGCTGGGACGGGGAAGCGCTGAATATCCCTTTTAAAAAGCGGCTGAAAAACCAGCTCTGGTGGACGACGACCATCAGACCCGAATTTAAGCGGTTAAAATACTATTTTGAACTGCAGACGGAGGACGAGCGGTGGTTCTATTTTGAGGACGGTTTCGTGTCCGAGGCGCAGATGGCGCTGGTAGGCAGGAGCAGACAGTGTTTTATCATGCCGTGGATGAATCCGGCGGATATCCCGGTAACACCTGCATGGGTCAATGACACGATCTGGTATCAGATTTTTCCGGAGCGGTTCTGCAACGGCGACCCGTCCATCAACCCGGAGGGGACGCTGCCGTGGCGGGTGAAGGGCAGCGTGACCAATCAGGAATTTTTCGGCGGTGATCTGCAGGGCATTATCAATAAACTGGACTATATCCGTGACCTGGGGGTATCGGGGGTGTATCTGACACCGGTCAACGAATCGCCCTCATCCCACAAGTATGACACCACGGATTACACGAAGATTGATCCGCACTTCGGTTCGGAGGAGACCATGAAAACGATGGTGAGGGAGGCGCACAACAGAGGAATCCGCGTGATGCTGGACGGCGTGTTCAACCATTCCGGTCAGAACTTTGCGCCCTGGCTCGACGTGAAAGAGAAGGGACCGCAGTCGCAGTACTGGGGCTGGTTTATGGTGAATGAGTGGCCTTTCATGGAAGAGGGCGGCAACGCGTGGGCGAAGCGGTATTACACCTTTGGATTTTTTGACAACATGCCGAAACTGAATACCAACAATCCGGCGGTGCGGGATTACCTGATCGGAGTCTGTGAAAACTGGGTCAGAAACTATGATGTGGACGGCATCAGACTGGACGTGGCGAACGAGATTTCCCATACGTTCTGTAAGGAGCTGAGAAGCCGGCTGAAAGCGATCAAGCCGGACATCTATATTCTGGGGGAGATCTGGCACGATGCGATGCCATGGCTCAGAGGAGATGAGTTTGACTCTGTTATGAACTACCCGCTGGGAGAGAGCATCAAGGATTTCTGGATTGACAAGAGCCTCACCAACGAGGATTTTGAGTATACGATCAACCGCTGTTATACGCGCTATATGCAGCAGACCAACGACGTCCTTTTCAACCTGCTGGATTCCCATGATACGAAGCGGCTTAGAAGCGACGTAAAGAATCTGGATGAGTATTTCCAGCAGCTTGCGGTGCTCTTTACGATGCCGGGGTCACCCTGTATTTATTATGGAACGGAAATTGCCATGGAGGGAGGTCACGACCCGGACTGCCGCCGCTGTATGCCGTGGGAGGAGATTGACGGCGGCGTCTACAATGAGCGGATGGATATCATCAGAAGCCTCCTGCATCTGCGCAGGGAGGAACCGCTTCTTAGGAACCGTGATTTTCATTTTCCGAACAAGATCAACCGTCCAAGAGTGATCGAGTTCAACAAGATGGGCTGGGTGGACAATTACGTGGAGGTCATCATCAACTGCGAGGAGGAAGATATCGAGATTCCCAGGGAGGGAGAGATTCTTTTTTCCAGACACTATATTGACAACACGTTGCTGAGGAATGGTATACTGATCCGCAGGCGGAGAAGCTAAGTGTAATATCTGCAGAGATGAAAAGACTATAGAAGATAGATACAGGCGATCAAGTGAAGATAGAATAAGAGGAACAAGGGGGAAAGGGTGATGAACCAGTTTCAGCTGCCGGGCTGCCTGATCATTGAGGAGGGCGCCTGCGAGCGTTTAAATGAGATTTTAGCGGACTGCATTCCGGGGATAGAAGAAAAGAAGATTGTCATTGCCACAGAGGAATCGCTGATTCCCATTATGAAACCTTATCTGGATGAGATGAAGCGCGATCTGCCAGAGAGCGAGCTTTACCTCATCGACGAGAACAGTTTTGATGAGGCGATGGAACTGGCGAAGCACATCTGCATGGAGGATGTGGAGGTCATTATCGGCGTGGGTGGCGGCAAGGTGCTGGACGTGGCAAAGTACGCGGGTTTTGTGGGGAAAATCCCTTATATCTGTGTGCCTACGACCTTAAGCAACGACAGCCTTTCCTCGCCGGTGTCAGTGCTTGGGACAGAAGGGGACGCGAGAAAAACTTTAAAATGTGCGATTCCGGCGGGGATTGTGGTAGATGTGAATGTGATTATGGGCGCGCCTGTATCGCACTTACAGTCCGGTATCGGCGATACCATCAGCAAGTACACGGCGCTCTGCGACTGGAAGCTGGATGCCGCCCACAGAAAGGAGCGGGTGGACGACTTCTCCTATCTGTTGTCGGACATGGCGTTTTCCTCTCTGTGCTACAACGAGGAAAAGTCTTTAAAAAGTAAAGATTTTATCAAAATACTGACGCAGTCGCTGGTGCTTGGCGGGCTGGCGATGGAGATTGCAGGAAATTCCAGACCGTGCAGCGGCTCGGAGCATCTGTTCTGCCATTCTCTGGAAGAAAACCACAGGGAGATTCAGATTTCCCACGGCATGGCTGTGGCGCTTGGCAGCCTTGTCAGCTGCCGTCTGCAGGGGCAGGATGTGGGCAAGCTGGAAACGGTATTGAAGGCGTACCACATGGACATGGATCCCATGAACTGGGGGATTACGAAGGAGATTTTTACGGACGCATGGCTTCGGGCGGCGGATACCAGGAAGGACAGGTATACGGTGCTCAATGAGGTGGAGCTGTCGGAGGAGGTTTTGGGGCAAATCTATGATGAGTTACGGACAGGAAAATAAAAACCTCTGTACAAATCTCCCAAAATGCACTAAAATTTATATGGAAGGGAAGAGACCGTCTGTAGAAGCGGGCGGGACGGAATTCATGCCGGCAGACTTGCAATCAGGCGTTTATACGGAAGAGGAGGTGTGAATATGAAGACGTACATGCTGGATTTAAACTCCATCGATAGAGTGAAAGGATTTGTAAGCGCGATCGAGAAATTCGACGGTTACTTTGACATAGCCACCGGAAGATACGTGGTGGACGCGAAGTCGATCATGGGTATTTTTTCCATGGATCTGAACAGAAAGATTGAGTTTCGCATTCTGGAAACCAATGCGCAGATCTCGGAAGTGGAGGCGGCAATCGCACCCTATCTTGCATAGTGGAATGGATTGTGTATTTCGATTATGGTATACTTGCATTGTAACAGTATGAGCAGTATAAAGAAAGCAGGTGATTGTTATGCCTTTGGAAGAGCAGAAAGAGGTAGCAAAAGTCAAGCTGTCCAGTTTTGGCATTGATTATTCGGAGCTGGATTTTTAAAAGCATATAGTTATAATTATGCGAGCCATAATGTAAAGCCTGATAAATTTTTAGGCTTTACATTTTTTTTGCGCATTCACGTATCAGGGAATTTGCCTTTTGGCAATATTTATGCTAAGATGTTCTATTAAGGAACTTCCGGCAAAAAGGAGTTCTGACAGTTACATGAAACTTGGAGGTTTATGATGCTGGAACTTAAAAATATATCTTTTCAGGCTGATGACGGCGGAAAAGAGATCGAGATACTGAGGAACATCAATCTGACGGTGGAGAACCGCTTTGTGGCGGTCACAGGACCGAACGGCAGCGGCAAATCGACGCTTGCGAAGATTGTGGCAGGCATTCTGACACCTACGGAAGGACAGATTTTTCTGGACGGTGTCGATATCACAGAAAAGTCCATTACAGAGCGGGCACGGATGGGTATCGGGTTCGCCTTTCAGCAGCCGGTCCGGTTTAAGGGGCTTACGGTGAAGGATATGCTTTCCATTGCGGCGGGCAGGGAGACGGCTGTGTCGGAAGTCTGCTCCATGCTCTCGGAGGTGGGGCTCTGCGCCAGAGATTATGTAAACCGGGAAATCAACGCCAGCCTTTCGGGCGGGGAGTTGAAGCGGATTGAAATTGCGATGATTATGGCGAGAAAGGCGAAGGTTTCCATCTTTGACGAACCGGAGGCGGGAATCGATCTGTGGAGTTTCCAGAATCTGATCCGGGTGTTTGAGAAGATGCATGAGGAGATTCAGGGAACGATCCTGATTATTTCCCATCAGGAGAGGATACTGAACATTGCGGATCAGATTGTGCTGTTGTCGGATGGCAGGATTGAGAAGGTGGGGAGCAGGGAGGAAGTGATGCCGGAACTTTTGGGAGCCGGGCAGCCCTGCAAGACATTAACTGATAAATTAAATTAGGAATGGAGAAACTATGGACGCAATACAACAGGAGTTACTTGCGCAGGTGGCGGACCTGCACGAAGTGCCGGAAGGTGCGTACAATATACGCGCCAACGGGGAGATGGCGGGAAGAAATACCACCGCCAATATAGATATTGTGACAAAGGAGGACTGCCCCGGCATCGATATCCGTATAAAACCGGGCACGAAGGGGGAGAGCGTGCACATTCCGGTGGTTTTAAGCCAGAGCGGCATTCAGGAAAGTGTGTATAACGACTTCTTTGTGGGGGAGGACTGCGACATCACGATCATAGCGGGCTGCGGCATCCATAACGGCGGTTCCGCGGCATCGGCGCATTCCGGTGTCCATCGGTTTTTTGTGGAGAAGAACGCGAAGGTAAGATATGTGGAAAAGCACTACGGCTCAGGCGACGGCAGCGGGGAGCGTATTATGAATCCCACCACAGATATTCATCTGGCGGAGGGCGCTTCCCTTGAGATGGAGACGGTGCAGATCAAGGGGATTGATTCCACGGAGCGGACCACGACTGCGGAGGTGGCGGAGGGCGCAAGCCTTGTAATCAAAGAAAAGATTATGACCCACGGGAAGCAGTATGCCGGGACGGATTTCACGGTGAACATGGCGGGGGCGGATTCCAGCGTGAACCTGATTTCCAGATCGGTGGCGAAGGAACATTCCAGGCAGATATTCCGCAGCCGGATTGTGGGAAATGCGAGCTGCCACGGGCACAGCGAATGCGACGCCATCATTATGGATGAAGCCAGTGTCAGCGCGATTCCGGAGCTGACGGCAAACCACATTGACGCGAATCTGATCCATGAGGCGGCGATCGGCAAGATCGCAGGCGAACAGATGATCAAACTGATGACGCTCGGACTCACAGAGAAAGAGGCGGAAGAACAGATCGTGAAGGGATTTTTGAAATGAGGAAGTTTTTACAGTACGCGTTAAACCGAGTGGTGATTACGGCGCTTCTGGTGCTGATACAGATCGCTTTCTTTCTGGTTGTGCTTTTACAATGGGGCAATTATTATGTCTGGTTTTCCCTTGTGCTGCGCTTTATCACCTTCTGGGCTGTGATTTACATTATATGGAAACCGACCAATCCCGCCGTAAAGCTGGCGTGGGTGGTGCCGATACTGACTTTCCCGCTTTTCGGCGGTGTGCTTTATCTGTGCTACGGTCATGTGATCGTGCCAAAAAAGCTGCGGGACAGCATGGAACGGACGGACAAGCTGGTAAGGAAAAGTCTGGTGCAGGACAGGCAGATTCTCAAAAGTCTGAAGAAGGAAGAAGCGGCGGAGGCAAACCTGAGCGGTTATATGTATTCTTACGGCGCCACGCCGGTGTGGGACCAGACAGATACGAAATTTTTTGCGGACGGGCGTCCGTGGTGGGAGAGTCTGATCGATGATCTGGAGAAAGCCGAGCATTATATCTTTCTGGAATTTTTTATCATCAAAGAGGGAAAAATGTGGGATGCCATTCTGGATATTCTGGAACGCAAGGCAAAGGAGGGCGTGGAGGTCCGGCTGATGTATGACGATATCGGCTGCGCGTTTCTTCTGCCGAAATACTACGACAGGGTCATAGAGAAAAAGGGAATCAAGTGTGTGGCGTTCAACAGGCTGGTGCCTTTTTTATCGCTTGTGCTGAATAACAGGGATCACAGGAAGATTGTGGTGGTGGACGGCAAGGTGGCGTATACGGGCGGAATTAACCTGTCGGACGAGTATATAAACTACGAACATCCTTACGGTGACCACTGGAAGGACACGGGAATCCGCATTGAGGGAAAGGCTGTCTGGAACTTTACGGTCATGTTTTTACAGATGTGGAATATGTCCCGCTACACGGAGGAGGACTACAGCAGGTACTATTGTTCCTTTGAAAAGATGCCGGGGGCGGAGGGCTATGTACAGCCGTACATGGACACGCCTTTTGACGACGAGACGCTTGGCGAGAATGTATACCTGAACATGATTGGCGACGCAAAGCGTTATGTCTGGATCTATACGCCGTACCTTGTTACGGACAACGAAATGATTACCGCCCTGAAGCTGGCGGCGAAGCGGGGCGTGGATGTGCGGATTGTGACGCCCGGCGTGCCGGATAAAAAATTCGTTTACTGGCTGACCCAGTCCAATTACCAGAATCTGATCGGGGCGGGCGTCAGGATATTCCAGTATACCCCGGGCTTCATCCATGCGAAATGTGTGCTTGTGGACGACGAGTCGGCTACGGTTGGCACGGTCAATTTCGATTACCGGAGTTTTTACCATCACTTTGAATGCGGCGTGTATCTTTACCGGGCACGTGCCGTGGAGGAGTTGAAAAAGGATATGGTAAAGACTTTCGGGGTCTGTGAGGAAATTACGTTGTCATGGTGCCGGGATAAGTTTGTGAAGACCAATGTGATCGGTCCGCTGTTAAAATTGTTTTCACCCTTAATGTAATTGAAAATGGAGATGAGTTTATGTTACGGTTTCTCAAGGTGATCGTGTGGAATCTGCCGAGAATCTACATGATACCCAAAATGGCATACAAGGCGAGACACAAGGAGCGTTACGGTGAGGAGGCATGCTACGCATATGCGAGACTGGCGATCCGGCGCATGATGCGTGCCGGGCGCATTTACACGAAGCGCTTCGGTGCGGAGAACCTTCCGCAGGAAGGCGGCTATCTTCTATGCCCGAATCATCAGGGAAAATATGATGCGCTGGGGATTATGATATCCCACGACAAGCCCTGTTCCGTGGTGATCGACGATGCCAAATCCCACGGGCTTTTGGTCAAGCAGTTTATTGACCTTGTGCAGGGCAAGCGTCTGAAAAAAGATGACACCAGACAGTCGATAGGGATTATCAGGGAACTGGCGGAAGATACCAAAATGGGGCGGCGTTTCATCATTTTCCCGGAGGGCGGTTATTTTCATAATCACAATACGGTGGGAGAGTTTAAGCCGGGCTGCTTTAAGAGCGCGGTGAAGGCAAGAGTGCCGATCGTGCCGGTGGCGCTGATTGATTCCTACAGAGTGTTTGAGGAGTGGACACTGCGCAGGGTGGAGACGCAGGTACACTTTTTAAAGGCGATTCCCTATGAAGAATATAAGGGCATGACCACGACGCAGATTGCCGAGATGGTGAAAGACAGAATCACGAGCAGAATCAGTGATGTAGTCAGCCCCGCATAGGAAATTATATCTTTATGATCTGATTTTTGTATTCATTGATCTCCGTCAGCGGACTTTTGCCGGGGAATTTATTGCGGACAATGCTCTGGTAAATATGGCTTGCATAGATGTCCTTTTCCAGCATGGAAGAGCCCGTCGGTGCAAGCTGTTTTTCTGCGTCCGCAAGTTTGGAAAGGAGTGGAATTTCCGCGTTTTTCTTGATAGCGGAGAGAAGCGGTGCGGCGCTCTCACGAAAGCCAAGCATACGGGCATAAAAAATCCACCCCTCCTGTCCATACTGCTGCAGGGCTTCCCTACGGGTACCCAGAAGGATATGTAGAAGGCTTCTGGAGATTCTTACATAAGTCTTGTTCTTTGATTTCAGCAGATCGCAAAATGAGCGGAAATCACGGAACTGCGGCAGTAACTTGACAATACGGTCCGACAGTTCACTGTCGATGTCGGGATAGTCCGTAAAGCCGGCGCTCGCGTTCGTGAGCAGGCTGTACTGCGTAAGCAGGGAAAGGTCATCCGCAAAGACAGGGTAGGTTTTCATGTAGGCATCTTTTATCAAGGCAAGGGAAGATGCGGGAATCTGTCTTGCGAGTTCCTCCGAAGCGCCTGCCTGCCGGAGCGATTCCCGGATAGCCAGTGCAGAGCAGAAGCCGGTATCCAGACTGTTGTCGTGGTAGGAGGAGCCTGCGCGTTTTACGGTATATGGTACAATCGTGCTTTTCCAGAAGAGAAGTGCTTTACAGTATTCGATACCCAGAATGTTGTTCGGGCTGGTCAGTACGTTGATATAGGACGTTAGGTGAGGCGCAGAGATTTCCAGCGCCGTGTTTCTCGCTTGAGGGTAGGTGTGTCCGATACGGATCTCGCGGTCCAGCGTTTTTTTAAAGACAGGGCTTTCGTCTGTAAGCGCCTGTGCAAATTCCGTCAGCACGCGGATATCACCGCACTCGCTGCCAAAGCATAACGTATCGACAACCCCAAGCTTATCGAGGAGAGCCACCGAACTGCGGGCAAAATGCTCGGCGCTGCTTATGGAATAGCAGACGGGCAGCTCCAGCACAAGGTCCGCGCCGTTTAAAAGTGCGCTCTCGGCGCGCAGATATTTATCCATGATGGCAGGCGCGCCGCGCTGGACAAAATCACCGCTCATAACGACAACACAGTAGTCTGCGTGAGTGAGTTCTTTAGCCTTTCTGATGTGATAGGCATGTCCGTTATGGAACGGATTATATTCCGCAATAATTCCGACCGTTTTCATAGATTTTTGACTTCCCCCGAAACAACATAATTTCCGATAATTCCAGTTTATCACAACGCGGCTGATTTGTATTGTTTTTTCTTGAAAACAGATCAGAAAATTACTTGTTTATGAAAGCGGAATTAGGTATCATGTAAGTTAGAAAGAAGGAGGGTATAGCTATGTCTTATATTGATCTGATGAAAGAGAAGGCCAGAAGCGATAAAAAGACGATTGTTCTGCCGGAGACCAACGACAAAAGGACTCTGATCGCGGCGGCAAATATCCTGAAGGAAGGGATCGCCGACATCATTATGGTGGGAAATGAGGAGAAGATTATGGACGGTGCGGGCTGGCTGGAAGTGGAGCTGGACGGTGTGCAGATTGTCGATCCCGAGAAGGCGGATAAGCTTGACGAGTATACGGAACTTTTATATGAGATCAGAAAGAATAAGGGGATGACGCCGGAGAAGGCGAGGGAGACGCTGCTTAAGGATTATCTTACCTTCGGCGTGGTGATGGTGAAGGCAAACGATGCGGACGGTATGGTGGCGGGAGCCTGTCATGCCACGGCGGACACGCTGCGCCCTGCACTGCAGATTTTAAAGACCGCTCCCGGTGTGAAGCTGGTATCCGGCTTTTTTATTCTTGACGTGCCGGACTGTGAGTTTGGGGAGAACGGCACTTTCCTCTTTGCGGACTGTGGTCTGAATCAGGACCCGACAGCGGAGGAACTGGCGGCGATTGCAGACACTTCAGCCAAGAGCTTTAAGAGCCTTGTGGGAGCGAAGCCGATTATTGCCATGCTTTCCCATTCGACCAAGGGCAGCGCCAAGCATCCGCTGGTGGACAAGATGGTGGAGGCGACGCGGATCGCCCATGAGCAGTATCCCCATCTTACCATTGACGGGGAATTACAGTCTGACGCGGCACTGGTGCCCCAGGTGGCAAAGTCCAAGGCGCCCGGCAGCGAGGTGGCGGGCAAGGCAAATGTGCTGATTTTCCCCAATCTGGACTGCGGCAATATCGGCTATAAACTGGTGCAGCGGCTCGGCAAGGCGGAAGCCTACGGTCCCATGCTGCAGGGCATCGCCAAACCCGTAAACGACCTCTCCCGCGGCTGCTCTTGGCAGGATATCGTGGGTGTGGTAGCTTTAACTGCTGTGCAAGCTCAGCTTGCGTGATGGCGAAGCCCGCGAGCGAGGAAAACCAAAGGTTTTTCGAGCGGGCACTGCGGATTTAATAGAAAGGAAGAATAAACTTATGAATATTTTGGTTATCAACTGCGGCAGCTCCTCCTTAAAGTTCCAGCTCATCGACGCGGAGACGGAGAAGCAGATCGCCAAGGGACTTTGTGAGCGCATCGGCATTGACGGCAGCCAGCTCGTCTACCAGCCTGCGGGCGGGGCAAAGGAAGAGACGGTTACGCCCATGCCCGACCACACGAAAGCCATTGAACTCGTGTTAAATGCGCTGATGAATGAAAAGACGGGCGTGGTGAAATCTCTTGACGAGATCGGCGCGGTGGGACACCGCATTGTGCACGGCGGGGAAAAGTTTGCGTCCTCCACAATCATCACCGACGAAGTGATAGAGGCGATCAGGGCATGCAACGATCTGGCGCCGTTACATAATCCGGCGAATCTGATCGGCATCGACGCCTGCAAAAAACTGATGCCCAATACGCCCATGGTGGGTGTGTTCGATACGGCGTTCCATCAGACGATGCCCCAGCATGCGTATCTGTATGGGCTGCCTTACGAATACTATGAGAAGTATAAGGTGAGGAGATACGGTTTCCATGGCACCAGCCACTCCTACGTGTCAAAGAGGGCGGCGGAGATTCTTGGAAAAAATTATGAGGACATGAAGATCATTGTCTGTCATCTGGGCAACGGCGCAAGCATCTCGGCTGTGGAGAACGGACGCTGCGTGGATACATCCATGGGTCTTACGCCTCTTGAAGGGCTGATTATGGGCACCCGCTCCGGCGATATAGACCCGGCGATCATCGAGTTTATTGCCCATAAGGAGAATAAGTCCATCGACGAGGTGATGGCGGTGTTGAATAAGCAGTCCGGCGTGCTGGGGCTTTCCGATAACCTGTCCTCAGATTTCCGGGATCTGGAAAAATCCTATGTCGCCGGGGAGGAAAGAGGGCTCCGCACGATTCGAACCTTCGCATACCGGGTGGCGAAGTATATCGGCGCATACGCCGCGGCAATGAACGGCGTGGATGCCATCTGCTTTACAGCGGGTGTGGGAGAGAACAGCCCCCTTGTGAGGAAACATGCCTGTGAGCAGCTGGGGTATCTCGGCGTCACACTGGATCAGGAGAAAAACCAGGTGCGCGGGGAGGAGCTGGAGATCAGCACCCCGGATTCCAGGGTGAAGGCGCTTGTGGTTCCCACCAACGAGGAGCTCGCGATCGCGAGGGAGACATTTGCGCTGGTGAAGTGATAGGGAAGGAGTAACAGGCATGTGTGACGATATATATACGCCGTTGCAAATCCAGACAATTTTACAGCCTGTGTTTGCAGATTATAAGATAAGGAAAGCGATTCTGTTTGGCTCTTATGCCAAAGGGATGGCTCAGAAAAATAGCGATGTTGATATCTTGGTTGACAGTGGCTTAAGGGGGCTTTCCTTTTTTGGACTGCTTGAGGATGTTGTGACTTCACTTGGGAAAAATGTTGATTTGCTTGATATGTCACAACTTACATCAGATTCGCAGGTTGGTGAGGAGATTGAAAAAAGCGGAGTGGTGATATATGGACAATAGAGACAGGCAGGTCCTGAACAAAATTCATAACCATATCATTTCCGTATTGAAATACTGTGAGAATTGTGAAGATCTCGAGTCGTTTCAAAGGGACTCCATGAGGGTCGAGGCGTGTGTATTTAATCTCATGCAGATTGGGGAACTTGCCAAGGTATCTGTGACGGACGAATTTAAGGTGACGGTCAAGACGATACCGTGGAAACAGCTTTATGGTATGCGTAATCGAATTGTACATGGGTATTCTGGTGTGAACATGAATATTGTATGGGATACAATTCGGGAAGATTTGCCGCTATTAAAGGCTGAAATAGAGAAATATATTTAGCCGGGACATGTATCTCTGAGAAACTTGCGATCGCGAGGGAGACATTTGCGCTGGTGAAATAACACTTGTGTATATAGGGGCAGCCGCCACGATGAACCAGTGGCGGCTGCCCTTTTATCTTCCATGCCAGATTGTGCAGATTCTGCAGAGAAAGTGTGCCGCGCGCGGCATGCTGGCCTCCCGCAAATGCAGCTTACCCGCAAAAACAGACCGCTTACCGCCTCTTTGCTTGTAAGAAAAGGCTCTGTGCGTTACCATCTGCCCATAAGAGTAAGGAGGAAGATGGAAATGAATATCCTGGTGATCAATGGAAGCCCGAAAGGGGACAAAAGCAATTCCTATCAGTTGACAAAGGCATTTTTAGAGGGGATAAAGCAGGAGGCATCGGAGGTGGAAACGAGAGAACGCGCGGTCTGCCAGATGGATATCAAACCGTGTCTTGGCTGTTTTTCGTGCTGGAACCGTACGCCCGGCAAATGCTGTATCGAGGATGATATGGAGCAGGTGATTCAGGATCTGCTCTGGGCGGATGTCACGGTGTGGAGTTTTCCGCTGTATTATTTTACGGTGCCGGGTGCATTAAAAAATCTGATAGACCGGCAGCTGCCCATGAATCTTCCTTTCATGGAGGAACAGGAGGGGCAGATCGGAAACGGCGGGCATCCTTCCAGATATGATATGAGCGGCAAGAGGACGGTGGTGATTTCCACCTGCGGCTTTTATACCGCCGAAGGGAACTATGACGGGGTGTACAGCCTGTTTGACCACATGTGCGGGCGGGAAAACTATACGACGATTTTTTGCGGGCAGGGGGAACTGTTCCGGGTGCCGGAGCTGTCTGCGGTCACGGGCGAATACCTCTCCTGTGTGGAACAGGCGGGACGGGAGTACGCAGGCGGCGGGCTCTCTGCACAGAGCAGGGAACGGCTCGCGCAGCTTCTGCTGCCGAGGGAAACTTTTGAGGCATGCGCGGACGCAAGCTGGGGGATCGCCAGAGAGGATATCGGAACCGGGAAAAGCGGCGGTATGGGAACCGCAGGGGACGGGGGCAGAGCGGAGGGAAACGGCGGCAGTGTCGGAAAGGCGTCGGACACGCTTACCTTTACCAGACAGATGGCGGCGCTTTATCGGAAAGGGAGCTGGAATGGAAAAGATATCGTGCTGGAGATGGACTACACGGATGTGGGGGAATGTTATCAGATTCTTCTGGGAAAGGACGGCAGTCATGTCTACACGGACGGCTCCCTTACGGCGGACACCAGAATTGAGACGCCGGTCACCGTATGGCGCTCGATCGCAGCGGGGGAGATTCGGGGAGACGAGGCAATGATGAAGGGGCTTTACCACGTGAAGGGTGACTTTAACCTGATGCTGAAGTGGGATGATTACTTTGGCGGCTCCCGTCCGCAGACTAAGCCTGTGAAAGAGATTTCGGAACAGAAGAATACCGATATGAATATTATGCTGATTCCGTGGATCGTTTTGTGGGTGGCAGCCTCCATCAGCAAACAGCCAGGATGCCTGCTTGCTGTCGCAGTCAGTGCGCTTATACCTCTTGTCTATTACAGGCATAAGAAAACTTTGTATGATGTGTTAAGCGGCGCGCTGGTGACGGGAATTTCCGTCGTTATGCTGGCAGGGGCAGTTGAAAAAATAATGCTGCCCGTTTCCTATCTGGCGTTCGGTGTGATGTGGCTGGCATCCTGCTTTCGCGGGCTGATACCTCTTACCGCCCACTATTCCAAGAACAGCTATGGAAGTGAGGATGCCCTGAAGAATGCGCTTTTTGTTAAGACGAACCGTATTCTGACGATGCTCTGGGGGATACTGTATCTGGTTACGGCAGTTTTTAGCTGGTTTCTGATGCGGTCGCCCTTAAGCCGTCTGGCAGGGCTGATCAACTCTGTATTACCTGCTCTGATGGGGATTTTTACGGCATGGTTCCAGAGGTGGTACCCGGCGAGAGTGGCGCGGGGAAAGTGAAGACGTCTGGAAAACGACATTTTCTACATGGATTTGCGATTTCATTGTGTGGAATCATGGGGATGGAAATACAAGTCTGGCGACGGAATGGAAGGAATTATGAAGATAACAATACAGGACATTGCGCCCGGGGAAGAGGAAGAGATCATTGTCAGGTGCCGGGATTTAGATGAGGCGCTTCTTCGCATGATTCACGAGTTAAAGACGAGGCGCGGAAAATTTACGGTCACGGATAATGATAAGATCAGGCAGATCGACGCCGGGGATATCTACTATTTTGAGGCGGTAGACAACAAAGTATTTCTCTATCTGGAACAGGATGTGTACGAGGTCAGATACAAGCTGTATGAGATTGAGGAGATGTATGCGAACACGGATTTTTTCAGGGCATCCAAATCTGCGATCATCAATCTGGCGAAGGTAAAGCAGTTTGCGCCGGATTTTGGCGGGCGGTTTGAGGCGCAGATGATGAACGGGGAGCGGCTTATGATTTCCAGACAGTATGTGACGGCGCTGAAAAAGCGGCTCGGGATGTAAATGTCTGAGGGAGAAGTGGCGGGAGTCTGGACGGTGTGAAAGAGTGATTCTATGCCGGGGACGGTGAATTAGAAAAACAGGCGCGGAAATCGCGCGGGAACGAGGGCTTATATGAGAGAAGGTGCGAAAAAAAGGACGGTGGAGCTTCTGCTGACATTCTGCATGGTAACGACAGGCAGCGTTTTTGTCTGTGCGGTCTATAATAAAATATTCTGGTCCGGCAATACGTTTCTGGATGGGGATATTCTCTGGCAGCTTTTAGCGCTTGCCTTTGTGTGCAGTCTGGGCAATTTTTTTCATCCTTACCGGGAGATCAGCAGAAGGCGGGAAGCGTTCAATAAGGGGCTGCATTATGTGTATATCAATGTGGTTGTGCTGGGAAGCGGTTATTGGTTTGGGTGGATGGACATAGAAAATATCTTTATGCTGGCGGCTATGGTTGTGGGAATACTGGCTGTCTTTATGGTAGTTTCCTTTGTGATTTGGAGACTGCATAAAAGAGAATCCGAGAATTTGAACCGGAAGCTTAGTGAGTACCAAGCGGAGAGCGAGCGGCGTATGGCAAAGTAGTGTGCGGTTTGGAAGCCGATGGAGAAGGAAAGGGGATTATTTGTTATCAAATTATGAAAAACAGTTATCAAAAATAAAAAAACAGTTATCAAAAAATGAAAACACTTATCAAGATTTGACAATTACAGTGAAATCTGGTTATAATATAAGTGAATATTCTAACGCTTCGGAGCCACCGTTTTATCGCTTGAGAGCCATTTGATTTTGGTATTCTAATGCTTGAGAGCCACCACAACATCTAGTGGTTTTTGATATTTGATTTTATAATTCTGTGATAAATACTATGGATAAAAACGAAAAGGAAAAGGGGCGCTAACTCTGCGCCCCTGTCGGTATTTTCTTGTCCGTATGCAGGATGTGGTTCACCAGCCACTCTGTCAGAAACTCCATAAGGTTCTCAAGCGTCTCCTGCTGGTTCTCGTCAACATGCGCCAGGTCCATCTCTTCCAGTCTCGATACAAAAGCTTCGTGCGCCCGCTTCTGCGCTTCCAGCCCGTCATAGTGAATGCTTTCCATATACATTTCCTCGTCCTGAAAATGGAATTTCGTGTAATCCCGGAGCTCTTCGAGCAGATGGACGATCTCGTCGTATTTATCAAAAGCATATTCATCCGTCATCACGCGGTACACATCCCCGATGATGCGGAACAGTTCCCGGTGTTCCTTGTCAACCAGCGGAATGCCTGTCAGGTAGGCATCGCTAAACTGCGGCGCGATTCTGCTTCCCGAGGGCTTTAGTTTGCCGATCATCAGGTCGGAGCTGATGATGTGGCGGTACAGCCAGGTCACGAGATACCGCAGCAGATCGTCAAGCACTTCCTGCTGGGCGTTGTCGGAGGAGAAGGAGTTTGTGATGCCGTTGATTTTGTCGCGGAAGAAGAGATGCTGTTTTTTCTGCAGGGAAAGCTCCGGGTGGCGGATGCTCTCCATGTAGTCCTCCTCGTGCCGGAAATGCGCTTCCGCGTACTGTTCCAGTCGTTCGACCGTCTCTATGATGTGGTCATATTTGTCGTTTAAAATCTGGTTATCCAACAATTCCTGCGTTTCATTTATGATGCGGAACAGTTCTCTGTGCTCGTTGTCGATCTGTTCCACGCCGATCAGGCAGTCGTCTGTGAAATGATACATAACTGGAATCCTCCCTAAATGATATATTTGGCGTATGTAAAACGCCGAAATCCGCAGATCGGTTTTCCTGCGTTCCTTATTGCGTTCCTTACAGTATAACACAAATATGGGCGCCGGGAAAATATTTTGGCAGGAATTATTTTGACGACACGCGACGCGTGTATTCGCGCGTCAATGCTTGAAAAACAGGGGGGACAGGTGTATAATAATATTGTTTTGGGAGAAGAACAGACTTATGGGAAGGATGTGTGGAAATTGGACAAGAAACGGGGTGGAACAAAAAGCCTGAAAACGACGCTGATCTTAGTCTGCGCGGCGCTGGGAATCGTGATCGGCTGCGCGGTCGGTCTGATCGGCATTCTGGCGATGAAAAACATTTCCAACGGCGCATACGACGAGTACGCGAAGGCGATGGATGACGGGTATCGGACGGAGATCAAGTCACAGGTGCAGAGTGTGCTGGCGATCCTGCAGGCGGAGTATGACAAGGCGGCAGCAGGGGAGATGACCGAGGAAGAGGCGAAAGCGGAGGCGGCTGAGATCGTCCGCGCCATGCGTTACCGGGATGACGGCAGCGGTTATTTCTGGATAGATGACAAAGATTACATACTGGTTATGCATCCGATCCTGCCTGAGCAGGAAGGAAATAACCGTTATGATCTGGAGGATCAGGATGGCATTATGATCATTCAGTCCATTATGAAAGTGTGCCAGTCGGCGGAAAAGGGCGGTTATAACCAGTTTTCCTTCACAAAGGCGGACGGGGTGACCGTCGCGCCCAAGGTGGCGTATTCCGGCTACTTTGAGCCGTGGGGCTGGGCGGTTTCCACAGGCAACTACGTGGACGACATGAACGCGCAGATGCTGGAGGTGGAGGCTTCGATCACAAAGCAGTACCACAATTCCTGCGCGATGATGTCGGGATGTCTCGCCATTCTGCTGATTGTCACGGTGGTGGTATCCTTTATCGTCGGGGAATTTTTGGTTGTGCCCCTTCGCAGGGTAAAAGATTTCGCGGTCAGCATTTCTGAGGGAGATCTGACGGCGGATGTGGAAGTGAAGCAGAGAAACGAGATGGGCGTGGCGGCGGACAGCCTGAATACGGCAAGAGAGAAGATTCATGGTCTCATCATGGCGATTGCGGGCACGGCACATAAAGTGGAGGATATGACGGTAGAGTTTGAGGAGAGCTTCCAGCATATGGAGAAATCCATCGGGGAAGTGGACATTGCGGTGGAGGAGATTGCCAAAAATATTACAGCGCAGGCGGCTTCCACGTCGGATGCTACCGGCGAAGTCAATAAAATCGCGCAGGGTATTGACAAGACCACAAAAGAAGTGGCGGATCTGCGTGATAACTCCGATTCCATGAAGAAACTGAGCAGAGAGTGCTCTGAGAAACTGCAGGAGCTGGTACAGGCAAATATGCGCACGAAAGAGGACGTGATAAGTATGCATGAGCATGCCGAGGCGACGAACGAGGCGGCAGATGCCATCAAGCAGGCGGCGGGGCTGATCGACGCGATTGCGGATCAGACCAACCTGCTAGCGTTAAACGCGTCCATTGAGGCGGCGCGCGCCGGGGAGAGCGGCAAGGGCTTCGCGGTGGTGGCAACGGAGATTGGGGCGCTGGCAAACCAGTCTACGCAGTCGGTGAGCCAGATCTCCAATATTATCAATGATCTGGTGAGCAAATCGGTACAGTCCCTGCAGATCATGGAGAAGGTGAACGGGACGGTAGAACGTCAGGTGAATGTATTAAATGATACGCAGAGCATTTTTGCAGAGCTCTATGCGAATCTGGACCAGTGCATGGCGTCGATAGTGAACATTGAAGCCATGACGGAGGAGATTGAGGTACAGAGACAGGGCATTACCACGGTGCTCGATACATTAAACTCTCTGGCGCAGGACAATGCGGCTTCCTCCGAGGAGACTTCCGCCATGACAGAGGAGCTGGGACAGATTGTGGCAAGATCCAAGGAAATGGTGGAGGATCTGAAGGGCGACGTGGATCAGCTTGTGGGCGGTGTCGGGCAGTTCTCCGTCTGACCGGATTTCTAAAAATATTCGGTTGACAAACCGGGATGCCCTATGTATAATTGTTTGAGTGTGGATAGGAGTCTGCTATGTTCGTGAACCTGACGGAAGTGTTGACAAATGAGGACAGAGTTGTTTCCATGCAGACAGAAACAGGGATTACAGAAATTTCTGTCGGTGGGGAGAAATTTCCGGTGCTTGCTTCATCACCGGTGAGCTTTGTTTTTGCAAACACGGGAAAGGGCAGGGCACGGATTGAGGGAAAAGCGGATTTTGTCTTCTCGGCGGGCTGTGACAGATGTCTGAAGCCGGTGGAAGAGAAGCGGGAAGTCAGCTTTACCAGAGAAGTGTGGGCGCCGGATATAGCGGCTGAACCTTCGGCATACGAAGAACAGCCCTTCATGGAAGGCTTTCAGTTGAATGTAGAGGACTTGCTAATCAGTGAGATAGTGACAAGCTGGCCTATGAAGATCCTGTGTAAGCCGGATTGTAAGGGGATCTGCCCCATATGCGGCAGGGATCTGAATACAGGGACGTGCGACTGCGATACGTTTGTTCCCGATCCCAGGATGGCGGCGATCAAAGATATTTTTGAAGCGGATAAGGAGGTGTAACGATGTCTATTTGTCCTAAGAACAAATCTTCTAAAGCCAGAAGAGATAAGAGGAGAGCAAACTGGAAAATGAGTGCTCCTACTTTGGTAAAATGCAGCAAGTGCGGCGCGTTGATGGTACCCCACAGGGTATGTAAGAAATGCGGAACGTACAACAAAAAAGAGATCATTGCAGTTGACTGATCAATGTGACGGGCTTTTCGGGAACCTCTCGAAGAGCCTTGATTTTTATGGGCGGATTTAGTATGATAATTTGAGTAACAAATTGCTTGGCTCTGAGGGAGATCATATGAGTAAATGGATAAATGTGGCTGTGGATGCCATGGGTGGCGACAACGCCCCTGTGGAGACGGTAAAGGGCGCAGTGGAGGCAGTAAACGAGAGCGGCAAGATCAAGGTGTATCTGGTCGGAAAGCAGGATGTTCTGGAAAAGGAGCTTGCCGGTTATACATATCCGAAGGAGCAGATTGAGGTGGTACATGCCTCCGAGATTATAGAGACGGCGGAGCCGCCGGTGATGGCGATCCGTAAGAAGAAGGACTCTTCGCTTGTGAAGGCGCTCAACCTGGTAAAGGACGGTACCTGTGACGCCTATGTGTCCGCGGGAAGCACCGGGGCGACTCTGGTGGGCGGACAGGTGATTGTGGGCAGGATTAAAGGAGTAGAGAGACCGCCTCTTGCGCCGCTTATTCCGACGGCGACAGGCTGTTCCCTGCTGATTGACTGCGGCGCGAATGTGGACGCAAGACCTTCCCATCTGGTGCAGTTTGCGAAGATGGGCTCGGTTTATATGGAATATGTGATGGGCGTGAAAAATCCGAAGGTCGGCATTGTGAATATCGGCGCGGAGGAAGAGAAGGGAAATGCACTTGTTAAGGAAACTTTTCCCCTTCTTAAAAATTGTACGGACATCAACTTTATCGGCAGCGTGGAGGCGAGGGATATTCCGGCGGGAGCGGCGGACGTGATCGTCTGTGAGGCGTTTGTGGGAAATGTGATCCTGAAAACTTATGAAGGTGTGGGACTGACGCTGATCAGCAAAGTGAAGGAGGGCATGATGACCTCCCTTCGAAGCAAAATCGGCGCGCTTCTGGTGAAGCCTGCGCTTAAGACGACTTTGAAGGCGTTCGATCTGGAACAGTACGGCGGCGCGCCGCTTCTGGGGCTGAAAGGCCTTGTGGTGAAAACACACGGAAGTTCGAAGGCGAACGAGATTAAAAACTCGATTTTACAGTGCATTGCATTTACGGAGCAGCAGATCAGCGAAAAGATCCGGGAGCAGGTAATGCGTGAACAATAAGATACCAACAGCGGGAGACGCTTGGGAAAGCGGAGAGGTATGTTTGGCGATGGAGTTTGATAAATTACGGGAAGTGATAGCGGGGATTTTAAGTGTAGACCCGAAGGAGATCACGGAGGAGACCACATTTCTGGAGGATCTGGGAGCGGATTCCCTGGATGTTTACCAGATTATCATGGGAATTGAGGACGCTTTTCAGATTGAAATACCGGCTGAAAAGGCGGAACGCATCACTACGGTGGGCGAGGCGGTAGAACTGATCAAGAGCAGCAGGGAGTAAGCGGTTGGCCCTTTCTGATGAGGAAGGGGCTTTTCCACGTGAGAGAAAGGGCATGACCATTTTTATGACGGACGAAGCGTTTGGCGGGCTGGAAGAAAAAATTGCATATCATTTTCGGGATAAGAAACTGCTGCGCCAGGCGCTCACTCACAGTTCCTACGCCAATGAGATGAAGATCAATAAATTTAAAGATTATGAGCGGCTGGAGTTTTTGGGGGACGCGGTATTGGAGCTTGTGAGCAGCGACTTCCTTTTCCGGGAACGGGGGGATACGCCGGAGGGGGAACTGACGAAGATGCGTGCCTCCATGGTCTGCGAGCCTGCGCTCGCTTTCTGTGCGAGGGATTTTTCTCTGGAGCAGTTTATCCTGCTCGGAAAGGGAGAGGAGGCAACCGGCGGAAGAACCAGGGACTCTATTGTCTCCGACGTGATGGAGGCGGTAATCGGCGCGATTTATCTGGATGGGGGACTAGAGGAAGCCTCTGCGTTTATCCACCGCTTTATCCTTTCGGATTTGGAGCACAAACAGCTTTTTTATGACGCCAAGACGATTCTGCAGGAGCAGGTGCAGCAGGGGAACGAGGGTGCGCTTCATTACGAACTCGTAAAAGAAGAGGGACCACAGCACGATAAAACTTTTGAGGTGGAGGTCTACGTGGGAGAGAAAAAGGTGGGATGGGGAGTCGGACATTCCAAGAAAGCGGCACAGCAGCAGGCGGCTTACCAGGCTCTTCTTGCGAGAAAAGAAAGGTAATATATGTATTTAAAAAGTATAGAAGTGCACGGGTTTAAATCCTTTGCAAATAAAATAACTTTTAAATTTCACAATGGCATTACCGGTATTGTAGGGCCGAACGGTTCCGGGAAGAGCAACGTTGCGGACGCGGTCAGGTGGGTGCTGGGAGAACAGCGCATCAAGCAGTTGCGCGGCGCATCTATGCAGGACGTGATCTTTTCCGGAACAGAGATGAGAAAGCCGCTGGGCTATGCCTATGTGGCGATTACACTGGACAATTCAGACCATCAGCTTGCCATTGATTTCGACGAAGTGACGGTATCGAGGCGGCTGTACCGCTCCGGGGAGAGCGAATATATGTTAAACGGTACGCCGTGCCGCCTGAAAGACGTCAATGAACTGTTTTACGATACCGGTATCGGTAAGGAGGGCTACTCCATTATCGGACAGGGGCAGATTGATAAGATCTTAAGCGGCAAGCCGGAGGAGCGCAGGGAGCTTTTTGACGAGGCGGCAGGCATTGTGAAATTTAAGCGGAGAAAGTATGCGGCGCAGAAGAAGCTGGAGGCGGAAAAACAGAACCTGCTGCGCGTGAACGATATTCTGGCGGAATTGGAGAAACAGACGGGACCTCTTGAAAAGCAGGCGGAAAAAGCAAGGGTTTATCTCCGCAGGAAGGAGGAGTTAAAGACTCTTGACGTCAATGTGTTCCTGCTTGAAAATATAAGGATTACGGAGCAGCTTAAGGATGTGGATGAGAAGCTGCGCATTGCTTCCGGCGATCTGCAGGAGACCACGGATAAATATGAGTCTACCAAGGAGGAGTACGAGCGGATCCAGAGCCGCATCGAGCAGCTGGACGCGGAGATTGAGGCGGCGAGAGCCACGCTCACGGACACGGGCGTGATGCGCTCCAAGCTGGAGGGCGAGATCAATGTCTTAAAGGAGCAGATTCACTCTGCGGAGGGCAATGAGGAGCATCTGCAGACCCGCATCAACAGCATCAGTGAACAGCTGGCGGAGAGAGATAAAGAGCGGGAGACCATCCTCGCGCAGAAACAGGAGATCGACGAAAAGCTGGCGGCTCTGGAGGAGGAGCGGACGACGGCGAGAGAACTTCTGGAAAAAACCCAGAGCGAGATAGAAACCTTAAATAATCATATTGAAAGCGGAAAGAATACCATTATAGAGGCGCTCAATAACCGCGCCACCATCAAGTCAAGGCTGGGACGTTTTGACACGATGCTGGAGCAGGTGAATATACGGAAGGCGGAACTGAACTCCAGGCTTCTCCGTGCCAAGTCCGACGAGGCGGAGCAGACGGAGACGATCAAAAAGCTGGAGGAAGAATTTGAGGCGATTACACGATCCATCAAGGAGCTGACGGAACAGCAGGAGCTCATGGAAGAGCGTCTTGCCGGCGTGCGGGATGAACTCGCAGGGAAAGACCAGAAACTGCGGGATACGCAGGTGCTCTACCACCAGCAGAAGTCCAAGCTGGAAGCGCTCTCCAATCTGACGGAGCGTTACGAGGGCTACGGCGGCAGTGTCAAGGCTGTCATGGAGAAAAAGGATAGCGAGAAGGGTATCATCGGCGTTGTGGCGGATATCATCCAGGCGGAGGCGAAGTACGAGACCGCCATTGAGACGGCGCTGGGCGGCAATATCCAGAATATCGTCACGGAGGATGAGGGAACCGCCAAGCGGATGATCGGCTTCCTGAAAAAGGCGAGGGCGGGGCGAGCGACGTTCCTGCCGCTTACAAGCATTACCCATCCCCAGGAATTTAAAAACAAGGATGCATTGAAGGAGCCGGGCGTAATAGGGATGGCGGATGCGCTTGTAAATATTGAAAAGAAATACCGGAATGTGGCGAAGGCGATGCTGGGGCGCATTATGGTCGTTGACAATGTTGACAATGCGGTAAAGATCGCCAGAAAGTTTGATTATGGCATCCGTATGGTTACCCTGGAGGGCGAGCTTCTCGTGCCCGGCGGTGCCATCAGCGGCGGCGCGTTTAAGAATAATTCCAATCTGCTCGGCAGACGCCGGGAGATGGAGGAGCTGGAGAAAAAGGTTAAGCAGTATGTGAAGGAGATCGACCAGATCTTAAATGAGATCGAGGAGACCAAACGGGGGCGTAACAAGCTGCGTCTCGAGATCGAGGATGTCAAGGGGCAGATTCAGCGCAAATTTATCGAGCAGAATACCGCCAGAATGAGCGTGATGCAGGCGGAGGAAAAGAAGAGCGAAACCACGGAGGGTTTCGGCGAGTTAAAGACGGAGGAGCAGGATATCGAGACCCAGATCGGTGAGATACGTGCGGGCAAGGAAGCGGCGGCGAAAGAGCTTGCTGATTCCGAGGCTTTGGAAAAGAGTGTGGAGGTCCAGATTGCCGAATTTCAGACGCAGCTTGAGGAAAAGCGAGCTCTTGAATCCGAGCAGTCGGCACAGATGACCGAGTGGGATGTGGAAGTGGAGAAAATGCGCCAGAACGCCGATTTCAGGCGGCAGAATCTGGAGCGCGTGGACGGAGAGAGAGAACGCTATCAGTCAGAACTGAAAGAGGTGAAGGAAGGGCTGCATCTGGGCAAGGAGGAAGTGGAGCGCAAGAAGGAGAACATTCTTGAGATCGAGAGAACCATTGCGGCTTCCCATACGGCGCAGACGGAGGCGGAGATCAAACTGAAAGAGGACGTGGAGACGAAGGAGGAACTTTCCGGAAAGCAGAAAAATTTTTTTGGCACGCGGGAAGAACTCTCCCAGCGCATGGCGGCGCTCGACAAGGAAGTATACCGCCTGAACGCGCAGAAAGAGCGTATGGAGGAATCCATCGAGTCCCAGATCAATTATATGTGGGACGAGTACGAGATTACACTCTCTGACGCGGAAGGACTAAAGAATGAGGAGATGACCGACCTGCCGGCAATGAAGCGGGAGATCAGCAATTTGAAAGATGCGATCAGAAAGCTTGGGGATGTGAACGTGAACGCCATCGAGGATTACCGCAATCTGATGGAACGGTATACTTTCCTGAAAACACAGCACGACGATCTGGTGGAGGCGGAAAAAACGCTTCTCGGCATTATCGAGGAGCTGGACACTTCCATGCGGAAGCAGTTTAATGAAAAATTCGCCCAGATCAACCGGGAGTTCGACAAGGTGTTCAAGGAACTGTTCGGCGGCGGCAAAGGTTCCCTGGAGCTGATTGAGGACGAGGATGTATTGGAGGCAGGCATTCTGGTGATTGCGCAGCCGCCCGGGAAGAAGCTGGTCAACATGATGCAGATGTCCGGCGGAGAGAAGTCCCTGACGGCGATCTGCCTGCTCTTCGCGATTCAGAATCTGAAACCTTCGCCGTTCTGTCTTCTTGACGAGATTGAGGCGGCTCTTGACGAGAACAATGTGACGCGGTTTGCCAAGTATCTGCACAAGCTTACGAAGAACACGCAGTTTATTGTGATTACGCACAGGCGCGGCACTATGGAGAAGGCGGACAGGCTCTACGGTATCACCATGCAGGAGAAGGGCGTCTCTACGCTGGTGAGCGTCAATCTGATTGATAAAGATTTAGATGATTAGATGAGGAAAGGGAAGGCATGAGCGAAGAAAAAAAGGGGTTCTTCGGCAGGTTGAAAGCGGGCCTGACCAAGACGAGGGACAATATTGTACACGGCATGGATGCGGTGTTCGGCGGATTTTCCAGCATCGACGACGACTTTTATGAGGAGCTTGAGGAGATTCTCATTATGGGAGACATCGGGGTGAACGCCACCGAGGAGATTCTGGAGCGGCTGAAAAAGCAGGTGAAAGAAAACCATATCAAGGAACCTGCCGCCTGCAGAGAACATCTGATTGACAGCATCAGGGAGCAGATGGAAGTGGGAGAGACAGCCTACGATTTCGAGAAGGAACGGTCGGTGGTGATGCTGATCGGCGTTAACGGCGTAGGAAAAACCACCACGGTCGGAAAGCTTGCGGCACAGCTTAAGGGACAGGGGAAAAAAGTGTTAATCGCGGCGGCGGATACGTTTCGCGCGGCGGCGGGAGAACAGCTTTCCGAGTGGGCGGCTCGTGCTGGCGTGGACATGATCGGCGGCACGGAAGGCGCGGATCCGGCGAGTGTGATTTTTGACGCGGTGAGTGCGGCGAAGGCGAGAAACGTGGACGTGCTCTTATGCGATACGGCAGGGAGGCTCCACAACAAAAAGAATCTGATGGAGGAGCTGAAAAAGATTAACCGTATTATCGACAGGGAGTTTCCAGACGCTCATCGGGAGAATCTGATTGTTTTGGACGGCACCACGGGGCAGAACGCCCTGCAGCAGGCGAAAGAGTTCAGTGAGGTGGCGAATGTGACCGGCATTATTCTGACGAAGCTGGACGGGACGGCAAAGGGCGGCATCGCGGTTGCGATCCAGTCGGAACTGCAGATTCCGGTGAAGTATATCGGCGTGGGAGAATCCATAGAGGATTTACAGAAATTTGACGCAAAGCAGTTTGTGGACGCGCTCTTTGATGTGAAAGCGGAGGAGGACGAGCAGTAAATGCCGTTACTATGGGCAGCGGGAAGCTGTGAATAGTAGCAGAAGTAAGGAGGCACATAGGGGATGGAAGCAATGACATTAGACAAGTTCGAGGAAGCCTATGAGGTTGTGAAGGAGGTTGCTTCGGAGACGAAGCTTGTGTACAGCGATTATTTCAGTGCACAGACCGGGAACAAAGTTTACCTGAAACCGGAGAATATGCAGCTGACGGGTGCGTATAAGCTCAGGGGCGCTTACTATAAAATCAGTACGTTGTCGGAGGAAGAGCGGGCGAAAGGGCTGATTACGGCTTCTGCCGGGAACCATGCCCAGGGTGTGGCATACGCCGCAAAATGTTACGGGGTGAAGGCGGTGATCGTGATGCCTACCACAACCCCTCTCATCAAAGTAAACCGTACGAAGAGTTACGGGGCGGAGGTGATCCTGCACGGCGACGTGTATGACGAGGCATGTGCCCATGCGCTGGAGCTGGTCGAGAAGAACGGCTATACGTTCGTGCATCCCTTCGATGATCTGGATGTGGCGACGGGACAGGGAACGATCGCCATGGAGATCATCAAGGAACTTCCTTTAGTGGATTATATTCTGGTGCCGATCGGCGGCGGCGGTCTTGCCACCGGCGTATCCACGCTGGCGAAACTTTTGAATCCGAAAATTAAAGTGATTGGTGTGGAGCCCGCGGGTGCGGCATGTATGCAGGCGTCCATCAAGGCGGGAAAAGTGCAGACCATGGCGCAGGTCAACACAATTGCGGACGGTACGGCGGTGAAAACGCCGGGAGAGAGGATTTTCCCTTATGTAAGCAAAAATCTGGACGATATCATCACGGTCGAGGATGAGGAGCTGGTGGTGGCATTTCTGGATATGGTGGAGAACCATAAGATGGTGGTGGAAAATTCCGGGCTGCTCACGGTGGCGGCATTAAAGCATCTGGATGTGAAGCATAAAAAGATTGTTTCCATCTTAAGCGGCGGCAATATGGATGTGATCACCATGTCCTCCGTGGTGCAGCAGGGTCTTGTGCTGCGCGACAGGATATTTACCGTATCGGTGCTTCTGCCGGACAAGCCGGGCGAGCTTTCCAGAGTGTCGGACGTGATCGCGAAACAGAGCGGCAATGTCATCAAGCTGGAGCATAACCAGTTTGTCTCCATCAACCGTAATGCGGCGGTGGAGCTGCGGATTACGCTGGAGGCATACGGTACAGAGCACAAAAACCAGATCATCAAAGCGCTTGAGGACAATGGATACCAGCCGAAGCTTGTGCGGGCGAGCGTGTAAATATACTATAAAGTGGATATGACTAAAGGAAAAAGGACAGGACTCATATTCATGCAGAAAGTAAAGAAATATGTTATTATAACGGCAGCGGCATTTCTCTATGCTGCCGGGGTCAGCCTTTTTACGGATCCCAATAATATGGCGCCGGGCGGCGTGACAGGTATCGCCATTATTTTGAGCAGGATTTTACCGGTCGGTACGGGTACGCTCATTATGCTGATCAATATACCGATCCTGGTCTTTGCGGTGTGGAAGTTCGGAATCGTGCTCACGGTGTCCACAATTTATGCAACGGCGCTGATTTCGTTTTTTACGGATGTGCTGGCGCCGTATGGGGCGGCAACGGATGATATTCTTCTGGCGGCGCTTGTGGGCGGAACGTTCACGGCGGTTTCCATCGGCGTGATTTTCCGGGCGGGTGCGACCACGGGTGGAATGGACATTATCGTCAAGGCGCTGCGGCTTCACTTTCCGCATCTGAAGACAGGTAAAATTTTCTTTATTGCGGATGCGCTGGTGGTGACCCTTTCAGGCATTGTGTTCCGGGATCTGAATGCCGCGCTGTATGCGGCGATTTCCGCTACATGCACTTCTGTGGTGATGGATATTGTGCTCTACGGCAGGGATGAGGCAAAACTTCTGTATATCATCAGTTCGAAGGCGGAAAACATTGCGGGGCGTCTTTTGTCTGATCTGGATATCGGCGTGACATATATAAAAGGGCAGGGCGCATATAGTGGAGATAACAAGCGGGTAATTATGTGCGTGGTGAAAAAGCCCATGTCGCCCAGAGCGGAGGAGATTGTAAAACAGGAGGATCCCAATTCCTTTATGATTATCACGAGTGCGACAGAGGTGTTCGGGGAAGGGTACAAAAGCTACTTTAGTGAGCGCGTATAATGATATGCGCATATAAAAGGAGAGTCTATGCAGGAGAATCATTCGCAGAAAAAGCGCGGCAGGAAGAGACGGAGAAGAAGTGAGAACAGCATTCTCACAGGCTCCATTCTTCTCTGCATTATAACTTTGACGGCGGTAACGATCTGCCTGGTCATGGTATTTCAGTACCGGGCGGTTCAGCAGAAGAACACGGCGGTTATGAGCGAGCTGGAGGAAATCCGCCTTAGAGAGGCGGCAGCGTACAGCCAGGATGAGGTGGATGCCCTGATTGAGAGTGCGGTTGAGGAGGCGAAGGAGAAAACGGGGGAAGAGGTGGAAAAGGGCTTACTTGACCGGATCAAGGGCTTTATGACCTCGGGACAGGGAACCACGGAGATGCTCAGGGACTTCTATCCGGATGAGGTTGTGGTGGCTGATACCGGGCGATATTATTTCTTCCCGATTCTGGAAGAACTGGCAAAGAATACATACAATCCGGAGTCTTTTATGGCGGATGGGGACGGGGTGATCCATTATTATGAAGAAGGAGAGCGTATTTCCCGTAAAGGAATAGATGTATCCCGGTATCAGGATAAGATCGACTGGGAAAAGGTGGCATCGGATGAAGTGGATTATGCCTTTATCCGTCTGGGAATCCGAGGGTATACAGAGGGTGAAATTCTGGAGGACGAAACCTTCCAGAGAAATATTGAGGGAGCTTTGAAGAATGATATTGATGTGGGCGTCTATTTCTTTACCCAGGCTATGAGCGTGGAGGAGGCGGAGGAGGAAGCAGAGTTTGTGATCGAGTCCATCGCGCCTTATAAGGTGACATATCCGGTAGTGATTGACGTGGAGGCAGTGACAAGCACGAACGCGCGCAGCAACGATCTGAGCAGCGAGGAGCGGACAAAATACTGCATCGCTTTTTGTGAGAAAGTCAAAGAGGCGGGATATACGCCCATGATATACGGCAATTTGAAGACTTTTATGCTGCTTCTGGATATAGAAGAATTAGAGGAGTACGATAAGTGGTTTGCCTATTATGACGAGACTTATTATTTTCCCTATGACTTTAAAATCTGGCAGTATACGAACAAGGGAAAGGTGTCCGGCATCAAGGGGGACGTGGATTTAAATGTCAGCTTTGACGCGCAGGAGTACGAGGAAGAGGATGATGAATGAGGGCGGCAAACAGCGGTGAGAGGTCTGCGCCGTGAAAATACAAAAAAGAAAGGCAGGGTTACGACATGAAATACGAATTTGAAGGTACTGTGGAATTTCGGGAGAATGAAAATGCCATCTCCGTGCCCTTCAATGTCTGGGAGGTATGCGAGAAGGTGGGTGACGCGCCGGTGCGGGTCTGCTTTGACGATGTGTGCTTTATCTGCGATCTGCTGCCGAAGGGGCAGGGGTACTATGATATCCCGGTGAGTCAGGATACGCTCTCCAAGGTGGAGCTTGGCAAAAAATACCTGATTTCCATTGAGATTGTGGGAAATGTCATGGGAAGAATCGGTGACAGTCCCTATAGTGTGGAGCATCCCATCCGTAAAATCGACGGGGTGGAGCTGGTGACACAGCCTTGGGACGGTCTGTGCGGACAGTCCTGCATCGCTATGATCGCGGGGACGACGTTAGACGAGGCGTGCGATATTATGAAGTGCCGGGAGTGGCAGGCGAACATGAGTAAAATGATCGCAACGTTGGAATATCTGGGCATCCGCCATGCGGATAAGATTGTGTATACCCTTGGCAAGAGCGTGGAGCTGCCGAAGTGTACGATCATCATGGAGCGCATGGGCAGATACAGCCATTATCTTGTAGGGTATGACGGGAAATACTATGATCCCAATCTGGGCGTGATCAAGGAGTTCGATATGGCGAAGATGGTGGGGTATCTGGAGATTGTCGTGTAACGCCGGACCAGAGATTCTGCAAAGCGGAATTTGATGGAAAGTATGAAAAAGCTGTCCTCTGTAAAAACAGGTGACAGCTTTTTTCTTAGCACGTTTATGAAAATTCGGATCAGGTTTCGTTCATCTTATGTATGGATTCAGCGATACTGTTGGCGTCCTGCGTAATCTTCTTATAGATTTCCGTGGACTGTTTGGAAAAGGTGCCCATCTGTTTCGCGATAATGCCGAACCCGGCGCCTGCCGCGCCGACCCTCGCCGTCTCGATGGAAGCGTTTAACGCCATGATCGTCTGCTTGGAGGCGATACCCTCAAGTTCTCTGGTATTTTCTTTGATCCGCGCCACGGTTTCTGTGGCATTTGCGATTTCTTTTTCCCACACATGAATCTTTTTATATTCTGTAGCGCTCAAATATTCCTGTAAAACCATGCGGTTCACGACATCGCTTAAGAGAGAAGCCGCCGCACGGATTGCTTTCTCCGAACGCACGGGCACTTTCTGAACAGCGCGGACATAGGTGTCTGGATCAATGCCAAGCTCCCCGGCGATTGTTTTGAATTTTTCCTCATCCGGCTCGTGCGGAAGAACCTGTCCGCCGATGATAGCGCCGACTTTTTCGCCATTCAGGATAATATCATTGGCAAAATCCATCAGCCCGGCATGACATTCATAGACGCCATGACCGTCGGCATCGCATTTCTTACAGCGTTTTGCGCCTTCCGGACATCCTCTGGTATATTTCATGCAGAAATCCGTGAAACCGCTCCCTTTGGTAATGTAGTTGCCTTCTGTGTCAATCGCGATGGCGGCAAGACCAGTGGCGGCAGAAAAGGCATCCTGCACTTCCTGCAAATGCGACATATCCATAAAATCTGAGAGTTTCATGTCGGTTTCCCCTCCTTCAGCAATATTGTATATATTATAGCATGTTTTTTGGAAGATGCCTATCTTTTTGTATGGTATAATACAAAATATAATTCAGACAGAAAAGGTGGAACAGTGGAATGACGGAACTATATTATGCGGAAGACGATCCGAATATTGCGGGGATGGTGAAGGCGTATCTGGAACGGAAGAATATAAAAGTGTCGATATACGGCACGCTCGCGGAAGTAAAGCTGGCGCTTTCACGACGTCTGCCTGCCATGGTGCTTTTGGACTGGAATATGCCGGACGGGCGCGGGGACGGGCTGTGTCAGTGGATTCGCGGGTCATGGAAGGAATTGCCAATTATTTTTCTGACGGTGCGGGGTGACAGCGCGGATATTGTTTCAGGATTCGAGAGCGGAGCGGACGATTATGTGGTGAAACCTTTCGCGCTGGAGGTATTATATTCCAGAGTGCAGGCGCTCCTCAGAAGAAGCGGAAATGTGAGCGGGCAGTATCTGTCCTGCGGCGGGATCACGATGGATCTAAACCGTATGCTGGTTACCTGCGGATCGGAGGAAGTGAGTTTGAGTGCGGCGGAGTATCAGGTGCTTATGTGCCTGATGAGAAATAAGGGCAGGATTGTCACCAGGGAAAAACTGTTGGAACAGGTCTGGGATGTGAACGGAAACTATGTGAATGACAATACATTGAGTGTAACGGTCAAGCGTCTGCGTGACAAGCTGCACCAGCCGGCATGCCTGAAAACAGTCAGAAGCGTGGGTTACCGCATGGAGGATATGTTATGGGAAGGGTGAAATATAAAAAAGCAGACGGCGCCTGTTTTCTGCCGGCTGTCCTGTCTGTTTCCGGCGCTGCCGTTATGCTGGTTTCGGGCTGGTATATCTGCAGGTTGGCGGGTGCGTTTCTTCTGCTGACCGGGTTTATGGTTCAATGGAGAAGAGAGAGACAGCGTATCCAGGTATTGACGGCGTATCTTGAACAGGCAAATACGGGAAACGCGCCGGTGCTTTCCGCGCTGGGGGAGGATGAGCTTTCCAGGCTGGAGGACCAGATTTATAAGACAGTGACCTATCTTTATCAGACGAGAGAGGAGGCGGTGCGGACGAAAAGCGAGTTCGCGAAGAATCTGTCCAATATCGCCCATCAGATCAAGACGCCGATCACGACGGTTTCTTTGGTGGTACAGACAATGGAGGAGAGAGACGGTGGGGAGGAGAAGGAGGAGCGGGAGCAGATTATGAAGCAGCTTACGAGGCTGACGCATCTGGAAGAAGCGCTGCTGCTCCTTGCGCGTCTGGACGCGGGTACGCTGGTCTTAAAGAGGGAGGCGACGGACGTCTATACGCTGCTTGTGCTGGCGGCGGATAATCTGCAGGAGATTTTCGCGTATTGGAAAGTTTCCGTGGACATTCCGGAGCAAGGGGAGATGCTGGTTGTGGTTGATCCGGACTGGACCATGGAGGCGGTTATGAACCTGATGAAAAACTGTGCGGAGCACAATGCGGGCGGATGTGTCCGCTGCTTTTATGAACAGAACCCGTTATATACGGAAATACGGATACAGGATGAGGGGGCGGGATTCGACAGGGAAGATTTGCCTTGTCTCTTTGAGCGGTTTTACCGGGGGAAACATGCGGGTGAAGGAGGTATCGGAATCGGTCTTGCTCTGGCAAAGGAGTTAATCATGCGGCAGAACGGCACCATACGGGCGAGGAATCTGCCGGAGGGCGGCGCCTGTTTTGAGATCCGTTTTTACCGTCACTGAGTTGTCACTTTCTCCTGTTATGATTATTAGGTAGATGCGAAACGCATCGTAAACTTTGTAGTCGTTGTGCACAACATATCAAAATCAAAAAAGTGTTTCGCTATGACTTGATTATGAGAAATGAAGGAGGAAACAGACGGATGAATATTTTGACATGCGAAGGGGTCAGTAAGGTGTACGGCTCCGGGGACAACCGGGTGACGGCGCTTGCGGGGATTGACCTTGAGATTGAAAGGGGAGAATTTGTGGCGGTTACAGGGGCTTCCGGCTCCGGCAAATCCACGTTGCTGCATATTCTCGGCAGTGTGGATAAGCCGACGGGCGGCAGGGCAACCGTGGAAGGGACCGACCTCGCCGGGCTGAATCAGACACAGGCGGCGATATTCCGGCGCAGAAAGGTGGGGCTGGTATACCAGTTTTATAATCTGATTCCCACGCTGACGGTCAGGAAAAACATTCTGATGCCGCTTACACTGGATAAAAAGAAACCGGACGAGGCGTACTTTGAAGAGGTGGTAAAGACGCTTGGCATCTCCGAACGGCTGGAGGCTTTGCCGAATCAGCTTTCGGGCGGGCAGCAGCAGAGGGTGGCAATCGCCCGTTCCCTGATTTACCGACCGGCGTTATTGCTGGCAGACGAGCCGACAGGCAATCTGGATCAGAAAAATTCCGGGGAAATTATGGATATGCTCAAACTCTCCAACCGGAATATGAAGCAGACCATAGTGCTGATTACCCACGATGAAAAGATCGCGCTGGAGGCAGACAGAATCATCACCATAGAGGACGGCCGTATTGTGGGCGACGAGAGAAGGAGGTAGTGCAGATGTGGAGAGAATATTCGTCGGGTTATCTGAAAAACAACCGCTCTGCCGCCGTTTCCGTTATGACAGCCGCGTTTATTTCGTCGCTGCTTTTATCATTGTTAAGCTGTCAGTTTTACAATATGTGGAAGTATGAGGTGGAACGGCTGCGGGCGGAGGGAGACCAGTATGCGCTGATGGCGATGTATCTGGTGCGCGACGCAAACGATGAGGCGCCAAGGCTGGTATTTCCGCTGTTTCTATTGATAATGGGGCTTGCCTCCTTTTCGCTTATCGTTATCATACACAATGCCTTCGCGGTGTCCATGCAGGCGAGAATCCACCAGTTCGGTATTTTGTCCAGCATCGGGGCGACACCGAGACAGATTCGGACCTGTCTCTTGCAGGAGGCGGCATACCTGTGCGCGGCGCCGATTCTTCTGGGAACGCTGCTTGGCATAGCGGGGAGTATGGGGCTTCTGGCTCTGTTGGAGATGTTGGCACAGGAGATGGAAGGCAGACGGGCGTCAGTGTTCGGGTACCATCCGCTGATTCTTTTGTTTACGCTGTTGATAACGGCAATCACCATAGGGATATCAGCATGGATACCGGCAAGGAAACTGAGCGTGATGACGCCGCTTGAAGCGATCAGAAATACACGGGAGCTGGAACCGAGAAGAAAATGCAATTCTCCGTTACTTTCCCTTATATTCGGCGTGGAAGGAGAGTTGGCGGGAAACGCGTTGCGGGTACAGCGAAAGGCGCTTCGGACGGCGTCGGTGTCGCTTCTTTTGTCCATGACGGCCTTTGCACTGATGCAATGTTTTTTTACCCTGTCGGAAATCAGCACGAGGGAGACATACTTTGAAAAATATCAGGACGCATGGGACATTATGGTTACGGTGAAAGACACGGGGATAGGCAGTTTTGGGGAGGCGGAGAAACTGCGGCAGATACCGGGTGTGGATGACGTGATTGTGTACCAGAAGGCGCAGGCGAAGAGTCTGCTGTCGGAGGAAAATCTGAGTGGGGAAATGAGGGCGAACGGAGGATTTTTCCACGATAGCGGGAAGTATGTGGAGCGGGACGGGGAATTTTTTAGAGTGAGTGCGCCGATTGTCGTAATGGATGACGCGAGTTTTCTGGCATACTGTGAAGCAATAGGCGCGCTACAACGGACGGACGGGGCGGTAATACGCAATCTCATCTGTGACGTGACCAATCCGGATTTCAGACATCCGCAGTATATGCCCTATATAAAGGAAGCGGGCACGACAAGGCTTGTAGCGCGGACGGGCGGTGTGGCTGCGGAAATGTCGGTTTCGGACTGCGCGGAGACGGCGGAGATTCCAGTTATTGCCTATACGGAAGAAGTTCCCGTATTGCGGGAAGAATACGCCACGATTGACAAGTACGAGCTGGTGCACTTTGTCCCGGCGAGTCTGTGGAAGGAAATCGAGAGGCGGACAGGCGGCGCGAAGGAAGATACGTTCATTCGGATTCTCTGTCGGGAAGGAGTCAGTCTGGAAGAACTGGATACGATTCAGGGAGAAATCGAAAAAAGCCTTGCGGGAGCTTATACGACAGAGAGTGAGAACCGCATCCGGGAATATGAGACGAACGATGAGAAGATACAGGGAATGCTGCTCGTGCTGGGGACTTTTTGTGTGCTGCTCGCGCTGATCGGCCTGGGCAACGTGTTTTCCAATGCCCTTGGCTTTGTGCGGCAGAGGAAGCGGGAGTTTGCCAGATATCTTTCCGTGGGCATGACGCCGGGAGAACTGCGGAAAATGTTCTGTATTGAGGCATTTGCGCTTGTGGCACGCCCGATGCTGTGGGCGTCGGGCGTCGCAGTCTTGGCGGTGGGCGCTATGTTAAAGGCAAGTTATATGAATCCGGCGGAGTTTCTGGCTGAGGCGCCTTTTGTGCCAATCGGCGCGTTTGTGCTTTCGGTCGGCGGCACGGTGGCGCTCGCATACTATCTGAGCTGGCGCAGAATGCGGGGGATGGATCTGGCGGAGGTTTTGCGGGATGATACGATGATGTAGGCGGTCCAATGTTAATCTGCGTTGCTTGCCGCAATGGGGGTTCTTCCGTATCATGGTGGTGAAAGGAGGGCATTGTTGATGCTGAATGAAAATATTAAAACAATCAGAAAATCCAAAGGACTTTCACAGGAGGAACTTGCAGTCAAACTGCATGTGGTGAGGCAGACGATTTCAAAATGGGAGCAAGGATTGTCGGTTCCTGATGCCGATATGCTTATTTTCCTGTCAGAGGCGTTTGAAACACCTGTAAGCACACTGCTGGGAGAAACCGTTGTGGAGACGGAGGCGGATGACTTAAAAGTAATTTCTGAGAAACTTGAAGTCATAAACCTACAGCTTGCGCGGGGAAAAGCGGCGAGACGAAAAGCGCTCCATTGGTTTTTTCTCTCATTGAGCGTAGTTATAGTGGCTGGTTTTGCCGCCCTGATTGTATGGAACAGCCCTTATCTGGGGTGGGATTATAGTCACCCGGAAACTGCAGTTGCCGGGGTTATGATTCATGCATTTGAGTGGCTGTATGTTCGGATAGCACCGTTTGCTTTGATTGGGGCAGTCATCGGGGTTTGCCTGACGCGTCGGTCGTTGGTTGAATGATGTGTCTGTCGGGCAGCAGCATAGTTGCAAATTGGAGAAAAACAGGATTTTAGATCAAAAAGGCACCGCTCCTGTACTTTGGTAAGTATTGAGAGCGGTGATTTGATACAGAAAATTACTGCTGCGGAAGAAGCGAGAGGAACGGGAGACTTAAGAGCGCAGGGCAATAGTAATGTGTCAAGAAAAAATACTTGACACACAGCCCCTCCTATTGTAAAATGCAAAAGTCGGCGGTCGTCTGCCTATATTTCATCGGTGCGCCGCCTCGGCAAAGCCGGGACAGAAACGGCGCAGAAGTGGTGAAAACATGGAAAAGATCGTAGAACAGGGTTTATTATATGATTTCTATGGGGAACTGCTGACTGGACACCAGCAGGAGATTTACGAGAGCGTTGTGTATGAGAACCTTTCGCTGGGAGAGATCGCGGAGGCACAGGGGATCAGCAGGCAGGCGGTGCACGATATTGTGAAACGCTGTGACAGGGCGCTCCTCGGATACGAGGAGAAGCTGAAGCTGGTGGAAAAATTTGCGCACATCAAGGAAAAGATCGCGCAGATCAACCGCCTTTCCGAGCAGTATGAGAGAGGGGAGCTGGCGGATCCGGCATCTTACGGTTCACAGGTCAGGGAACTGTCGGCAAAGATTATGCAGGAATTATAGTTTCGGGGCGGCAGGTTCGTATCCGTCAAAAAACTTTTGGGAACAGGTGTGCCGCCATGTTTGGCAGAAAGGCGTAAGATCAGATGGCGTTTGAGAGTCTGACAGATAAACTGCAGAATGTATTTAAGAATCTGAGAAGCAAGGGGCGTCTCACGGAGGAGGATGTCAGGACCGCGTTAAAAGAGGTTAAGATGGCGCTTCTGGAGGCGGACGTCAACTTCAAGGTGGTCAAACAGTTTGTGAAGTCTGTGGAAGCGCGGGCTGTCGGCGCGGATGTGCTGAACGGTTTAAATCCGGGGCAGATGGTCATCAAGATCGTAAATGAGGAAATGGTGTCCCTGATGGGCTCCGAGACGACGGAGATTACCATGCAGCCGGGAAAGTCCATCACGGTCATTATGATGTGCGGTCTGCAGGGCGCAGGTAAAACCACAACTACGGCGAAGATTGCGGGAAAACTGAAGCTGAAAGGCAAGAAGCCGCTTCTTGTGGCATGTGACGTGTACCGTCCCGCTGCGATTAAGCAGTTACAGGTAAACGGCGAAAAGCAGCAGGTGGACGTTTTCTCCATGGGGGAAAACCACAAGCCGGTCAATATCGCGAAGGCGGCGGTTGAGCACGCGCAGAAGAACGGTCACAACGTGGTGATTCTGGATACGGCGGGGCGTCTGCATATAGACGAAGAGATGATGGCGGAGCTGATTGAGATCAAGGAAAATGTGGACGTGCACCAGACGCTTCTGGTGGTGGACGCCATGACCGGTCAGGACGCTGTCAATGTGGCGAAGGACTTTGATGAAAAGGTCGGCGTGGACGGAGTGATCCTGTCCAAGATGGACGGCGATTCCAGAGGCGGTGCGGCGCTTTCCATCAAGGCTGTCACGGGAAAGCCGATTCTCTTTATCGGTATGGGGGAGAAGCTTTCCGATTTGGAACAGTTTTACCCGGACCGTATGGCTAACCGGATTCTGGGCATGGGCGATGTGCTCACGCTGATCGAGAAGGTGCAGCAGAATCTCGACATAGACGAGGACAAGGAAAAAGAGATGGCTGCCCGCATGAAAAAGGGCAAGTTCGATTTCGAGGACTATCTGGAGAGCATGAAACAGATGCGCAACATGGGCGGGCTATCCGGAATTCTGAGCATGATGCCCGGCATGGGCAAGCAGATGGCGGACATCGAGTCTGCGGTGGATGAAAAACAGCTTGCACGTATGGAGGCGATTGTCCTCAGCATGACGCCGCAGGAGCGGCAGAATCCCAAGCTCCTAAATCCCGGCAGAAAAGGCCGCATTGCCAAGGGGGCAGGGGTTGATATTGCGGTGGTCAACCGTTTTATCAAGCAGTTTGAGCAGTCGCAGAAGATGATGAAACAGATTCCCGGCATGATGGGCGGCAGGAAAGGCCGCGGCATGTTCGGCGGCTTAGGTGGTATGAAATTCCCATTTTAGGGTTTCAAAATAAAAATATCATTATTATTTACAGGAGGCAAAAGAAATGGCAGTTAAGATCAGATTGAGAAGAATGGGACAGAAGAAGCATCCTTTCTACAGAATCGTTGTGGCGGATTCCAGATCCCCCAGAGACGGCAGATGTATCGCGGAGATCGGCACTTACGATCCCAACACGGATCCCAGCACCTACAAGGTGAATGAGGAGGAGGCGAAGAAGTGGCTCGAAAACGGTGCGCAGCCCACAGAGATCGTGAGCAGAATCTTCAAGACGGTAGGTGTGACAAAGTAGGAGCGTTTCAGGTCGCTTTTGGAGGTGGGCTATGAAGGAATTGGTTGAAGTGATCGCAAAAGCTCTTGTGGAAAACCCGGACGAAGTGGTGGTGACACAGAAGGAGGAAGGTAAGAATATTACCGTGGAACTCCATGTGGCGCCCTCCGATATGGGAAAGGTTATTGGCAAACAGGGACGCATCGCAAAGGCGATCCGCTCTGTTGTCAAGGCAGCGTCATCTAAGGACAATAAGAGAGTGGATGTAGAGATCATCTGACAAAAGGACCCCACGGATTTCACTGTGGGGTCTTCTGCGCATATTATGCGAAAAGGTCTCAGCCCTGCTTATATGGGCAGGGCGATGAGGTTGGAAAAACAGACAGGGAGCAGAGGATTTGGGAACAGAGAGAAACGACGAGCTGCAGGTGGGCGTGATTACGCAGACCCACGGCATCCGGGGCGAGGTAAAGGTATTTCCTACCACGGACGACGCGAACCGCTTTAAGAAGCTGAAAGAGGTCATTCTGGACACGGGGAGGGAACGTCTTACCCTGGAGATTGAGGGCGTCAAGTTCTTTAAGCAGTTTGTGATTTTGAAATTCAAGGGATATGATTCCATCAACGACGTGGAGAAATATAAGCAGGGAAAGCTTCTTGTGACCCGTGACAAGGCGGTCAGATTGAAGAAAGGCGAATATTTTGTGGCTGATATGATCGGTATGCGTGTCGTGACAGATACGGGGGAAGAACTTGGCGCTTTGAAGGAAGTTCTTGCGACAGGCGCGAACGATGTGTATGTGGTGAGCCGGGAGGACGGCAGGGAGGTTCTGCTTCCCGCGATTAAGGAGTGCGTTAAAAATATCGATATAGACGCACAGGTGATGGAAATTCACGTTATGGACGGATTGCTGTAATAGAGTGAAAAGAACTTCTAAAGCTCAGCAGCAGAGGCTGCTTCGCTAAGAAGTTCTATGTTTCACTCAGGAGAATGCCCAAAATACGGCATTCTCCGCACGAATTTGAGATTCCGCATGGGAGGATGTATCATGGTAAATTTCCATATACTGACCCTGTTTCCCGACATGGTCATGCAGGGGCTGCATACAAGCATTCTCGGCAGGGCGGCGGACAGGGGCGATATATCTATAGAGGCGGTCAATATCCGGGATTTTACGACGGATAAGCACGGAAAGGTGGACGATTACACTTACGGGGGCGGCGCGGGGATGCTGATGCAGGCGCAGCCGGTTTATGACGCGTATCAGTCCGTGATTGACCGAATTGGCGGGGAGAAGCCGCGGCGCGTCATCTACGTCACCCCGCAGGGAAAACCGTTTCATCAGAAGATGGCAAAGGAACTGTCCGCGGAGGAGGAACTGATTTTTTTGTGCGGGCACTATGAGGGAATCGACGAGCGGGTGCTGGAGGAGATTGTCACGGATGAAATTTCCTTGGGGGATTATGTGCTCACGGGGGGAGAGCTGGCGGCTATGGTGATGGTGGACGCCATTGCCAGACTTGTGCCTGGCGTCCTGCACAACGGGGAGTCCGCGGAGACGGAGTCCTTCGGGGACGGGCTGTTAGAGTATCCACAGTATTCCCGCCCGGAAATCTGGCATGGGAAGCGGGTGCCGGAGATTCTTCTTTCAGGCGACCATGCGAAGGTGGATGCGTGGAGGCTGGAGCAGGCGCTTCTCCGTACAAAGGAGAGAAGACCGGATCTCTATGAGAAGTATATGGAGAAATAGCTTGCATTTGCGCCTGTTGTATGGTAAATTATAAATGTTGTGAAGAAGGATGGTCCTCTGTTACAGACGTATTAAGAACATCCGGAGCATATCAGGAGGAGAATTATGAACGACATCATCAGAGAAATTGAAGCGGAACAGTTAAAGGAGAACCTGGGCGACTTCCATGTAGGCGATACCGTTAAGGTGTACGGCAAGATCAAGGAGGGTAACCGCGAGAGAATCCAGGTGTTTGAGGGAACCGTCTTAAAGATTCAGGGCGGCGGCAACAGAACGACGTTCACGGTGCGTAAGGTATCAAACGGCGTAGGCGTTGAGAAGACATGGCCGATGCATTCCCCGAATGTGGAGAAGGTTGAGGTTGTCAGAAGAGGTAAGGTGAGACGTGCTAAACTGAATTACCTGAGAGATCGTGTCGGTAAGAAAGCTAAAGTGAAAGAACTGGTTAAATAAGCGAAAGTGATGATGGAGCAGATACCTCAGAGTAGTTCGGGGTATCTGCTTTTGCGCGATAAGCAGAGTCAGAAGATGAATCATTGAATGGTGGAATATATATGGCGAGAAGAAAGGGTTTAACCTTTTATCAGAAAAAGAAGAGGCTTGATCCGAGACTCCTGAAAGACGTGGTGGAGCTGCTTGTGGGCGGTGCGGTCGCCATCTTTCTGGCTTTTGTTCTCGTCTTTTCCATAGGAATGCGCACCAGCGTGATCGGCGATTCCATGGAGCCGGCGCTGCACAACGGACAGGAAATTTTAATGAATCGGATTCTTTACCGCATTTCTACGCCGAAACGCGGTGATGTGGTCGTTTTTTTACCAAATAACAATAAAAATTCCCATTATTATGTGAAACGCGTTGTGGGTCTGCCGGGCGAGACGGTGCAGATTAAAGAGGGAAGTGTGTACATAGACGGGGCGCTTCTTTCGGAGAGCGAACAGTTTGATAAGATCATAGATCCGGGCATTGCGCGCAATGAGGTGCTTCTTGCGGGCGATGAGTTTTTTGTGCTGGGGGATAACCGAAACAGCAGTGAGGACAGCCGCTCGGGTAACATTGGCGCAGTCAGGAAGGACACGATAATCGGCAAGGCATGGTTTCATATGGCAGCCGGGGACGAGTCCATGGGGCTGATCGAGTAGAAAGGGTTTATAAAATGAATTATCAGTGGTATCCGGGGCACATGACGAAGGCAAAGCGCATGATGCAGGAGAATATCAGCCTTATAGATCTGGTGATTGAACTGGTAGATGCGCGGATTCCGCTTTCCAGCAGAAATCCGGATATAGACGAACTGGGGAAAAATAAATCCCGGCTGATTCTGCTAAATAAGTCGGATTTGGCTGATCCGGCGGAGAATAAACGATGGACGGCATATTTCAGGGAGCGTGGTTTCCATGTCCTGGAGGTCAATGCGAAGACCGGGCAGGGGCTTAAGGCGATCCAGCCCATGGTGAAGGAGGCGTGCCGGGAAAAAATCGAGCGGGACAGGAAGCGGGGCATCAGAAACCGCCCTGTCAGAGCGATCGTAGTTGGTATTCCCAATGTGGGGAAATCCACGTTTATCAATTCTTTTGCCGGAAAGGCGTGTACGAAGACGGGTAACAAACCGGGCGTGACCAAGGGAAAACAGTGGATCAGGCTCAACAAGGAACTGGAACTTTTAGATACGCCGGGCATACTCTGGCCGAAGTTCGAGAGCGAGGAAGTCGGAAAGCGGCTTGCAATGATCGGTTCCATGAATGACGAGATTCTGCAGATGACGGAGCTGGCACAGGAGCTGCTCGCTTATCTTCTGGCGCATTACAGAGAACCGCTGCTTGACCGTTATCAGATTGAGGAGACGGGGGAGCCGCTTACACCGGTACAGGCGCTTTCGCTTATCTGCGAGATGCGCAGGTGCTACAAAAAAGGGCAGGAGCCTGACTATGAGAAAGCGGCGGCTCTTTTGGTTGATGATTTCAGGAACGGCAGGATTGGAAGAATGACATTGGAAACATGTGAGAAAATGCAGGAGGTGGAGCAAAAGTGAAAAAAGTACTGCGTGAGATTTTAAATACCAGCCTGTATCTGCTGGGCGTTCTTTGTCTGGTCTATCTGGTGATTCATTTTGTGGGGCAGAGGACACAGGTGCAGGGACACTCCATGGAGCCGACGCTCAGCACGGAAGATAACCTGATTGTGGATAAACTGAGTTACCGTTTCCATGACCCGGAACGATTTGATATCATTGTTTTTCCTTTTTTGGAGGAGGAGGAAACTTTTTATATCAAGCGGATTATCGGGCTTCCCGGAGAGACGGTGCAGATCGACGAGGAGGGAAACATCTATGTGGACGGAGAGGTGCTTGAAGAATATTACGGCAAGGAAGTGATCGCCAATCCCGGCAGGGCGTATGAGCCTGTGGAGCTGGGAGAGGAAGAATACTTTGTCCTGGGGGATAACAGAAACAACAGTCTTGACGGCAGAGATCCTTCTGTGGGCAATATTAAGCGGGAGAATATTATCGGCAGGGCGTGGCTGCGGATCTGGCCGCTTGATAAATTTGGGTTTATCAAACACCAATGACAGGGACGCTTTGCGGGAGCAGGAAAAAGATGGCGGAAAAAATAAGTATCATCAGAGAAAAATTACAGGCGGCGGCTGTCACAGAGCTGCCTGTTTTGCTTTCGGCTTATGAGCCGGATGAGAGAGCGGGAGTACAGGCGGAAATTGCCAGGGCGAAAAAACGGCTTCTCGCCTATGAAAAAGAGATAGAAAGAACGGAGGCGCTAAAGCGCTATGAGAGAGAATATGCCGCATATGCCCATATTTGCGGCATTGACGAGGTGGGCAGAGGACCCCTTGCCGGACCTGTGGTGGCGGGAGCGGTTATTTTGCCGAAAGATTGTGATATTTTATATATCAATGATTCCAAGAAACTCTCCGAAAAAAAGAGAGAAGAGTTATATGATGTCATTATGGAAAAAGCGGTGGCAGTTGGCTTGGGGTACAGCACGCCGGAGCGGATCGACGAGATCAACATCCTGCAGGCGACCTACGAAGCGATGCGTGAGGCAGTCGGGAAACTATCAGTAACGCCTGATATTTTATTGAACGATGCGGTAACGATACCGCAGGTTTCCATACATCAGGTTCCTATCATCAAAGGGGACGCAAAGAGCATCTCCATCGGCGCGGCAAGCATTGTTGCGAAGGTGACGAGGGACCGGCTGATGGTGCAGTACGACGAGGTCTATCCGATGTACGGGTTTGCCTCAAATAAGGGGTATGGGGCACAGTCGCATATTGATGCGCTTAAGACATACGGACCATGTCCCATTCACAGAAAATCGTTTATCAAAAATTTTTGCGAGGTGCAGGATTGAATCTGGGAAGCATTTTTAAAAAAGAAAATCAAAGTGTGAAGGCTAGCGAGACGACAAGGGCATTGGATTCCATGGGAAAAGGGGAGCGGATCAGGCATCTGCAGAACGAGGTGCGTGCCCTGAAGCCGGGGCAGACACTGCAGGGAATGGTGGTGAGCAGGGACGGCAATTCCGTGCAGATCGAGCTGGCACAGGATTTCGCCATTAATGCCAAAATTGACAAGAGTGTGAGTCTTGCGCTGGGGCAGATGATGAGTTTTGAGGTCAAAGCCAACAGCAGTTCCTTTATGTCCCTGGCGCCGCTCTATACCAACACGGCAAATACCGCGACTATTCTGCGTGCCCTGTCTGCGGCGGGGATGCCGGAAACAGCCGCCAATATAGAGATGGTGGCAAAGATGATGGAGGAGGGGATGCCCATAGATAAGGAGTCAATCCTGAATATGAGCAGACTGCTTCTGGATTTCCCCGGAAAAGATCCCACATCCATCATACAGATGACGAGACTGGGGCTGCCCGTGACGGAGGCGAATATCGAACAGTTTGAACAGTACAGGAACGCGAACCACCAGATTCTTTCCAGTGCCCAAACCATTGCGGACCAGCTGCCGCAGGCGTTTGCGGAGCTGGTAAACAGCGGGCAGGGCGAGCGCGCCATCGCTTTTTACCAGGCGGTTATTGAAATCTTTACGGAGGATGGCACGGGGGCGGACGGAACGGTTACCGTACAGCCGCAGGAGGGGGCGGAGACGTCCCAGACCGGAGATGCGGTTCAGACGGCTCCCGGCGGCGGGGAAAATGTGGAGACATCCCAGACAGCGGAGAATGCGGGTGGTCAGACACAGAACACAGCGTCTGCGGAAACGGCTGGACAGTCTGTGAACGCGGAAAATACGGCGCCGAAGGAGCAGCCTGCCGGCGTGCCGGTGGAGGAACTGCCGCAGCCAGGAACGGAGAACGCTGACAGGTCTCTGGTACTTAGTCAGGGTCAGTGGGAGCGGCTGGGGAATGCCCTGCGGGAGCTTGGCATGAATGAGGAGAAGGCGGCGCAGGTGAAGAACGGTACGCTCACGCCAAAAGACGTGCTGCAGTTTGTGAGGCAGCTTCTGTCGAAGGCGCCGGAGCAGGCGCTTCAGAAACTCCTTGGCGGGAAAGAATTTCAGGCATTATTAAAAGATCAGATCGGTCGTCAGTGGACGATAGAGCCGCAGAATGTGGCGGATAAGAAACAGGTGGAACAGCTTTACGAGCGGATCAGGGAGCAGACGGCAAGGCTGTCGCAGGCGCTTGAGGCAGCGGGAAAGGGAGATGTGCCTGTGGCGAGAAGCGTGCAGAACCTGCAGAGCAATGTTGATTTTATGAACCAGATGAACCATCTCTACACTTATGTGCAGCTGCCATTAAAGATGTTGGGGAACAATGCGCACGGTGATCTCTATGTGTATACCAACAAAAAGAATCTGGCGGCACGGGACGGGCAGGTGAGCGCCCTTCTGCATCTGGACATGGAGCACCTGGGACCGCTGGACGTCTATGTGACGATGAAAGACAAACAGGTGGCGACGAACTTTACGGTGGCGGACGAGAGCGTCCTGGATTTGATTGTGAAAAACATTGAGACGCTCAATAAAAGGCTGGAGGGCAGAGGGTATTCCCTGAAAGCGCAGATGCATGTGAAAGAGGATGCTGGGGAAGAGGAGGATTCTTCCATTATGCAGACGCTGCTGAGCCAGCAGAAAAATATTTCAGTGCTCAGCAGGACATCATTCGACATGAGAGCCTAACCAATGTGAGAAGAGCAAGGGGATAAATAATGGAGAAAAAGGAAAAAGTCAAACAGGCGATCGCGCTGGAATATGATCCGAATGATGAGGCGCCGCGCGTCATCGCCTCCGGCAGGGGGGCCTTGGCGGAACGGATTATAGAGAAGGCGAAGGAGGCGGATGTGCCGATCCACCGGGACGATAAGCTGGCGGATACGCTTTCCCGGCTGGAGATCGGGGATATGATCCCGCCGGAGCTGTATGAGGTGGTGGCGGAGATCCTGATCTTCGTGGATTCCATGGATAAGGTGAAGGCGAAAATCGCGAAAGGCACGCAAGGATGAATAAGAGGGAAAAAGGGGCACAGAAGGAAGAACAGGTCTGTGCCTGTTTGCTTTCAAGGGGTGTAAAAATTGTGGAGCGCAATTTCCGTAACCGGCAGGGGGAAATTGATGTCATAGGGTATGACGGCGGCTATCTGGTCTTCTTTGAGGTGAAATACCGCTCCGGGAAAAGCAGGGGCAGTGCGGCGGAAGCGGTGGGTTTTGCCAAGCAGAGAAAGATCTGCCGGGTGGCGGATTATTACCGTGTGATTCACCACTGTCCGGAGGACACGCCGATCCGCTTTGACGTGGTGGCGGTGGACGGGGAAGAGATGAACTGGATTAAGGGCGCTTTCGACTACATTATATAAATAACATAAGTTGTGATTGGGAAGGAGTTTGCATATGGAATGGCACAGGCATAAAAGCAATACGCAGGTGTGCGTGAACCGGGAGGGGGAGCTGGTCTACCTGACTTTTCCCATTTTGGAGGAGACGGGTATGGTGAGGCATCTGTTCTCCACGAGGATGGGCGGTGTCAGCGAGGGGATTTACCGTTCCATGAACTTAAGTTACACGAGAGGGGACGAGAAAGAAGCGGTGGACGAGAATTTCAGGCGTATCGCGGCGGCGCTTTCGTGCAGTGTGGAGGATATCGTCTGTTCTGACCAGACGCACACCACGAATCTGCGGATTGTGGGAAAGGCGGACGGCGGAAAGGGGATTACCAGGGAGAAGGATTACAGCGATGTGGACGGGCTTCTGACGGACGAGCCGGGGGTGTATCTGGCGACTTTTTTTGCGGACTGTGTGCCTTTATATTTTGTGGATACGAGGAGAAAGGCGATTGCGTTGGCACACTCCGGCTGGCGGGGCACCGTGGCGCGTATGGGGCAGTGTGTGGTGGAAAAGATGCGGGAGGCTTACGGTACGGATCCGGCGGACCTAGTGGCGGCGGTCGGTCCGTCCATCTGTCAGGAGTGCTACGAGGTCAGCGAGGATGTGGCGGACGCCTTTGCGGCAGCGTTTCCAAAACCGGGGCAGGAGCGGGAGATACTGCTTGCGAAGGGCGGCGGCAAATACCAGCTCGATCTGTGGCGTGCCAATGAGATTGTGCTGGCGGAGGCGGGGATTTCGAAGGAGAATATCCAGGTAACAGACCTATGCACATGCCATAACGATCGTTATTTGTTTTCCCACCGCGCAAGTAAAGGACAGCGGGGAAATTTGGGCGCGTTTCTGGGGATTTGTCCAAATTAAGAAAGACTTAAAAAAATTCCCAGCTATTCCTTTATGATTCTGTGCTTTAATGATAACATAAACCGGTTTAACGAAAGAGGAGAAAACAATGGCTAATATTCTTGTATGCGACGACGACAGAGAGATTGTGGATGCGATTGAGATTTATCTCATGCAGGAGGGCTATACGATTTTTAAGGCGTACGACGGGCAGGAGGCAATCCGCATCTTGAAGGAACAGCAGATTCATCTGCTGCTCATCGACATTATGATGCCGAAGCTGGACGGGATTCACGCCACGCTGAAAATCAGGGAATATTCCAGTGTGCCCATTATTTTTCTGTCGGCGAAATCGGAGGACACAGACAAGATTCTTGGGCTGAATATCGGGGCGGACGATTATATCACGAAGCCTTTCAACCCGCTGGAGCTGGTGGCGAGGGTGAAGTCTAATCTCCGCAGATATACGATGCTGGGGAACCTCAACACGGAGAACAACGCGCTTTTCCAGGTGGGCGGTCTGTGTATCAACGACGATACCAAGGAAGTGACGGTGGACGGTGACAGCGTGAAGCTGACGCCCATTGAGTACAATATTCTGCTGCTTCTCGTGAAGAATTGCGGTCGTGTTTTTTCCATAGATCAGATCTATGAGAGTATCTGGAATGAGGAAGCAATTGGCGCGGACAATACGGTGGCGGTGCATATCAGGCACATCAGGGAGAAGATCGAGATTAACCCAAAGGAGCCGAGATACCTCAAAGTGGTGTGGGGTGTCGGCTACAAGGTGGAAAAGGATGCGTAAAGCTGATGTCATGGAAGAGAGGACAGGCGGATGGAACACACAGAGCGCGGGGATAACCCGGAGATTTTAGAGACGGCGGGAGAGGCAGCGGAGGAAGGACAGCAGGAGATAAAAGACGTCGAGAGAAAACATAAAAAGAAAAGGAACAGGAAGAACAGAAGCGGGCTGAAAGCGATGCTTTTGATTCTGCAGCATGCTGCGCTGGCGATCATGGTTTTTGCCGTGATTGTGGTGACGGTCTGCACGACAGTGCGCATAGAGGGAGTGCACGCAAACGGCAGCTACAGTTATATTCGAAGCGCTGATCCGGGGACACCCTTTGAGGATTCGGATGCGTTCAATTATATCTTTGGCTATGCGGTGGCGGATGTGATCCGTTTCGGCGTGGTGAGCAGCCAGATGGAGACGCAGGGCGTTTTTGACGGCGAGAAGCTTGTGGATGTGACGGCTTACAACTACCGGGACAGCGGACTGCCGGAGGAATATGTGACGGTCCGGTACAGGCTGGAGGATCTGCTGAAATGGCAGAGTTACGGCTTTACCTACAACAATGTGGCGATGAACGGGGCGGAAGCGGCGGCGTTTCTCGCAGATACCACGCAGGTGACGACGATCGATCCGAAGAGCGGTTACCAGAATACCACTGATGCCAGCTATTTAAAATCTGACGTAAAGGATTATACTGTGGTAAACGATGTGACGGCGGAGAAAGGAACTGGCGAGGTGCTCGTTGAGTTTGCGGTGGAGGATGAGGATTCAGGCTTTGTGGCGGGATACCAGCCGGCAAGCGCGTTGGGGGATCATGCCGTGGTGGAGGATACACCGTCATGGGCAGAGGAGAGCCCGCTGTTGGAGAATGCGGGGGCAGAGACATCCAATGCGGACGAGCCGGAGGTAAACGAATATGCTGTTCTCGTCAACCGCTATAAGACGGCGGAGGGCAAAAACCTGGAGGAGTATGTGTCCGACTGGGAAGAGTATTACGATTTGTGCCACAACGTACAGAAAGCAGCTGAAAGCCTTACCTACAACTATAACGAATACTTGGAATACAGAGACTTTTACGACGTAGAAAACTCCAACGTCCGTTTTCTGATTGAGAAGACGGTGGGCGGGGAGACACAGTATTACAGCAATCTGCCGGAGAACAGCTCCTACAGAAAGCGTATTTTGCAGATGATGAATGACGAGGAGAACGTCACCACGGAGAAATTCATATATTACAGTCTGGCGGATATGACATATATGACAAACACAACGATTGGCGCGGAGACGGTAAGGCAGATGCTGCTCAGCTATGACTATGCCTACCCGGAGTCTGTCAGAATCTGGATTGATGTGGACGGTTCCTATCCGGCGCAGGATGCATTTACCCAGGGAGCCAGATATCTGCCGAATCTCTGGCTCTGGGTGACAGCGGCTTTTCTGGCGGGAATATTGTATCTGATTCTCTTTGTCTGCCAGACAGTGATGACGGGGAGGGTATATGACGAGAACGGGGAGACGCGTATCAGACTGAACACTTTTGATAAGATTCCGACGGAGGGCGCTGTACTTATCGCCTTTGGAACAGCGTTTCTGGCGCTCTGGATGGCTGTCGTGCTGACGGAGCTTGCGGCTATCGACCCGACTGACATCAACTTTTACCGGGAAGCCGTTCATCAGGACTGGTTTAAGGCGGTTATCTTTATTGCTGTTTTTGCCGCGGATGCGCTGTTTACCTTTTTCTTCTACAGTCTGGTCAGAAGGATAAAGGCGCGGACGCTTTGGAAAAACTCATGGCTGTGCCGCCTCGCCAAACGGTTTAAGAAATTTGTATGGAAGGTGTACGACAACGGCGGCATAGTCCTGCGTACATGGGTGCCCTACGGTATCTTTCTGGCGGTGAATCTGGCGCTGCTTATATGGGGGCTATGCGACCAATACATGATTTTGGTTTTGTCTGCAGGTGTGATAGACGTGGCAGTGGGTATCTTACTCTATAAGGACGCGAAGGAGCGGCAGGGCATTGTGGAGGGGATTGAGACCATTACCGGCGGACAGGTAGAGCATCAGATTGACATGATGGAGCTGCACGGGGATAACAGGAAGCTGGCTCATTCCGTCAACAGCATCGGTAAGGGCATCAGGGAAGCTGTGGAGATCAGCATGAAGGACGAGCGAATGAAAGCGGATCTGATCACCAACGTGTCCCACGACATCAAGACGCCGCTCACATCCATTATCAACTATGTGGATTTGATCAAGAGAGAACAGGTGGATAACGAGAAGGTGCAGAATTATATCCGCGTGCTGGATGAAAAGTCCCAGCGGCTGAAACAGCTCACGGATGATCTGGTGGAGGCAAGCAAGATTACTTCCGGGAACATCAGCCTGCATTTCGAGCGGATCAATCTGATGGAGCTGATGAACCAGACGATCGGGGAATTTTCCGAGAAGTTTGAAACGAGGAACCTTGCCACCGTGATGAATGTGAATACGCGGGATACGGTGATCGAGGCGGACAGCCGCAGAATCTGGCGTGTGATGGAAAATCTGTTCAACAATGTTTACAAGTATGCGATGCCCGGCACACGCGTCTATGTGACGTTAGATAAGGCAGAGCGCGGTGCGGAGGAGGATACCGATAAGATTGAGGTGACGATCAAGAATATTTCGGAGAATCCACTATTATGTAAACCAGAAGAGCTGACGGAGCGGTTTATCCGGGGCGATGAGTCGAGAACTACGGAGGGCAGCGGGCTGGGGCTTTCGATAGCGCAGAATCTGACCATAGCGCAAAAGGGAAGTTTTGAGATCGAGCTCGACGGGGATCTGTTCAAGGTGCATCTGACGTTCCCGGTGGCGGGGGAAATTTGATGGTATAATAGTAAAACTGCCGTGCCTGTACTTAACAGGACGGCAGTTTTTTAAATATCCAGTCCGCTCACCTCGCGGCTATTGTACTTCGCCAGAATCTGATGAATCTTGTCTGTAGGTGTGTAGATATTCGCCATGGAGGCGTCGTGGTTCATAAAGTCGATGATGGATGCGATGAACTTGCTCATATCCGCCTCTATGTAGTAGGGCTTTTCCATAAGTTCCGGCGGCTGGTAACAGAGGTTTGTTGTCACAATCCGATCAAAGTGGCAATTTTCGTAGGCGGTGTCAAAGGCGGAGAGCCCGTCAGTGAACAGCCCGAAGGTACAGCAGATAAAGACCCGCTTGGCGTTCATTTTCTTTAACTGTCTGGCGGTGTCGATCATGCTGCCGCCGGAGGAGATCATGTCGTCGATGACGATCACGTCCTTGCCGTCCACATTATCCCCCAGAAATTCATGCGCCACAATGGGATTTTTTCCGTTTACGATCGTGGAGTAATCTCTGCGCTTGTAAAACATGCCGGTGTCTACGCCGAGAACGTTTGCCAGATACACGGCTCTGTCAAGCGCCCCCTCGTCGGGGCTGATGACAATGGTGTGTTCCTTATCGATAATCAGGTTCTTTTCCATGCGAAGCAGCGCACGGATAAACTGGTAGGGGGGCATGAAATTGTCGAAACCCTTGATGGGCACGGAATTCTGCACCCGGGGATCATGGGCGTCAAATGTAATGAAATTGGACACGCCCATATCCATCAGCTCTTTGATGGCGTAAGCGCAGTCGAGGGACTCCCTGCCGTTTCTTTTGTGCTGCCGTCCTTCGTAGAGAAAGGGCATGATCACGTTGATACGGTGCGCCTTACCGTTTATGGCGGAAATGATCCGCTTTAAATCCTGATAGTGGTCGTCAGGGGACATATGGTTCGTGAAACCGTTCATACTGTAGGTGATGCTGTGGTTACAGACGTCCGTCAGCAGGAAAACATCCTTGCCCCTCACGGAATCGTGCAGGACGGCTTTGCCTTCCCCGGTTCCGAAACGGGGACAGCCCACCTCCATCAGATAATTTTTTTCCATATAGCCGTGGAAAGCCGGATCGTTTTTTACGTCGTTTTGCAGATCGCGGCGGTATTCCACCAGATGACTGTTCACTTTTTCTGCCAGGGGAAGTGCCGCTTTCGGAGCGAGAAGCTTCATTGCCGCTACTGGCATAGAATGTTCGAGTTGTTCTGTATTAGGCATGTTTACTCCACTTAAAACGTGCCACATGGCACGGTTTGCTATTCTTAGTGCAGGTGTTAACTCTAAATTTTTTATAACATTATGGCGGGGACATGTCAAGAAGATTTGGCTCCTGTTCTTCAAATTTCGCGCGGCTTTGGCTTTACAAGCGTGCCAAGATGATGTAAAATCAAGCGGTATATGACTTATTGTAACGTGAGGAGAACTTCTGATTCATTCGCAGCAAAGGCTGCTTCGCGAAGATGTTCTAAGTCTCACGCGGCAAAATGGAGAGTATGATATGAGTAAAAAAAAGTCCAAGTCGATCGTAGCTGTGGTAGGAAGACCGAATGTGGGGAAATCCACCCTGTTTAACGCGCTGGCAGGCGAAAATATAGCGATTGTAAAAGATACGCCGGGCATCACCAGAGATCGGATTTATGCGGATGTTTCGTGGCTTGACCGGAATTTTACGCTGATTGATACGGGCGGCATCGAGCCGGAGAGCAAGGACATTATCCTGTCCCAGATGCGGGAGCAGGCGCAGATCGCCATAGATACGGCGGATGTGATTATTTTTCTCGTGGATGTAAAGCAGGGGCTGCAGGACGCGGATTCCAAGGTGGCAGATATGCTCAGACGATCCCGCAAGCCTGTGGTTCTGGCGGTCAATAAGGTGGATGATTTCAAAAAATATATGCCGGACGTCTACGAGTTTTACAATCTGGGGATCGGGGAGCCTTACCCGATATCCGCCACGAACCGTCTCGGTCTCGGAGAGTTTCTGGACGAGGTGATCGCCCATTTCGGGCAGGAGGTGGAGGAAGAGGAGGAAGACGACCGCATCAGGGTGGCAATCATCGGGAAGCCGAACGTGGGGAAATCCTCCATCATCAATCGTCTGATCGGCGAAAACCGTCTGATTGTTTCGGATATTGCCGGGACGACCAGGGACGCTGTGGACACGGAGATTACGCACAACGGAAAAGAGTACGTGCTTATAGATACGGCGGGGCTCCGGAGAAAAAATAAGATTAAAGAGGAATTGGAACGCTATATGATTATCCGCACGGTGTCGGCGGTGGAGCGGGCGGATATCGCTGTGCTCATCATTGACGCGGTGGAGGGCGTGACGGAGCAGGACGCCAAGATCGCCGGGATTGCCCATGACAGGGGCAAAGCCGTGATTATCGCGGTCAATAAGTGGGACGCCATAGAGAAGGACAACCAGACGGTAAAAGAATACACACAGAAAATAAGACAGGTGTTATCTTTTATGCCCTATGCGGAGATCATGTTTATCTCGGCGGTGAGCGGGCAGCGGCTGATGAAGCTTTATGACGTGATCGACGCGGTGAACGAGAACCATTCCATGCGCGTGGCGACGGGCGTGTTAAATGAGATTGTGACAGAGGCGGTGGCGCTGCAGCAGCCCCCGTCGGACAAGGGAAAACGGCTGCGTATCTATTATACGACGCAGGTTGCGGTGAAGCCGCCTACCTTTGTGATTTTTGTCAACGACAAGGAGCTGATGCATTTTTCCTATCTGCGCTATCTGGAAAACCAGATCCGGGATACTTTCGGCTTTGTGGGAACGCCCCTGAAATTTTTTGTCAGGGAGAGAAAGGATAAGAAATAAAAGTGGTACGGGTTGTTTGTTTACTGATCGGATATGTGTTTGGGCTTTTTCAGACAGCCTATATCTATGGGAGACTGCACGGTATTGATATCAGAAATTTCGGGAGCGGCAATGCGGGTACCACGAATACGCTCCGGGTATTCGGGACGAAGGCGGGGCTCCTGGTGCTTCTGGGGGATATTATGAAGTGTATACTTGCCGTTGTGATTACGGCTGTTATTTTTGACTCTTCCCATCCGGACATGGTTTATCTGTTGAAAATGTATACGGCGGCGGGTGCGATTATCGGACATAACTTTCCTTTTTACCTCAAATTTAAAGGCGGAAAGGGCATTGCGGCTACGGCAGGACTGATTTTGTCCTTCCATCCGTATCTGATACCGATGGGAATCGTATTGTTCTTTGGTGCGTTTTTTATCACCCACTATGTGTCTCTGGGATCGCTTTTGGTGTATGCCGGATTTATGATTGAGCTGGTGATACTTGGGCAGATGGGAATATTTGGCATGACACAGGCAGTGTTGACTGAGATGTATGTCATAGCCGGGCTTCTGACCATTATGGCTTACTGGAAGCACAGGGAAAATATCAAGCGGCTTCTAAGCGGCTCCGAGCGGAAAACCTATCTGACGCACAAGAGCCCGGGGGCGGAGGAGAATACGGAACATAAGGGGTAATAAATAAGGAGGGAGATCATATGGCGGAAATCAGTATCATAGGCGCAGGAAGCTGGGGGACGGCGTTAGCGGTTCTTCTCCACAAGAACGGTCATAAGGTTACGGTCTGGTCAATCATGGAGCCGGAGATTGAGATGCTCCAGAGGGAGCATGAGCATAAGGATAAGCTGCCGGGGGTAAAGCTGCCGGAGGACATGGCGTTTACCACGGACTTGGAGGCGGCGGTGAAGGATAAGGACGTGCTTGTGCTGGCGGTTCCCTCGCCCTATACCAGAAGCACTTCCCACTCCATGCAGCCCTATGTGAAGGAAGGGCAGATCATTGTCAATGTGGCTAAAGGGATAGAGGAAAAGACTTTGATGACTCTTTCCCAGATTATAGAGGAGGAAATCCCGCAGGCGGAGGTGGCGGTACTTTCGGGTCCGTCCCATGCGGAGGAAGTGGGCAGGGGCATCCCAACGACGATCGTGGTGGGAGCGGAGAAGAAGGCGACAGCCGAGTATCTCCAGAATATCTTTATGAACGAGGTGTTCCGCGTCTATATCAGCCCGGATGTGCTCGGTATCGAGCTTGGCGCGGCGTTAAAAAACGTGGTGGCGCTTGCGGCTGGAATAGCCGACGGGCTTGGATACGGCGACAACACGAAAGCGGCGCTCATCACCAGAGGTATTACGGAGATCGCAAGGCTTGGGCTTGCCATGGGCGGCAGAATTGAGACGTTCAGCGGGCTTACCGGCATCGGCGACCTGATCGTGACCTGCGCTTCCATGCATTCGAGAAACCGCCGCGCCGGTATCCTGATCGGCAAAGGCTATACGATGGAACAGGCGATGGACGAGGTGAAGATGGTGGTGGAGGGCGTTTACTCCGCCAAGGCGGCAATGGGGCTTGCAAAAGAATACGGGGTGCAGCTGCCCATCATTGAGCAGGTGAACGCGGTGCTCTTCGACGGGATGCCCGTGGACGAGGCGGTGAAGAATTTGATGCTGCGGGACAAGAAGATCGAGAATCCGCTGATTCCGTGGGAAGAGGAATAAGAGATAGCTTGAAAGCAGCATGCTTCTTTAACATTTACCCATTGAGGTGATTTGATATGCCGGATATTAATGAAATCCTTAGGAACGAAATAGCCGGGACGGAGATATTATTGTAAGAAGAGTAGATATGATAACACTTACCATTTCTTCATGGAATATACGGAGACTGCGTTTCGGGACTATGAACCGGGCGATGTCTTTCGGGTTGGCGGCAAGGAGTATGTGTTGAGTGAGGATAAAAAGCTGGATCTCCCATATGGCGCAGACATCTACGATATGAAATGGACGCCGCGAAAACGTGTATAAAGAGAAAAGCCAGTGATTCCGAGAGGAGCCACTGGCTTTTGAAAATTGTTTACGCTTTTCCGGTTTCCCACAGTATACCATTTTTCAGAAGATACTCAATAAAAAAATTTATAGCGGTGGACGCAGAAATATTTATCGGGATTATCAGGGAAAAAGAAACTTTTAGGCTGATTCGTATTATTGGCAGAAGGCATAATACGAAAAACGAATTAGAATGAACAACCACGGAGGACGCAAGTATGGAAATCAATACAGCAAATAATACAGGCTCCGAATGGGGAGCGGCTTTCAGTAAAAGACAGATAATGAGGGAGGGATTCAAAATGAGTATTAACGGTATTGGAACGGCAGGAAATCCGGCGGCAGGTTATCAGGCAGGGAAGGCGGAGAGGAATGCCTCGTCCGGGGCGAAGTCTTTCCTGAAAACCGTGGAGGAAAAGTCGGCGCAGGATAAAGTGACCGAGTATGGTGAAAAATCCTTTGCGCTGGCGGGAGCGACGGCTCCGCAGTCCGTGAAAGACGCCTGGATGGAAACCGTAAAAGAGGTCGGAGTCAACGGGCTGGGCATGACTGCCAATGGCAGCACGCATATAACGGAAATGCATATGCAGCAGGTGATAGCCAACTACTGGGGCGTGCTGAACAGCGCAAATATTCTTGGCGACTCCGTTCAGTCGGCAGTGCGGGCAACCCAGAAGGCGTTATACGATTTGGACCATCCATTAGAGCCCGGCAGAGTCGGAAGTATGGAGGAACAGCAGGCGCGCGTCAAAGAACGGGAATTTTATACTACATTTTTGGAGAAGCTGAAGAATTCGCCGGAATATTCGGAAATGAAAGCCGCAATAGCGGAAACGGGCACGGAAGTAAAAGGTCATAATCCTTCCCGTGTTTTGGACTCGTTTGCAAAGCATGCTCCGGAAGAAGTGCGGCAGGCATTTTCGGAAGCGGAGAAGGAAACAGGCGGACATTTTACGGTGGGCGGCTTTTGGATATCTAATGACGGGAAAGAGTTTCACATTACACAGCTGGCAGTGGAATGTCTTATCAGATGGTATCACGGCGAGAAAAATCAGTCTGATGTATTCGGAACTTCCGTGGGAAGCGCGGTCAGCGCTGTGGAGAAGTGGATTTATGATATAGACCACCCGCTCGCCGGACAGCCTGCAAAAAGTGCGGAGGAACGGAAACTGATCGCGATGGAGCGGGCTTTCTGTGAGTCGTTTCTTGAGAAGCTGAAAAAGCTTTAGGGCAGATATAAAAACGGCATACGGCACGCTGTGGGGGCTGGCGTTGCCACAGTAATCCTGTCTGCGTGTTTTGTTCCGGCGTTGTCGATCTTTCTCGGGCGGATCAGCGGGTCGGAGAGGGTGTTTGAGATTGTCTTTCTGGTGATCGGTTATTGGATGCTGAACGGTGCATTTGCTTTGACTTTAATAGGATAAACAGATATACTCTAAGCAGGAGGGTGCGCTATGGCAAGGACGGTAAGCATTGGAAATCAGGATTTTGAGTCGATTCAGAGAGAAGGGTATTTTTACATTGATAAGTCAGATTTTATACGGGAATGGTGGGAAAGCGGGGATAGCGTAACGCTGATCACAAGACCGAGGCGGTTTGGCAAAACACTGAATATGAGCATGGTGGAAAAGTTTTTTTCCGCAAATTACAAAGACAGGGGAGAATTGTTTCAAAACCTCAGAATCTGGGAAAACGAAAAATATAAAAAGCTGCAGGGAACCTATCCGGTGCTTTTTCTAAGCTTTGCCAGCATTAAGGACAGCTCTTATAAGGCAGCGAGAGAGTCGATCTGCCGGATTATAGAGGAACAATATAATATCAATGATTTTCTGTTAAAGGGAAATCTGCTCAATGAAAAGGAGAAAGCTTATTATAAAGAGGTCTGTGCAGATATGGAGGACAGTGTGGCTTCGGTAGCTTTACGGTCACTGTCCGGCTTCCTTGGCAGATACTATGGAAAAAAGGTAATTATCCTTCTGGATGAATATGACACCCCTGTGCAGGAAGCCTATGTGAACGGATACTGGAGTGAGATGGTGGCATTTATAAGAAGTCTGTTTAATGCCACGTTCAAGACGAATCCGTATCTGGAGCGGGCGCTTATGACGGGGATTACAAGAATCAGTAAAGAAAGTATTTTTTCTGATTTGAATAATCTGGAAGTAGTGAGCACAACCTCCGAAAAATATGCAGACAGCTTTGGTTTTACGGAAGAAGAGGTTTTTGCGGCGCTGGATGAATTTGGGCTTACAGATCAAAAGCAATCGGTAAAAGACTGGTATGACGGATTTATGTTTGGCAACAGAAAGGATATTTACAATCCCTGGTCTATCATCAATTTTATTGATAAAGGGAAAGTAGGCGCCTACTGGGCAAACACCAGTTCCAACAGCCTTGTGGAAAAGCTGGTGCGCGAGGGCAGCAGAAAGGTTAAGGAAACCTTTGAGCGTTTATTGCAGGGAGAATCCATCCGGGCGGAGATCGACGAGCAGATTGTATATGATCTTTTGGACGGGAGCGAACAGGCGCTTTGGAGTCTTTTGCTTGCCAGCGGCTATATGAAGGTGAAAGATTACAAGGTTTATACTTCTGAATTTGGCGAGTGGAGAGAGGATTATGAATTGGAACTGACCAACTTTGAAGTAAGGGTGATGTTCCGGAACATGATCAGGAAATGGTTTGGCAGCGCGAGGGCGGACTATAATGATTTTATAAAGGCGTTGCTGCTAAATGACCTGAAAGCAATGAACAATTATATGAATCGAGTGACAGTGGAAATGTTCAGTTACTTTGACGCGGGAAGGAACCCTTCGGGAGCAGAGCCGGAACGCTTTTATCATGGCTTTGTGCTGGGGCTGATGGTGGAACTGACAGACAGATACAGCATCACATCAAACAGGGAGAGCGGCTTTGGAAGGTATGATATCATATTGGAACCCCGAAGGATGAGGGAGCAGGGGGATGGCAGTGCGGCGGGCGGCAGTATCATAAATGACGCTGTCATTATAGAATTTAAGGTACAGGATACAGAGGAAAAGGAGCTTTCCGATACGGTACAGGAAGCGCTGCACCAGATCAGGGAGAAGAATTACCAGGCGGATCTTATGGCAAAGGGAATACCGGAAGAACGTATTCGAAAGTACGGCTTTGCCTTTTGCGGAAAGAAAGTGCTGATCGGCAGCGAGGGATAGGTATACATTTACGATGCGGCACCAGCCTAATCTCCCCAGTTTACCGGATTGGTGTCATCGGGAATGCGCCCAGCCAGAATTTCCTCATAATGCTTTGCCTTGTGATCCATGTAGTCGGCGGCGGCTTTGGCTTCCGCCGCTTTTTTGTGTGCCGCCTCCCGCTGTTTTGCGATGATTTCATATCTGGCTCGGAGGTTTTCCTCGGATTCTTCCATCTGGCATAAATCAAAATATCTCTTGATCTCCCTGATCGGCATACCGCAGCTTTTCAGATAGGTGATTGCCCGCATCCAGTTGACGGCGGGCTCGTCGAACATACGGTGGTTTCCGCTGTCCCGCCTACAGGGCAGAAGACCGATGTCCGTGTAGTAGCGAACGGTGTGCTCCGTTGCATGAAACATGTTGGCAAATTCTTTGACAGTATAGGTCATGGGAATGTCTCCTTCCGGCATCAGCCAATCCACCCCTTCACGATCAGGAAGAGCAGAAGAACCGGCAGGATAAAGGTTACATAGATGCGGATTCCCCGCGGCATTTTGAAGCCCTCGCCGATATTGGTCTCTTTCAGGTAATTCTCAAATCCCCAGCCGTATCTGGTCACGCAGAACAGCAGATAGACGAGGGAGCCCACCGGCAGCAGGATATTGCTGACGATAAAATCTTCCAGATCAAGAACCGCGCTTCCCTCGCCCAGCGGTTGGAATGCTGACCAGATATTGTACCCGAAGACACAGGGCAGGGAGAGGACGGTAAGCGCGACCAGATTGACCAGACAGGATTTTTTCCTGCTCCAGTGAAACAGATCCATTCCGCACGATATGATGTTTTCAAACACCGCAAGAATTGTGGAAAATGCCGCAAAGGTCATAAATATAAAGAACAATGTACCCCACACACGTCCGCCGGTCATATTGTTAAAAATATTCGGAAGCGTGATAAATATCAGGCTTGGACCCATGTCCGGGCTGATATCAAAGGAAAAGCAGGTCGGAAAAATGATGAGCCCGGACACGAGGGCAACAAAGGTATCCAGAATGGCGATACTTACCGATTCGCCAAGCAGGGTGTGGTCCTTGCCGATATAGCTGCCAAAGATCGCCATGGAACCGATACCAAGGCTCAGCGTAAAAAACGCCTGATTCATGGCAGCGGTGATGGTCTCCACGATGCCTACCTCCCGCATTCTCTGTACATCGGGCAGAAGATAGAACTTTACGCCTTCCGTGCCGCCCGGCAGTGTCATGCCGCGCACAGCCAGTACCACAATAATAAGCAGGAGCAGCGTCATCATAATCTTGGTGATTTTCTCGACGCCCTTCTGCAGACCAAGGGAACAGACCAGAATGCCGGAGACCACGATGATGACCATAACCGTGGTCAGAACAGTGGGACTTTCCAACATGCTCTGAAACATGCCGGCAACTTGTTCCTTGTTCTTTCCGACAAATTTTCCGGTAAGCATCTGGTAGAAATAGTAGAGCATCCAGCCGGCAACGGTGGTGTAAAACATCATCAGCAGATAGTTGCCCGCCATGCCGAGATATCCGTGCAGATGCCATTTCTGTCCGGGTTTTTCCAACTCTGTGAAGCTCTTGATGACACTTTTCCTGCTGGCGCGTCCCACGGCAAACTCCATCGTCATCACGGGGATGCCCATAGCGACCAGAAAGAACAGATAGAACAGCACAAACATGCCGCCGCCGTACATGCCGGCTATATAAGGAAAGCGCCACACATTGCCGATGCCGATCGCGCATCCCGCCGATAACAGGATAAAGCCCATTCTTGAGCCAAATTTTTCACGTTCCATTTTTCATGCCTCCTGCATTTTTATAATTTGTCGATACATGCCGATATATCGGCAATCGTGTATATGCGCAGACCCGCATATGTGAGTTTATGGAAATTTTGATAAAATAGATATTGACTTCGAGTTACACGAAGCAAGTATACTCATCATAATACAAGAAATCGGTTTTGACAAGCGAAACAGCAGGAGGGATGGCTGGTGGGAAGTCACGGAAAGAAGTCGGCCGACACCTGCATCAAGTGCGGCAAGTGCGAGGAGGCATGCCCGAAGCATATTCAGATCAGGGATACCTTGGAGAAGGTGAAGGATGTGCTTCTGGCATAGATAGAAATTACATAAAAAATAAAAGATTGGCCATCCGTCGCTTAGCTTAAGGCGGGTGACCAATTTTTTTAACTCTGCAAATCTTCTTTTAAGTCTTTTAACAGCTCTTCAATTTGAGAAAACCGAATTATTTTAAGAAATCAGCCCGCAAATCTCCGTCGTCGTCTTCAATTTATTCATGGAGTAAATATGGATGCCGTCCACCCCGTGCTCTTTCAGATCCAGGATCTGGCGCACCGCGTAGTCGATTCCCGCCTTGCGCATGTCCTCCTTGTTTTCCCCGTAAGTGGCGATCATGTCCGCCAGCTCTTTGGGAACGGAGGAGCCGGAGAGGGAAACGGTGGTGCCGAGCTGCTTCGCCGTGGTGATGGGCATGATGCCGGCATGGATGGGAACCGTGATGCCCTTCGCCCGCACCAGCTCTATAAAACGGTAAAAACAGGCGTTATCGAAAAACATCTGGGTCACCAGAGAAGTGACGCCCGCGTCCACTTTTTCCTTTAAATGCGCTAAATCTTCTTCCAAAGTCGGCGATTCAAAATGCTTTTCGGGGTAGCAGGCGCCGGAGATCAGCAGGGAAGTATGTGCTTTTAAATGGCGCACCAGATCCGTCGCATAGAAAAATTCCCGGCTGTTAAACTGCTCGTCCGTCATATGCTGGGGCCTGTCCCCGCGGAGTGCCAGCACGTGGTTCACGCCTGCGGCTTCAAGCGCTTCGCAGTTTTTTTCAAGATCCGCTTTGGTGAAGCCGACGCAGGTGATGTGGGCAATTGCGTTGATGCCGAGTTCCTTCTGGATAAAGGAGGCGATCTCGATGGTCTTTCCCGCACGGGAGCCACCCGCGCCGTAGGTGCAGCTGATGAAATCGGGATGCAGTTTTGCTGCTTCCCTCAAAAATTCAAATATGTTTTCAAATTCTTCTTCCTTTTTCGGGGGGAACACCTCGAAAGAGAGACTTGTACGCTTTGACATGGCATGTAGTCCTTTCTGTGTTTGTCTTTCAACGTTCAGCGCATCATGGTGACAGGCTGAAGGTGGGTTGTGTGAAGAAACAATTTCTTGCTTTTGTATCTGAAATATCGTAACATAAATCTATAATGTGTGCAATAACCGAAATCCGCAAGATGATCGGTGAATGTAACAGTTCAGCTCAGGACTTTGCACTTGCCGCAAAGTCCGTGGGAATAAGTAAAGGCTCCGAAGAATCTGGTCTCTTTGCCGAAGGCGAAACTGGAATAGACCAGATTCAGGTAACGATGAAGCCGAAGGCTGAATGGGAATCATTTTGCGGGCAGAACATCAATTGAGAGATAGGAGAAAGGAAAGAAAATGGCAAATACGAAATTTGAGAGCACAGCCCAATATGTGGCATCCGAGCAGCTTTTAGCGAGCGTAAACGTGGCGATCGCCCTGCAGAAACCCCTTCTGATCAAAGGAGAACCGGGCACGGGCAAGACGATGCTGGCGCAGGCGGTGGCTGAGTCGCTGGGAAAGAAGCTGATTATCTGGAACATCAAGTCCACCACGAAGGCGCAGGACGGGCTTTACATGTACGACACGATCCAACGTCTTTACGACGGGCAGTTCGGCGAGGAGGGTGTGGACGATATCGCCCATTATATCAAACTTGGCAAGCTGGGAGAGGCGTTTGAGTCCGACGAGCAGGTGATCCTTCTGATTGATGAGATCGACAAGGCGGATTTGGAGTTCCCCAACGATCTGCTCTGGGAACTTGACCAGATGGAGTTCTATATCCACGAGACGAAGCGGACCGTGCAGGCGAAACACAGACCCATAGTCATTATCACATCAAACGCGGAAAAGGAGCTGCCGGACGCGTTTCTGCGCAGATGCATCTTCCACTATATTGACTTCCCGGATCAGGCGTTGATGGAGGAGATCGTGAGAACCCATTATCCCGATGTGGAGGATAAGCTGTTAAAGGACGCCATGGAGGTATTCTACTGGATCCGCTCCATGAAAGATATCCGCAAAAAGCCAAGCACCTCGGAGCTGATTGACTGGATCAACGCGTTGCAGATCGGCGGGATTCCGACGGATACGCTCAGAAAGGAACTTCCCTTTATCGGCGTGGTGGTGAAGAAGGACGAGGATCTGGAGACGGTAAGAAATAAGACTGATTTTTAATGACACGCGTTATTATTTGCAGCAGTAAGGAAGAATATGAACGGTTGAATGAATCGGTGATTTTGCTGTCAAAATAGGTTTCGCTGCATTATAAAGGTTATGTCGTTATAGAAATATTTCAGAAATAGAGATGGAGATTTTATGTTCAGTAAATTTTTCTATACCTTAAAAGATAAGGGGCTGGAAGTGTCCTTAAGCGAGTGGCTGACTTTGCAGGATGCCTTACAGAAGGGGCTCTGTCACAGCAGTCTGACGGAATTTTATTATCTGGCACGGATGATTCTCGTGAAGTCGGAGACCGAGTTTGACAAGTTTGACATGGCGTTTGACGAGGTGTTCAAGGGCATCATGTCGGAGAACGAGGTGGGCAAAAATCTGCTGCGCTGGCTGGATAAGCCGGAGATGCAGGATGTCTTCGAGGAGATGCGCCACGAGATGAACCAGGAAGTCATCACACTGGACAAGGATGACATCGAGAATAAGTTTAAGGACAGGCTGCGGGACCAGAACGAGGAGCACAACGGCGGCAGCTACTGGATCGGCACTATGGGAAAGACGTCCTTCGGCAATATGGGCGGCAATATGGGCGGTATCCGTGTGGGCGGCACCACGGGCTACCAGTCCGCTTTTCAGGTGGTGGGCGCCAGAAAGTACCGGGATTTCAGGAATGACAAGGTGTTAGACAACAGGCAGTTCCAGATGGCGCTTCGGAAACTGCGGCAGTTTTCCACGAAGTTAGATATCCCGGAGACAGAGCTTGACATTAACGGTACGGTGGACGCGACGTGCAATAACGGCGGCTGCCTGCAGATCGTGATGGAGAAGCCCCGGAAGAACTCGGTGAAACTTCTGCTTCTGATGGACTCGGGCGGCACTATGATTCCCTATACGACGCTTCTTAGCGAATTATTTCAGTCCGTGCACAAGTCCAACCATTATAAGGATGTGAAGACGTATTTTTTCCACAACTGCATCTATTCCAACCTCTACAAGACGCCGGAGTGCGAGAACGGCGAATGGATTGAGACAGAGTGGATGTTCCGCAATCTGGACAGCGATTACAAGGTGATCATCGTGGGGGACGCGGCTATGGCGCCGGAGGAGCTCTACTCCACGACAGGCAATTACAGGGGACCGAACGGCGGGCTTTCCGGGATGGACTGGCTGCTGTTAATGAAACAGCATTACAAAAAGATCGTGTGGCTCAATCCCAAGATGGCGCCCGGGCATGCGCCGTGGCGGGAGGCGGAGACGGCGATCAAGACGGTCTTTCCGATGTATAAACTGACGGTGGACGGGTTAAATCAGGCGATGATGAAGCTGATGGTGAATCGGTGAGAAGAATCCTTTCGTTTACACTTGTCAGGTATTTTGCTATAATTATGTTGCAAGGGATTTATTGGCAGACATAAAGAGTGAGGTGACTGTCGTATGATTGAAGGAGAGATGCTGAAATTATCGGTGGAAGAGTTTTCGCGGTTGCAGGATTATATGATAGAAACCGATAAAATCTCCAGTGCGTATAAGAAGATATACTGAATTGAAAGTTATTCTTACTGCTTCTGGAGTTAATTTGACAGAACTTGACATGATTAAGGACTAATGAGGAAGAAACAGCCGAGAGGAAATGCGGGCTGTTTCTTTTTTTGCGCGCATAAGCAGAGACGGAAAGCGGCAGAAATCTTCTCTGCCCGATATGGTTGACTTTAGCGAGTAAAAGTGCTAAAGTGGTGAATGTAGTCTGCACGAATTTGCGCTTCCGCAGAGCGGAAGCTGTGCTTAGTTCTTGAAAGGGGATCGGTTATGTCAAAACTGGAAGAGATTCGGGAGGAGTTTAAAAAGGACCGTTTCGCCACGGAGGTGGTGGGAATTGTGATCGACTGCGCCGAGCCGGGAAAGGCGGTCTGCTCTCTGGCGCTAAAGCCGCATCATATGAACGCCAACAATGTTCCCATGGGAGGCGCCATTTTTACGCTGGCGGATTTTACCTGTGCGGTGGCGGCAAACGGGTATTCGGAAAAGATGACGGTCAGCCAGAATGCGTCTGTTACTTTTCTCGCGCCCGCAAGGGGAGAGAGGTTGACCGCGGAGGCGACCTGTCTGAGAAGCGGGCGCACCACCGCGCTTTTGACGGTGGATATCCGGGATGAGCTGGACACGTATGTGGCGCACGCTGCGGTGAACGCATATGTAATCGGGCAGTGAGCGGGCGGCTCTGGCATGGACAGAGAGGAAAGTCTGTTTGAATAGTCTGTATGAAGATATGATAACATGTGTTACGAGAAGGAACGGAAGAGGAGGAAGAGAAATGGTAATCACGGAGTTTTTGGAGCGCAACGCCCGTCTGTACGGCTCGGACACGGCGCTTGTGGAGCTGAATCCCTCCCAGGAGCGCGACAGCGCGGTGACATGGCGGGAGGCAAGCCTGATCGAGAGCGCGGGCGATGGCGCGCCTTATCGGAGAGAACTGAGTTGGGCTGATTTTGACAGACGTGCAAACCGTTTTGCCAATCTGCTTTTGTCCCGCGGGATGGAGCGGGAGACGAAGGTGGGCATTCTGATGATGAACTGTCTGGAATGGCTGCCCGTCTATTTTGGCATTCTGAAGGCGGGCGGTGTGGCGGTGCCTTTGAATTTCCGCTATTCCGCGGAGGAAATCAAGTATTGTCTGGAACTTGCAGATGTTGAAATCTTAGTATTTGGACCGGAGTTTATCGAGCGCATGGACAGCATTGCGGATGATCTGCCGGGGGTCGGGATGATGTTTTTCCCGGGGAAGGGAGGACCGGATTACACGGAGGACTGCCTGAAGCTGATGGGTTTCTGTTCTTCCAGTGCACCGCCAGTGGCGCTGTGTGAGGACGACTACGCGGCGATCTATTTCTCCTCCGGCACGACGGGCTTTCCGAAAGCGATTCTGCACAATCACCGGGCACTGCGCTCCTCCTGTGAGACGGAACAGAAGCACCACGGGCAGACGAAGGAGGACGTGTTCCTCTGTATTCCGCCGCTCTATCACACAGGGGCGAAAATGCACTGGTTCGGTTCCCTGATCACGGCGGGCAAGGCGGTGCTTCTGCGCGGCGTAAAGCCGGAGTGGATTCTGCGGGCGGTGACGGAGGAGCAGTGTACCATCGTGTGGCTGCTGGTGCCCTGGGCGCAGGACCTTCTGGATGCCATAGATTCGGGGCAGGTGGATATGGAACACTATCTGCTGGAACAGTGGCGTCTGATGCATATCGGGGCGCAGCCCGTTCCGCCCAGCCTTATCCAGCGGTGGAAAAAGCATTTCCCGCATCACCAGTACGACACCAACTACGGCTTAAGCGAGTCCATCGGTCCCGGCTGTGTGCATCTGGGCGTGGAGAACATACATAAGGTGGGAGCGATCGGGAAACCGGGCTATCACTGGGAGGCAAAGATCGTGGACGAGCAGGGGACGGAAGTATCTCAGGGCGACGTGGGTGAGCTGATCGTCAAAGGACCGGGTGTGATGCTCTGCTATTATAAGAATCCCGAGGCGACGGCTGAGATTTTGAAAGAAGGCTGGCTGTACACGGGGGATATGGCGCGCATGGACGAGGACGGCTTTATCTATCTGGTGGACAGAAAGAAGGACGTCATTATCTCCGGCGGGGAAAATCTCTATCCCGTACAGATTGAGGATTTCCTGCGCAGAAACGATAAGATCAAAGATGTGGCGGTGATCGGTCTGCCGGATGCAAGACTTGGCGAGATCGCGGCGGCCATCATCGAGATCAAGGAGGGCGAAACCTGCACGGAGGAGGAGATCAATGCTTTCTGCAAGGAGCTGCCACGCTACAAACGTCCGAGAAAAGTGATTTTTGACAAAGTGCCCAGAAATCCTACAGGCAAAATCGAGAAACCCGTGCTTAGGGAACGGTATTGCCACGGCAGTCTGGTGGAGGCGCAGATCAAAAACTGAAAGTCGGATGATTGAATAAAATAGCAATAGTTATCAATTGGGCTTTGCTACACATTATATTTCAACGAGAAGGAGAAAAGGGTTATGGATTTGTTTATTAAAGGAATCATGCTTGTCATTTTCTTCGGCGTGATGATCGGCATCGGGCTCTACTGCCGTAAACACGCTACAGACGTGAACGGATTTGTGCTGGGCGGCAGAAGCGTGGGTCCGTGGCTTACGGCATTTGCTTACGGAACCAGCTATTTTTCGGCGGTGGTATTTGTGGGATATGCCGGGCAGTTTGGCTGGAAGTACGGTATCGCCGCTACCTGGGCCGGACTTGGCAACGCTTTTCTGGGCTCCCTGCTGGCATGGGCGGTGCTGGGGCGCCGCACCCGCATTATGACACAGCACTTGGACAGCGCTACCATGCCACAGTTTTTCGGAGAGCGTTTCGAGAGCAAGTCGTTAAAGCTGGCGGCGTCGGCGATTATCTTTATCTTTCTGATTCCCTACACGGCAAGTCTTTACAACGGGTTGAGCCGGCTTTTTGGTATGGCCTTTGACATTGATTACAGTGTGTGCGTCATTGTCATGGCGGTCCTCACGGGTATTTATGTCATTGCGGGCGGCTATATGGCGACGGCAATCAATGATTTTATTCAGGGTATTATTATGATCTTCGGTATTTCGGCGGTGGTGGCTGCTGTTTTAAACAGCCAGGGCGGCTTCCTTGCGGCGCTTGATAAGCTGGCGGCGGTGAGCGACGAGACGGTTTCCGCTGCGCCCGGCGTGTTTAACTCCTTCTTTGGACCGGATCCTGTGGGACTTTTGGGCGTGGTGATCCTCACAAGCCTCGGCACATGGGGACTGCCGCAGATGGTGCAGAAATTCTATGCAATCAAGAGCGAGAGTGCGATCAACAAAGGAATGATTATTTCCACCGTGTTTGCCACAATCGTTGCGGGCGGCTGTTATTTCCTCGGCGGTTTCGGCAGATTGTTCAGTGATAAGATAGATATCGCGGCAAACGGTTACGATTCGGTGGTACCTACCATGCTTTCGGGCCTTCCTACGATTTTGATAGCGGTGGTGGTCATCTTAGTGCTTTCCGCTTCCATGTCCACCCTGTCTTCCCTCGTATTGGCATCCAGCTCCACCTTGACGCTGGACTTCATTAAAGGTAATATAATTAAGGAGATGGACGAGAAGAAACAGGTGAAATGGATGCGGGGGCTTCTGGTGGTGTTCATTGCGATTTCCGTGGTGCTTGCCCTGATCCAATACCGTTCTAACGTCACTTTTATCGCGCAGCTTATGGGTGTGAGCTGGGGTGCGCTGGCAGGTGCCTTTCTGGCGCCCTTCCTCTACGGGCTGTACTGGAAACGGACGACCAAGGCGGCATGCTGGGTGAGCTTTTTCTTCTCCACGGTCGTGATGCTTGCGAACATCTTTTTCAGGTCGAATTTTCCCGCGCTTTTACAGTCCCCGATCAATGCAGGTGCATTCTGTATGCTGGCCGGGCTTGTGATTGTGCCTGTGGTGAGCGCGGTGACGAAGGCGCCGGAGGAGAAAAAGCTTGCGGAGATTTTCTCCTGTTATGACCAGAAAGTGACGGTTTCGGTGAAAGACTCCATCGGAGAGTGAGAAGAATTTCTAAAAACTCAGCAGCAGAGGCTGCTTCGTTAAGAAATTCTATGTCTCACTCAGGAGAATGCAAAAAGCGCATTCTCCGCAATGTAATGTATTGAGAAAGGAACGAATGTACTTATGAAAACATTAATGCTTGGCAACGAGGCGGTTGCCAGAGGTTTGTATGAGGCGGGGTGCAGTTTTGTGTCCAGCTATCCGGGGACGCCGAGTACGGAGATTACCGAGTGCGTGGCGAAGTATGAGGAGGTTTACGCGGAGTGGGCGCCCAACGAGAAAGTGGCGCTGGAGGCGGCGTTTGGGGCTTGTCTGCGCGGTGTGCGGAGTTTCTGCGCCATGAAACATGTGGGTTTAAATGTGGCGGCGGATCCTCTGTTTACAATTTCCTACACCGGCGTGAACGCGGGATTAGTCATTGGCGTGGCGGACGACGCCGGGATGCACAGTTCCCAGAACGAGCAGGATTCCAGACATTATGCGCGGGCGTCGAAGATTCCCATGCTGGAGCCTTCCGATTCGACGGAGGCGCTCGCTTTTGCGAAGCTTGCCTATGAGCTTTCCGAGCAGTTTGACACGGCGGTGCTGGTGAAGATGTGCACCCGCGTCAGCCATTCCCAGAGCGTTGTGGAGACGGGGGAGCGGGTCGTGCCGGAGCCGAAGAAGTATGAGAAGAATCCCGCGAAATATATTATGATGCCGGCATATGCGAAGAAAAAACATCCGCTGGTGGAGGAGCGCACGAGGGCGCTGACCGCATGGGCGGAGACGGCCAAGGTCAACCGGATCGAGGACGGAAGCGATCAATCCGTGGGTATTATCACCTCCTCCACCTGCTATCAGTATGTGAAGGAGGCGTTCGGCGATACATACCCTGTTTTGAAGCTGGGCATGATCTGGCCGATGCCCGAGCAGAAGATCAGGGATTTTGCGAAGACGGTTGCGAAGCTTGTGGTTGTGGAGGAGCTGGACGGATTTATAGAGAACCATTGCAGAAATCTGGGGCTTTCGGTATCAGGGAAAGAGCTGTTTACCGAAATCGGTGAGCTGAGCCAGAACGTGGTGAAGGAAAAACTCGGTCAGCCAGTGCAGGCGGGGGAGACCCTTTCGGAGGAGATTCCCGCAAGACCGCCCGTGATGTGCGCGGGCTGCCCGCACAGAAGCCTTTTCTATGTGTTAAAAAAATTAAACCTGACCGTACTCGGGGATATCGGGTGTTATACTTTGGGCGCGGTGGCGCCTCTTAACGCGATCGACACGACGGTTTGTATGGGCGCGTCCGTCTCCGGGCTTCACGGCTTTGTGAAGGCGGGGGATGAGGAGAGCGCGGGTAAAACGGTGGCGGTGATCGGTGATTCCACCTTTATTCATTCCGGCGTGACGGGGTTAATTAATATTGCGTACAATGAATCCAATTCCACGGTGATTATACTGGACAATTCCATCACGGGAATGACAGGTCACCAGCAGAACCCGACGACGGGCTATAACCTGAAAGGTGATCCCTGTACAAAAATTGATTTGGAGAGTCTGTGTCATGCAGTCGGCATCAAACGTGTGAAGGTGGTAGATCCCTACGACATGGAAACTTGTCAGACGGTGATTAAAGAGGAACTTGCGGCGAAGGAGCCTTCGGTGATCATTTCCCGCCGTCCCTGCGCGCTGCTCAAATATGTCAAGCATCCGGGGCCGATCTGTTCTGATCCCGAGAAGTGCAAGGGCTGTAAGGCGTGCATGAATATCGGCTGTCCGGCGATCAGCATGGTGGACGGAAAGGCGGTCATTGACGAGACGCTCTGCGTGGGCTGCGGCGTCTGCGAGCAGCTGTGTAAGTTCGGTGCGCTCGGTTAAGAGGAAAAATGACGATATTTTGCAAGACCCGGGGAAAAGCGCGAGTTAAAATAACTGTGGCAGGATGGATAGCAAGGGTCGGAATGGAGATTTCAGCATGGAAACAAAAAATATGATGATCGTGGGCGTGGGCGGACAGGGTACCCTGCTTGCGAGTAAACTTCTGGGGCGTCTGCTTCTCACAAAGGGGTTTGACGTAAAGGTCAGCGAGGTGCACGGCATGAGCCAGCGCGGCGGCAGCGTGGTCACCTATGTGCGTTGGGGCGACAGGGTCTGCTCGCCCATTATAGACAAGGGACAGGCGGACTGCATCCTTTCTTTTGAGCTTCTGGAAGCGGCACGCTACACGGAGTTTTTAAAGCCGGGCGGCAGAATCATTGTGAACAGCCAGCAGATCAACCCTATGCCGGTGATTGCGGGCGCGGCGGCGTACCCGGAAAATCTGGCGGAGAAGATGTCGGCGCTGGATGCCGAGGTGGACGCTTTTGATGCGCTCTCCCTTGCGGAGGAGGCGGGGAGCAGCAAGGCGGTGAATCTGGTGCTGATGGGAAGGCTTGCGAAGCACTTTGACTTTACGGATGAGGAGTGGATGGACGCGATTGAACAGAGCGTGCCGCCGAAGTTTCTGGAGATGAATAAGAAGGCGTTTGAGGCGGGGAAAAGCGCTTGACGTAAGGGGGTGTCCGGTTTCGGGGGACAGATTGGATAATAACAACTGTTATTATGCGGAAAAGCGAAATAATAAAAAGGAGGAAGGTATGGAACGGTATTACCAGAAAGAAATTGAGACTGCAGACAGGGAGCAGATTCTCGCGTGGCAGAATGAACGGCTTGTGAAGCAGGTGCGCCATGTGTGGGACAATGTGCCTTATTACCGCAAAAAGATGGAGGAGAAGGGAGTCGCGCCCGAGGATATTCAGAGCGTGGAAGACTTACATAAGCTGCCTTTCCTGACGAAGGACGATTTGCGGGAGGCTTATCCTTACGGGCTGCTGGCAACGCCGCTCAAGAACTGTGTGCGTATCCAGTCCACATCCGGCACGACGGGACGCAGGGTGGTGGCGTTTTATACCCAGCACGATATTGACCTGTGGGAGGACTGCTGTGCCCGCGCGATTACGGCGGCGGGCGGCACTGACGAGGATGTCTGTCATGTCTGTTACGGCTACGGGCTCTTTACCGGCGGTCCGGGGTTAAACGGCGGCAGCCATAAGGTAGGGTGCCTGACGCTTCCCATGTCCTCCGGCAATACGGACAGACAGCTGCAGTTTATGGTGGATCTGGAAGCGACCATTCTCTGCTGCACGCCTTCCTATGCGGCATTTCTGGCGGAGAGTATACATGAGCGCGGGCTGCGGGATAAGATTAAACTGAAAGCGGGTATCTTCGGCGCGGAGGCATGGAGCGAGGAGATGCGGCAGGATATTCAGGATAAGCTTGGTATCAAGGCATATGATATTTACGGGCTGACGGAAACAAGCGGTCCGGGTGTGGCATTTGAGTGCAGCGAACAGACAGGCATGCACATCAATGAAGACCATTTTATTGCGGAGATTATTGATCCCGATACGGGGGAGGTGCTTCCCGAGGGCAGCAAGGGTGAGCTGGTATTCACGGCAATTACCAAGGAGGCATTCCCGCTTCTGCGTTATCGCACGAGGGACATCTGTATCCTTTCCAGAGAGAAATGCTCCTGCGGACGTACCCATGTGAAGATGAGCAAGCCCATGGGCAGAAGCGACGACATGCTGATCGTGAAGGGCGTCAATGTCTTCCCGTCCCAGATCGAGACGGTACTTCTGGAGCAGGGTTATCCCGCAAACTATCAGATTATCGTGGACCGTGTCAACAATTCCGACACGATTGAGGTCATGGTGGAGATGACGCCTGAGAACTTCTCCGATAATCTCGGTAAGATCACGGAGATGGAGAAGGGGCTGGTATCGGCTCTCAAGGCAATGCTTGGTATCTACGCGAAGGTTCGTCTGGTGGCGCCCAAGTCCATTACGAGGAGCGAGGGCAAGGCTGTGCGCGTGATCGACAAGCGGAAAATCTAAGACAACAAATGGGGAAAGAGGGTTTTGGGGCGGCATAACAGGCAGCCCGGGAAATCTGGAATCCCGATACAGTAGAATGAGAAAGGAGCAGGGTTATTATGACAATACCTCAGATTTCTGTATTTCTGGAAAATAAAGCGGGACAGCTTGCGGATATTACCCACATTTTATCGGAGAATCAGGTGAACATGCGGGCGCTTAATATCGCAGAGACGGCGGACTACGGCGTCCTGCGTCTGATCGTGGACGACGCGTCCAAGGCTTCCTCCATTCTTTTAGAGCACGGCTTTATCCTGACCATGACACCGGTTGTGGGTGTGGCGGTACCCGATACGCCCGGCGGCTTAAGCAAAGTGCTCGGCGTGATTTCCGATGCCGGGATGGATGTGGAGTATATGTATTCCGTGTTCGGGCAGAAGGACGGGCAGGCGTGCATGATCTTCCGTGTGGCGGATACGGACGGATTGGCGGCGGTTCTTGACAAGACTGGAATCGGCACGATCGGCGGGGACGATCTGGGACTGCATTAATGTATTTGGAGAGAAGAATACCACAAACTTGCCAGAAACTGGCGGTTTGTGGTATTTTTTTCGTTACCGTTCCGTTCGGTACAAATTTTGGGGCAAATGACCGTGTTTGCGGTATTCGTATAATATACAGCGGGTGATAAGTAAATACATATATTACGAAAATGCGGTCATATGACCGAAAGTTCGAAATGAAATGATGACTTGATCAATGTAGGACAGGTACATTTTTCAAGTTTTTGAAAAAATGTAAATTAGCGCTTGCTATTTTTATACCGGGGGGGGGTATAATGGTATGGAAAGCAGTTCCAAAAGGGACATGCCTTTTGAAACCGATAGGACAGGAGACATAATGAAGGAGGAAACGAGGATATGTGTAGGAAATTGTTGAAAAAAGCCGCATTATTTGCCATGGCGGCGGCTCTGTGTGTAGGTGCGTTTGTACCCATGACGGCGAAAGCGGCTGAGGTGTCGGCATCATTTCTTGCCGGAGATTGGTATTCCAGACATTTCGCCGGGATGGAATGGAACGGTCACGTAAGCGACGGCATGTTACATTTTAAGGACGATGGCACATATGATGACATGTGGAGGGATTCTAAGAAATATCATTTGGAGGGCGGCTCTTTAAACATAGAGGGTGACGAGGTGTCTTTCGATTTCTGGGGAGGATGGCCGGGGTATGATACCATTGATTCGGCAAAAGGTAACAGCAATGTACAGATATTTATCCTGCGTGGCGACAACAGGATGGAGTACGGTAATTTGGTCTGGAGCGAGAATGATAGCTGTTGGGTATGGAATGACACAACTTCCTGGACGAGAGTGACGGAGGGCGGTTCCGACGACGAGTCCGATGAGGAAGAGGAGACGGAAGAGGAAGCGGCAGAGAGAAAGGCGTTAGAAGAGGCACACAGGGAAGCGGTGCGCCTGGAAAAGGAAGCGGCGGAACAGGGATTTGAGAATGCGGCGCAGATGCAGGAAGCGCAGTCAGCAGGTAAATCCGCAGCAGAGTATTATAACAATGCGGTTGTGACCACAGGGGGGATTGAAAACGCAGTGCCTGTGGCGCAGGGCGGTCAGCTGATTATCGACGGGGAGGTCACGAACGCGTCCGCCACGGTCTCCAAGGTATCTTCTGTCTATGTGGACTCTGTCCGCGCGGCACGTGAGGGCAGACTGTTAAATGTGGTGGATGTGCGGTTCCCGGCGCATGAGGCGGTTGTCAATTTCTATATGCCCGGCATTGAGGCAGGCGATACTGTCACGGCGGTACAGTTTACGGACGGTACATGGACGGATGTGGAAGTGGTGGAAGTGAGAACAGACCATGTTCTCCTTAAGCTGATGCGTTCCGGTGTCGTTGCCTTTCTCGAAAAATAAGGCTGTGTGACCTACAGTAAAAAGTGGTTGACAAACAGAAACATATCGTATACATTATAAAACAGTGAAGTTCTACACACGATATATGACAGGCGTTGAAGAGAACAAGTAGTGGATTGGGAAACGGACAGAAAGCAGCCGGCGGATGAGAGGCGCGCGGGAACTTCTCCATGAATACATCTCGGAGCTTCGCGGCAGAATGGCGGTATGTGCGCTTAGTAGGCTGCGACGGAGGAATGCACGTTACAGCAGGAGAGTATCGTCAAAGGAAGATAGTGGACGCTATTGGCTGTACTCAGTGAGGCAGCCGGTGCGAGCCGTCTGCGAAATTAGGTGGTAACACGAGTTTAACCCTCGTCCTGATAATCAGGACGGGGGTTCTTTTTGCGCGAATAAGCAGAGTCAGAAGTTTTGTGAAGCATTTCGAGCCTGCTTATTCGCGTGTACGATGAAGAAAGGAGACAATCAACATGGGAATCTACGAAGAATTACAGGCGAGGGGTCTTCTCGCGCAGCTCACGGACGCGGAGGAGATCCGCGACCTGATCAACAACGGAAAGGCGGTCTTTTATATCGGTTTTGACCCCACGGCGGACAGCCTGCATGTGGGGCATTTCATGGCGTTATGCCTGATGAAGAGATTACAGGAGGCAGGCAACAAGCCGATCGCCCTGATCGGCGGCGGAACGGCAATGATCGGTGATCCTTCCGGGCGGACGGATATGCGCTCCATGATGACGAAGGAGACGATCGAGCACAACTGTGAGTGCTTTAAGAAGCAGATGAGCCGTTTTATCGATTTTTCCGAGGGCAAGGCGCTGATGGTGAACAATGCGGACTGGCTGCTCGACTTAAATTATGTGGAGTTTATCAGGGATGTGGGGGCGTGCTTTTCCGTGAACAACATGCTCCGTGCGGAGTGCTATAAGCAGAGAATGGAGAAGGGACTGAGTTTCCTTGAATTTAACTACATGATTATGCAGAGCTATGATTTTCTGGAGCTTTATAAGAGATACGGCTGCAACATGCAGTTCGGCGGGGACGACCAGTGGAGCAACATGTTGGGCGGTACGGACCTGATCCGCAGAAAGCTCGGGGAGGACGCTTACGCCATGACGATTACCCTGCTGATGAACTCTGAGGGGAAAAAGATGGGCAAGACGCAGAAGGGCGCGGTATGGCTTGACCCCGAGAAGACCACTCCCTTTGAATTTTACCAGTACTGGCGAAACGTGGACGACGCGGACGTGCTCAAGTGCCTTCGGATGCTCACCTTCCTGCCCCTTTCGCAGATCGAGGAGATGGACGGCTGGGAGGGCAGCCAGCTGAACGAGGCGAAGGAGATTCTTGCTTACGAGCTGACCAATCTGGTGCACGGTGAGGAGGAAGCCGAAAAGGCGAAAGAGGCGTCGAAGGCGCTTTTTGCCGGGGGCGGAAGCTCCAAGAATATGCCGACGGTGACTTTGGCGGAGGCGGATTATCGGGAAGGTAAGATAGACATTCAGGGCATTCTGGTTGCGGCAGGTCTGGCGGCGTCCCGCTCCGAGGCGCGCAGGGCAGTGGAACAGGGCGGCGTGACCGTGAAGGGCGAGAAAGTGACGGATTTAAAGACCTGCTACACGAAGGAAGAAATTGCGGCGGAAGAGTTTATTGTGAAGAAAGGGAAAAAGAGCTTTAAGAAGATTCTGACGTAGGCTGTGGAGCCGAAATAACATATGAAATGGAAATGACAGGAGAAAGAGGTGGCGACTATGGAAAAGAGAGCAAAGGGAAGAACATTAATGTCCTACGCGCCGGATATCAAGGTGGTGGACTGCACGCTGCGGGACGGCGGGCTGGTAAACGATTTCTATTTCACGGATGAGTTTGTAAAAGGGCTGTATCGTGCGAACATCAAGGCGGGCGTGGATTATATGGAGTTCGGTTATAAGGCTTCCAAAGAGATGTTCGACGTGAACAAGTTCGGCAAGTGGAAATTCTGCGATGACAGGGACATCCGTGCCATTGTGGGCGATAACAAGACAGATATGAAGATCGGTATCATGGCGGATGTGGGACGGTGCGACTTCCGAAAGGATATCCTGAACAAGAAGGACAGCCCGATCGATCTGGTGCGTGTGGCGACTTATATCAATACCATACCGGCTGCTATTGAAATGATTGAGGACTGCACAAAGAAGGGGTATGAGACCACCGTCAATATCATGGCGATCTCCAAGGCCAACGAGACGGATCTTGACGCGGCGCTTGATCTGCTGGGGCAGAGCAGTGTGGGAACGATCTACATTGTGGACAGCTACGGTTCCCTGTACCCGGAGCAGGCAAGGCGTCTTGCTGACAAGTATATGGAGGTGGCAGCAAAGTACGGGAAAAAAGTCGGCATCCACGCGCATAACAACCAGCAGCTCGCGTTTGCAAATACTGCGGAAGTGGTTATCATGGGCGTGAGCTATCTGGATGCCACGGTGAACGGCATGGGAAGAGGCTGCGGAAACTGCCCGAGCGAATTGCTTTTGGGCTTTTTGAAGAACCCCAAGTACAATGTGAATCCGATTCTTCGCTTTATCGAGAGGGAGATCAACCCGCTTAAAGAATCCGGGCTGACATGGGGGTATGACGTGCCCTACCTGCTGACGGGACTGTTAAATCAGCATCCGAAGTCCGCGATCCAGTTTATGAAGGAGAACAGAAAGGATTATTACGAGTTCTACCTGGAACTGCTGGAGAGCTTCTGATAAAATATTTGACGTTATTTATTTACCATGTGGTAGAATAATATGGATACTTATGGCGGCGCGCTGACTGGAAGATAAGAGGACAGACAGGAAAATACAGGGGTGATGTACGGTGAAATCACGTGAAGACGATGATCTGGAGTTTTTGGATTTGGATGATGGGAAAGATGATCTGCCGGAGGCGGAAGAGGATCAGGACGACGAGGAGGAGCTGTTTGACGAGGAGCTTGACGAGCATACGCTTCGGTTTGTGCACAGAGTATTATTTCCCTCTGTCATAGGGCTTGTGGCAGTGATCGTTGTGGTGGCGGCTGTCTTTCTGTTTAGAGGAAACAAAAATACGCAGAAGGCGGTTCCGGCGAACTCGGATATGACAGAGACGCAGGGTGAAGACGAGGCGCAGCCTGGACCGAAAGACGGACAGGGGACGGAGACAGACGAAAAACATGCGGAAGAGCCTGCGCCGGGCGGAGCGGATGAGGAAGCCTCACAGGAGGAGAATGACCCTGAAACGGAGACTATGAGTACTGAACAAGGAACGGAGGTTGATGTCAGTGCCCTCCTTTCTTCAGGGGCGGCTGCTGAGACAGACGAGATCACTTTCGGGATCGACGTGGCGAGATATCAGGGAACGATAGACTGGGCGCAGGTGGCAGCGTCAGGCGTTGACTTTGCCATGGTGCGGGTAGGCTATCGCATGAATGAGAGCCGGGAGATCATTGCAGATAGTAACGCCCGTTATAATATGCAGGAAGCGCAGAAAAACGGGATTAAGCTGGGCGCATATTTCTTTTCCACGGCAGTTAATGAGGAGGAGGCGAAAGAGGAGGCGGACTGGACGGCGGATTACATAGCGCAGTATCAGATCACCTATCCCGTGGCTTTCGACTGTGAGGGGTTTGATCGGGAAAGCAGCGCGCAGTACGGGCTCTCTGCATCCGAAAGGACAGACATAGCCATCGCTTTTTTGAATAGAATTTATGAGAGAGGCTATACGCCCATGTTCTATTCTTCCATGCATGAGATGACAGGGGATGCGGCATGGGAGACGTCCCGGATTGAGCAAAAATACCGTATTTGGGTTTCACAGTATCCCTCTGTACCCTATCCCCAGACGGAAAAGTCTTCTTACGGCGGCGTTCATGCCATGTGGCAGTATACCAACAGGGGCACGGTCGCGGGTATCAGCCAGCCGGTGGATGTCAATATCGCCTATTTCGGGTATGAGGGTACGGCGGGTGCCCAGAGTGAGGAAGCACCGGAGGAGGCAACCGCGGATGTGGAGGCGCTCATGCCGTTTACGGCGGTAGAGGAAGATGTGACGGCAAAGGACTCCACCAACCTGCGCAATATCCCCAGTCAGGGGGACGACAGCACGGTGGTGTACACACTGAAAAACGGGGAGACGGTGAAGAGGACGGGCGTAAGCAGCAGCGGCTGGTCAAGGCTTATCTATAATGATCAGACGGTCTACGCCGTGAGCAGTTACCTGACCACGGATCTTGGCTATCAGGCGCCGAAACAGGAGGCGCAGGAGGGCGCGGGCAGCGGCGACGGGCTTAGGACGAAGTTTACTGAGAGAAATGAGCAGGTGACGGCGAAGATTGAGGTCAATCTGCGCGCACTGCCGAGTGTGACTAATCCGGATGCCGTGGTGGTGGCGGTACTGCACAACGGAGAGTATGCCACCAGGACAGGAATCAATGAAGATTATGGCTGGTCGCGGGTAGAGTATAACGGGCAGACACTCTACGCCATATCAAGTTATCTGCGCGAAGGCAATGAGTAGTGCGCAGACAGTTAAATAAGCGAAACGTTGGAAACCATAAAGGATTGGAGGAGGTTCCGTATGAGAACAGTAATAGAAAATCAGCAGTTCGATGAAGAACGTGCGTTATATAATCTGCGGGAAGCAGACGTGAAGAATTGTATATTTGCCGGTCCGGCGGATGGAGAGTCGGTTCTGAAGGAATCCCGGGATGTGAATCTGGCAGACTGTACCTTTTCCCTGCGGTATCCCCTGTGGCATGTGAAAAAGTTTACCATGGAACATTCGACCATGGATGAACTGACGAGGGCGGCAATCTGGTATGCGTCGGACGGCGTGATAAAAAATTCCACGCTGGGCGGTATCAAGGCGGTCAGGGAATGTGAGCGGATTTGTCTGGAGGACTGCCATATTGTGTCGCAGGAGTTTGGATGGAAATCAGAAGAAATTACATTGAAGGATTCGGAGATTGAGTCAGAGTATCTGTTTTTTGACAGCAGGAACGTGAAGCTGGAGCGGGTGAAAATGAAGGGAAAGTATTCCTTTCAGTATATGAAGAATCTGGAAATCACGGATTGTGTTCTTGACACCAAGGACGCGTTCTGGCACAGTGAGAATGTGACGGTCCGAAATTCCGTGGTGAAGGGAGAGTATCTTGCATGGTTTTCCGACGGGCTGACCCTGATCGACTGTAAGATTATCGGAACACAGCCGTTATGCTACTGCAAGAATTTGAGACTGGTCAACTGTACGATGGAAGATACGGATCTGTCCTTCGAGTATTCGGATGTGGAGGCGGATGTGAAGGGGCATGTGATTTCCATCAAAAATCCGAAGTCCGGGACTATCACAGTGGACAGCGTGGGGGAAATTATAAAAGAATCTCCTGTTATGGAATGTTCTGGTGAAGTTGTGATTCGGGATAATAACGAGTGATACCACGGAAATAGCAAATGTTACTATCTGATATTGCGACAGAGAATATGAAAACGGAGTGGTTTACTTAAGTCAGGTGATTTTATCTGCTGTAGGAGAGCCAGAATACAAAACGGGTTATATATTAAACTGTATTTTAATATATAGCCCGTTTTTCGTTTTGATTTAATTTTTGTAGATGGCTTTCAGATGATCCATTTTCGCTCCGGCATTCACCAGAAGCGCGTCTAAAAGAGTGATGGCCGCCATGGATTCCACCACAACGACCGCCCGGGGGACGATCACAGGGTCATGCCTGCCCCGGATGGAGATCTGTATCTCCTCATTCTGCCTGTTTACGGTATCCTGAGGGGAAAAGATGGAGGGCGTAGGCTTTATATGGGCGCGCAGCACGATCTGCGAGCCGTCGCTGATTCCCCCAAGAATGCCGCCTGCGTGGTTGGAGGTTTTCACGACCTTCCCGTTTTTCAGGCGGAAAGGATCGTTGTTGGAAGAGCCGCCTCGGGTGGCAGCTTCGATGCCGTCGCCGATTTCCACTGCCTTGACTGCGCCTATGGACATGACTGCCTTTGCCAGATTGGCGTCCAGCTTCTCAAATACGGGATCGCCCAGACCTGCCGGGACACCGTCTATTAAGCATTCGATCACCCCCCCTGCGGAATCGTAATTGCTCATGCAGTCCGCCAGATATTTTTCCGCCAGGGTAGAGGCATCCGCGTCGGGCATACAGGTGGGTGTCTCGGAGACCGCCGCCCGGTCAAAGCGTTCCGGGCTGACCGTGATGGGACCGATGGATTTTGTGTAGGCGAACAGTTCTATACCGAACTCCCGCAGCGCCTTTGCGGCGATCGCGCCCGCGGCCACTCGACCGATGGTTTCCCGCCCGGAGGAACGTCCGCCGCCTCGATAGTCGCGGAAGCCGTATTTCCGGTCAAAGGTATAGTCCGCGTGACCGGGGCGGTAACATTCGGCGATTTCCGAATAGTCTCCCGAGCGATGGGAGGTGTTTCTGATCAGCAGGGAAATAGGAGTTCCTGTGGTCTTTCCCTCAAAAACGCCGGAGAGAATCTCTACGGCGTCCGCTTCTTTGCGGGGGGTGGTAATCCTGCTCTGTCCGGGCTTTCGCCTGTCGAGATATAACTGAATATCGTTTTCTGTAAGTGGTAATCCGGCGGGACAGCCGTCCACCACAACGCCCAGCCCGGCGCCATGTGACTCGCCCCATGTAGTGATTCGATAGATAATTCCCAGTGTTGAGCCTGCCATTGTCTGATCCTTTCTTAAATTGCGTGAAGTTTTCTGGAAACAACATGCAGGATATCCTGCATAATTAAATTGCACATGAAATATCAAATGTACAATTAAATACAATGTTAGGTGATCCGATCTTCCTCTTTTGCCCGAAAAAACGGATAACACATATTATGTATGTGGAAAAACGCGTTTTTATCCGTATTCAGCATACCATATTCTGTTCAAAAAGCAAGAGCGGTGAAAGGAAAAGAGGAAGAGAAGAGCGGAGCGTGGAGAGGGCGCAGAAGAGCGGTGAAAGAAAAAATCAAATCAAAGAGGTAACGAATTAAAAAAAAGGGAGAAATATGACAGATTTACATAAAAAAGGGGTGTACAAATAAATTTTATATGTTATGATATATGACAGAATTATAGGCGAACTAGATTTGAGGACTGAATGGAAAACACATTTCGACAAAAAATAATAACATACTTTACTGATGTGGCGAAAAAAAACAGACTGTTAAAATATCCTTCTCTGGCGGGGATGTCGGTAGCGCTTTTTTTCTATTATATAGGGATGCATTTTCTGATGAACGGAAAACGTTACGCCAGTATGCTCTTTGTAGCCGTCTATTTTATGAGCAGCTGCAGCTTTTCTTTTGCCGTGTTTGCGGAGCGTACCGGTTTTACCGGCGCACAGGAAACTTACAGCGCGATTGTGGAAACCTCGGATGTATCGTTGGCGGTGGTAGAGCCCGTGAATCCGGTGGTGAAGGAGATTCTGGAAGAGGGCAACGTGATTGCTTCAGAGCATGACGAGGGAGCCGAGACATTCACTTTGGACGATCTGTTGGAGCAGCATGAGCACGACTACAGAACAGGAACGGACGACGGTTATGGGGAGCAGCAGCCGGAGGCAGGTACAGGTACGGATGTGAAGTTGGGCTTTGACAGCTCTGACTGGCGGCTTGTCCTTATCAATAAGCAGCACCCCATTCCCGATGATTACGATTTCAAGCTGGGAACGTTTACATCCGGCATGCGCTGTGATGAGCGTGTGATCGAGGATCTGCTCCTTATGATGCAGGCGGCTAAGAAGGACGGTTTAAATCTCGTGGTCAGATCGCCGTACAGGACGTCTGATCATCAGGAAGATAATTTCAATGACAGAATCAAATCTTATATGAAACAGGGCCTGTCGTATATGGAAGCTTATAAGGCGACTTCCAGAGTGATTACAGTTCCCGGATGCAGCGAGCATGAGGTGGGGCTGGCGCTTGACATCACCTCTGATTCCTTTATACCGCTGCTGCAGGGGTTCGCGGATACGGAGGAGGGCAAGTGGCTTGAGGCGCACAGCCATGAGTACGGGTTTATCCTGCGGTATCCTTCCGGCAAAGAGTATATTACTGGTATCGAGTATGAGCCGTGGCATTTCCGCTATGTTGGCAGGGAGGCGGCTGCGATTATGAAGGATGAAGAATTGTGTCTGGAAGAGTTTTGGGATAAATATTTGTGATTTGAGATTCCGCGATGCGGAATCATGGGGGTTAGTATGTATCGGATTTTGAAACGGGAAGGCAGGGCGAAACGGGCTGAGTTTACGACAGTACACGGCGTGATTCAGACCCCTGTCTTTATGAATGTAGGGACAGTGGCTGCTATCAAGGGCGCGGTATCAACGGAGGATCTGGAACAGATCGGCACGCAGGTGGAACTGTCCAATACTTATCATTTGCATGTGAGACCGGGGGACAGGGTAATCAGGGAACTTGGCGGTCTGCATAAATTTATGTCATGGAATAAGCCGATTCTCACGGATTCCGGCGGTTTTCAGGTATTTTCCCTGGCGGGGCTCAGGCGGATTAAGGAGGAGGGGGTATATTTTCACTCCCATATAGACGGCCGTAAGATTTTTATGGGACCGGAGGAGAGTATGCGGATACAGAGCAACCTTGCCTCCACGATAGCGATGGCTTTTGACGAGTGCCCGGCAAGCACGGCGGAGAGAAAATATGTGGAGGATTCCGTGGCGCGCACGACAAGATGGCTTGCCCGCTGTAAGCGGGAAATGGAGCGTCTGAACAGTCTGGATGACACGATCAATAAAAAACAACTGTTATTTGCGATCAATCAGGGCGCGGTCTTTGATGATATCCGCATAGAACATGCAAAACAGATCGCAGAGCTTGGCTGTGACGGTTATGCGCTAGGCGGTCTTGCGGTGGGCGAGAGCCATGAGCAGATGTACCATGTGATCGAGGAGACGGTTCCCTGGCTGCCTGCTGATAAACCTACCTATCTGATGGGGGTCGGGACGCCGGCAAATATTCTGGAGGCGGTGGAACGTGGCGTGGATTTCTTTGACTGTGTGTATCCTACGAGAAACGGCCGGCATGGCCATCTGTATACGAACCGCGGAAAGATCAACCTCTTTAACGCGAAATACGAGCTGGATGAAAGACCCATTGATGAGGGGTGCCCATGTCCGGCGTGCAGGCGTTACTCCAGGGCATATATCCGGCATCTCTTAAAGGCGAAGGAGATGCTGGGGATGCGGCTCTGCGTGCTTCATAATCTTTATTTCTATAATACCATGATGACGGAAATTAGGGATGCGCTGGATGAGGGACGGTTTGCAGAGTATAAGAGGAATAAGCTGCACGGAATGCAGAAGGCGGGGGCGGAAAACGGTAATGCTTAAGAGGCGTAACAGGGAAACCGACGGCTGAACAGTTACTAAGGGTTTGCGAAATTTTCAGGAAAGGGCTTGTTTTTCACCGCTAAGTTGTGTATGATAAGCAATAGTATTTTTATTGAATGAGGCAACGGAGGAAATAGTATGAGATTATTATTATCGGCTGAAGCAGCGGGGGCTGCTACTGGCGGCGGCATGATTATGGTTATCTATATCGTCATTATTGTGGCGTTTATGTATTTTGTTATGATTCGTCCGCAGAAGAAGGAACAGAAAAGGATGGCGGCGATGCTGGCGGATATGTCAGTCGGTGACTGCGTGCTGACTAGCAGCGGATTCTACGGCATTGTGATTGACATTACCGACGATACGGTGATCGTTGAATTCGGCAGCAACAAGAACTGCCGTATCCCCATGCAGAAGTCGGCGGTCGCGCAGATCGAGAAGGCGGAGACAGAATAAGAACGGTGGTAGATTTTTGGGGACTGTGGCGCAATGTCATGGTCCTTTTTTTTATTTTTTCTTAAATTTTTAATATTGTTATTGACATCAACATATAAATGCTGTAAACTTACAGCTTGTGTGAAAGCATGAAAATATTTTTGTTTTAGGGAGGAGATTGTTATGAAGAGAAGAACAGTAAAAGCACTGGTTTGTGCGACACTTATGGCGATGAGCCTTTCCGTGACCGCATGCGGCGGTTCCGATGAAGCATCTAATGGTGCGGATGCAGCGACGGAAGAAGAGGCTCCTGCGGCAGAAGAAGAGGCTCCTGCGGCGGAGGAAGAGGCTTCTGCGGAAGAGGAAACTCCCGCAGCTGAAGAAGCGTCCGCTGAAGAGGAAGCTCCTGCGGCTGATGCCGCTTCCGGTATGACACTGGAAGAGTACATGAACTCGACGCCTGATCAGAAAAAGCAGTTTGAGGAGGAGATGGCTGCGTCTGCACAGGATGGGATATCCATAGCTGTAGATGTCAAAGGAAATGATTTTACTTACATTTACACTTTTGAGGACGATTCCTTGATTACCGACGAGGTTAAGTCCAATCTGAAAACCGGACTGGAGGCGACGGCATCTGTTTTTGCGATGATGGCGGAACAGATGGACGAGGCTATAGGCGCTGATAAGGGCACTGTTACAATCATTGTAAAGTACCAGGACGGCAGCGGAAATGTACTTGAGGAAGGAAGCTTCCACGCGGAGTAAGAGAAAAAGAGTTCATTATTTTACAGTAATGGAGAAAGAAAGCCGGGTCAGAAATGATCCGGCTTTTTATGCGCAGACCCGCGCGGTGAGTAGGGAAAGATAAATCTTTCTTACTCGATTGTTGAAATTTATGCGGGAATAGTCTATGATAAATAAGTATTATTTTGCGATAAAACAGCTTTGCGGCAGAACGGAGGAACCTATGGAGTTAAAGATAACCTGTATCCCGGGAGACGGGATCGGTCCGGAAATTGTAACGGAGGCAAAGAAAGCGCTTAACGCGGTGGCGGAAAAATACGGGCATGACATGCAGTATACGGATATTCTGATGGGCGGCGCGTCCATCGACGTACATGGGGTGCCCCTGACGGACGAGGCGGTGGAGACCGCGCGGAGTGCGGACGCGGTGCTGATGGGTTCGATTGGCGGCGACACGACCACTTCCCCATGGTATAAGCTCGCTCCCAATTTGCGGCCCGAGGCGGGGCTTTTAGCGATCCGCAAGGCGTTAAATCTTTTCGCCAATCTTCGCCCTGCGGTTTTATACGAAGAGCTGGCGGGCGCCTGCCCCCTGAAAACGGAAATTTCGGAAAAAGGCTTCGACATGCTGATTATGCGGGAGCTGACTGGCGGTCTGTACTTCGGCGAGAGAAGAACCACGGAGGAGAACGGTGTAAGGAAAGCTGTGGATACGCTGACTTATGATGAGAATGAGATCCGCAGGATTGCCATAAAGGGCTTTGACATTGCGAGAAAGCGGAAAAAGAAAGTGACCAGCGTGGATAAGGCGAATGTGCTGGATTCTTCCAGACTGTGGAGAGCCGTCGTGGAAGAGGTGGCGAAGGACTATCCTGACGTGACGCTGGAACATATGTTGGTGGACAACTGCGCGATGCAGCTTGTAAAAGACCCGGCACAGTTTGACGTGATTCTGACCGAGAATATGTTTGGCGATATTTTATCCGATGAGGCGAGTATGGTGACCGGTTCCATCGGTATGTTGGCATCCGCCTCGCTGAACGATACGAAGTTCGGTCTGTATGAGCCCAGCCACGGTTCCGCGCCCGACATTGCGGGCAAAGATCTGGCAAATCCCATTGCAACTATCCTCTCGGCGTCCATGATGCTGCGCTACAGTTTTGATCTGGACAAGGAGGCGGACGCGATTGACAATGCCGTAAAACAGGTATTGAAGGACGGCTACCGCACCGGCGACATCATGTCCGAGGGCTGTGAGCAGGTGGGCTGCAAAAAAATGGGCGACTTGATTGTGGAGAGGATTAAATAAGTACGTGAGTTATTTTTTAAAGCACCGGGAAAAGGGTGTGACCACTTATTTTATAGCGGGAAAGAAACCGAAAATAACCGCAGAAGACAAAGTTTTTATTCTGCTTATGCTTGTGATGGCGGTCTATTACGCAAGGAGGATGTTTCTCCTGACGCCATGGTACGACGAGCTGTATACTTATTACTATTTTATCAGCAGGGGTCCGGTGTATGCGGCGATTCACTGGCCGCTTCCCAACAATCATGTGGGATATTCGACGCTGTCTGCCTGTCTGGGGATATTTGGCTGCGCGCCTGTCGCCCTGCGTGGTGTATCCTGTTTATGTAGTCTGGGCAGTCTGGTTTTGTTGTACCGTATATCGAAGAAATACCTTGAGGAGGGGCTCGCGCTCATTCCCGCGTTTCTTTTTGCCGGCATGTATATGGTCAACCAGCTTGCGGTGCAGGGCAGGGGCTACGCCCTTGTGACGTTCTGTTATCTGACTTCGCTGGCGACGCTTTATGCGATTGTGGCGGAGAAGAAAAATAACAAATGTAATTATATTATGTTCGGCGCGTCGCTTGTGATTGCCCTGTGGGCGATTCCGAGCAGCCTGTATGTGGTGATGCCGGTCTGCCTGGTCGGGGGCTTTCTTCTGTTTTTAGACAGGGATTACAGGCGGCTTTTACGGCTGATTGCCGTGTCGCTGGTCAGTGCGGTGTGTGTTGCGGGGCTTTATGGCATCCTGTGGCTGGCGGTCGGTTCCAATCTGCTTTCCAAGACGCCGGATGGTCCGTTTTATATGGCGGGACATATTGACATCATTCTCCATGCGCCGTTTCGGGCGCTGCGGGAAGGCATTGATTACATGCTAGCAACTCCCTATATCCAGAGCATGACGAGGCAGGTATTTTGGGCACAGGCGGGACACTGGCTGAAAACGCTGTTCGGATCGCAGCTTTCACCCTGGTCCGGATTTTTCGGAAACGGGATGTGCGCCCTGCTCTTAATCGGGCTTCTGGCGGCGGCAGCCTGTCTGATAAAAAGACCAAAGAAGGTTTTCTTGGAGTGGTATTTCGTACTGACAGCGGTTTTGCTTGCCGCAGCGATCGTGATCCAGTGTAAGCTTCCTTACCAGAGAGTGTTTTCTTTTCTCGGCGTGTGGGCGGCGCTTCTGGTTGGATGGCTGACACAGCAGACATTGTCACTTTTGGAGAAGCTGCCGGAGAGCCGGTGTAAGGGTGGAATAGAGAAGGGATGCAGGTGGTTTGTCTATCTGGCGGCAGGCGTGTCGTGGGCTTTTGTGTTGGCGGATATGGCGGCATACAGCATCCGGGATGAGCAGATAGCGGACGCTTATGAGCAGATTGAGATAGAGGGCACGGATATTGTTGCGGTGACGGACTGCGATCAGGAGTATCTGCTCCTGTATCTTTATGGGCTGGGAGAGGACCGGGTCACGAGAAATATAGAGGAGGCGGATATCGTTCTTCTGGATAAGGCGCTTCTGGGACTGCCTTATGGTTACAGGGGGGCTCCGGAAGAGTGGAAGTTTTATCTGACGCAGGAGGAAGTGGAGTCCAAACAGTCTTATATAGAAGAAAATATGACACAGGTTTATGAAAACTGGCAGGTTATCCTGTTTGAGAGATAAAGGAGGAGAAAAATAATGAGAAGTGACAATGTGAAAGCGGGTACCCAGCAGGCGCCCCACAGAAGTTTGTTTAATGCACTCGGGTTCACACAGGAGGAGATGAAGAAGCCTATGGTCGGTATCGTCAGCTCCTACAATGAGATCGTGCCCGGGCATATGAATCTGGATAAAATTGTAGACGCGGTGAGGCTTGGCGTGGCGGAGGCGGGCGGCGTGCCCGTGGTGTTCCCGGCGATCGCGGTCTGCGATGGGATTGCCATGGGACATATCGGCATGAAGTATTCGCTTGTAACCCGCGATCTGATTGCGGATTCCACGGAATGTATGGCGCTGGCACATCAGTTTGACGCGCTAGTGATGGTGCCAAACTGTGACAAGAATGTTCCCGGGCTTCTGATGGCGGCGGCGCGCATCAATGTGCCCACGGTCTTTGTGTCCGGCGGACCCATGCTGGCGGGACACGTGAAAGGACAGAAGAGAAGCCTTTCCTCTATGTTTGAGGCGGTCGGCTCCCATGCGGCGGGGACGATTACGGATGAGGAGCTTCTGGAATTTGAGGAGAAGACCTGTCCGACCTGTGGTTCCTGTTCGGGTATGTACACGGCAAATTCCATGAACTGCCTGACCGAGGCGCTGGGTATGGGACTGCGCGGCAACGGCACGATCCCGGCGGTCTATTCCGAGCGCATCAAGCTGGCAAAACACGCGGGCATGACTGTGATGAAGCTTTTGGAAAAGGATATCAGACCGAGGGATATCATGACGAAGGACGCGATCCTGAATGCCCTTACGGTGGATATGGCGCTTGGCTGTTCCACTAACTCCATGCTGCATCTGCCGGCGATCGCCCATGAGGTTGGTTTTGACTTTGACATCGCTTTTGCCAATGAGATCAGTGAGAAGACACCCAATGTCTGTCATCTGGCTCCGGCAGGTCCCACTTATATGGAAGATCTGAACGAGGCGGGCGGTGTTTACGCGGTGATGAAGGAGCTTGCGGATATCGGGCTGCTCCACACGGACTGCATGACAGTGACGGGAAGTACGATCGGCGAGAATATAAAGGACGCGGTTAATAAAAATACAGATGTTATTAGAACGGTGGAAAACCCTTACAGCAGGACGGGCGGTCTCGCTGTCTTAAAGGGAAACCTGGCGCCCGACGGCAGTGTGGTGAAGCGCTCCGCCGTGGTGGAGGAGATGATGGTGCACGAAGGTCCCGCGCGTGTCTTTGAGTGCGAGGAGGACGCGATTGCGGCGATCAAGGGCGGTAAGATCGTGGCGGGTGATGTGGTTGTGATCCGTTATGAGGGACCGAAAGGGGGTCCCGGTATGCGTGAGATGTTAAATCCCACCTCAGCGATTGCGGGCATGGGGCTCGGTTCCAGCGTTGCGCTGATTACGGACGGTCGTTTTTCCGGCGCATCCAGAGGCGCGTCCATTGGTCATGTATCTCCTGAAGCGGCAGTGGGCGGTCCCATTGCGCTGGTGGAAGAGGGCGATATCATCAGCATTGATATTCCTAACATGAAGCTGGATGTGAAGGTGTCCGACGAGGAGATGGCAGCGAGAAGGGAGAAATGGCAGCCAAGAGAGCCCAAGGTGACAAGCGGTTATCTCGCGAGATACCGGGAGATGGTGACAAGCGGCAACAGGGGCGCGATTCTGGAAACGTGTGAAGGAAAGCACTGAGCTCGAAAGAACCTCGCTAAGTGTTTTCAAGCTTCACACAGGAGAATGCCCAAAACCAGCATTTTCCGCACCAATTTAAACAAAAATAACAGTCGTGATTTTATAAAAACAGGCAGGAGGAGAAAACATGGTATTGACAGGTGCGCAGATTGTAGTGGAATGTCTGAAAGAGCAGGGAGTGGACACTGTGTTCGGCTATCCCGGCGGCACGATTTTAAATGTGTACGACGCGCTGTATCAGCACAATGAGGAGATCAATCATATTTTGACGTCCCATGAGCAGGGGGCGGCACACGCGGCGGACGGCTACGCCAGAGCCACCGGCAGGGTGGGCGTCTGTCTGGCAACCAGCGGCCCGGGCGCGACCAATCTGGTGACGGGAATCGCGACGGCTTATATGGATTCGGTGCCTGTGGTGGCGATTACCTGTAACGTAAATCTGCCCCTTCTGGGAAAGGATTCTTTTCAGGAGGTGGATATCGCGGGAATCACAATGCCCATCACCAAGCATAATTATATAGTGAAGGATGTCAATATTCTGGCGGACACGCTCAGAAAGGCATTTGCCATTGCGAGAAGCGGCAGACCCGGTCCGGTGCTTGTGGATATCACGAAGGATGTGACGGCAAATTCCTGTGACTATGAGAAAAAGACTCCGGAGAAAGCGGAAAAGCCGGGGCGTTATACGGAGGAAGAGCTGGCGGCGGCGGTGCGTCTTCTGGAGAGTGCGAAAAAGCCCTTTATCTATGTGGGCGGCGGCGCGGTGATCTCCGAGGCTTATGAGGAAGTAAGAGCTTTTGCCGGGCTGGTGGACGCTCCTGTCTGCGATACGCTGATGGGTAAGGGCGTGATCGATGGTCGTGACGAAAGATACACAGGAATGATCGGTATGCACGGGACGAAGGCTTCCAATTTCGGCGTCAGCGAGTGCGATCTGCTGATTGCACTCGGTGCGCGTTTTTCGGACCGTGTCGTGGGAAATCCGAAGAAGTTTGCGGAGCATGCGAAGATACTGCATATCGACGTGGATGCGGCGGAGATCAACAAAAACATCAAGACTGACGTTTCCCTTGTGGGAGATCTGAAGGAAGTGCTCACGAAGTTAAATGCAAAGCTTTCCGGGCAGTCCCATGAGGAGTGGATGGCGCATATTGCGGAGCTGAAAGAGAAATATCCGCTGTGCTATGACGAGAGCGCTCTTTCCTGTCCCTATATCATGGAAGAGATCGACCGGGTAACCGGCGGCAGCGCCATCATCACGACGGATGTGGGACAGCATCAGATGTGGGCGGCGCAGTATTATAAATATTCCAAACCGCGCACCCTTCTCACTTCCGGAGGCCTGGGCACCATGGGCTACGGGCTCGGTGCATGTATCGGCGCCAAGATGGGGCAGCCGGACAAAATCTGCATCAACATCGCGGGTGACGGGTGTTTTCGCATGAACATGAACGAACTGGCGACGGCAAGCCGCTACAACATACCGATTATCCAGGTGGTCATCAACAACCATGTGCTGGGTATGGTCAGGCAGTGGCAGACGCTGTTTTACGGGAAACGGTATTCCCAGACGGTTCTGGACGATGGTGTGGATTTCTGCAAGGTGGCGGAAGGTCTTGGCTGCGAGGCAATCCTCGTGACGAAGAAAGAGGAGGTGGCTCCCGCCATTGAGAAAGCCATCGCTTTAAAGAAACCTGTGTTATTAAACTGTGTGATACCGGAGGATGACAAGGTGTTTCCCATGGTTCCTGCGGGCGCGCCCATCAGCGAGGCATTTGACGCGGGAGATCTGCATTGATTTGAGAGCGAAATCATGAAGGTTTGGATATGAAGAGATTACTAAAGCATATGGCGGTCATATTTGGTATTGCTACAGTCAGTCTGATGGCAGCTTATGTGGGACTTGCCGCGTATTATCATAACGCGTTTACCTACGGAACCTGGATTAACGGTGTTTACTGTACCGGCAGGAGCATTCAGGAGGTAAATGACGAACTGGTAAAAGATTTCACGTATGAAGGTGTTGCCGTGGAGGACAAGGACGGCGGCCGTTACATGATTTCGGCGGAGGAAATTTCCTATCAGTTTGATTTTAAGAAAGCGCTGGAGATTTATCAGAAGCAGCAGAATCCATGGATGTGGATTGACAGCCTGACGGGCGGACGGAGGGTGGAGCTTGCGCCGGTGGTGTCCTATGACCGGGCGGCGCTTGAGGCGTGTTTTGCGGCGCTCCCTTTCTGTCAGGATAAGCGGATGGACGGGGAGCGGAGGTTAGAGATTATCCGCACGCCACAGGGGTATGAACTAGTGAACGAGCGGACGGATGTTCTCTTTATCGAGCAGGCAAGAGATGTCGTGCTCGCCGCGGTGGAGGCTTCGGAGAGCGAGGTCTCCCTGATGGACGAAGGATGCTACCATGATCTGGAGCTGACGGCGCAGATGCGGGAAACACTGGACGTCTGGGAAAAGCTGGAACGGTTTCAGGACTGCGGCATTGTGTACAGGATGGGAGAGGAAGAAGTTCCTGTGGACGCTTCTGTTGTCTGCGATTGGATAGCACTTGATGATAACGGTCGTTTTTTATTTGACGAGTCGGGTGATTTTCTGCTGAAGGAGCACGCGATCGAGGAGTTTGTGGAGACGCTTGCGGCAAAATATGATACCGTGGGCGCAAGCAGGCAGTTTCTGTCCACCAGAGGAGATGTGGTGACGGTGGAGGGCGGTCTCTACGGCAACAAAATAGACCAGGAGGCGGAGAAAGCCTATCTGACGGAAGCCTTTTACGAGAGGAAAAGAGAGGTACACGAGCCGGTCTACACGCAGGAGGCGTGGAAGAAGGGCAGTGAGGACATCGGCTCCACCTATATCGAGGTAGATATGGGAGAGCAGAAGATGTACTATTACGTGGACGGCGTTTTGACGATAGATACGCCGATCGTGACGGGAAACACGTCCCGCAGGATGGGAACGCCCTCTGGGGTCAATTTTGTGTATGCGAAGCAGAAGAACCGTATTCTGCGCGGCGCCAACTATGCTTCCCACGTGGATTTCTGGATGCCCGTTAAGGGAAACATCGGCATCCACGACGCGGCGTGGCGGGGAAAGTTCGGCGGCACGATCTATCAGACCAACGGTTCCCACGGCTGCATCAATACGCCCCGCGCGGCGATGGAGCAGCTCTTCGACATGGCGGAAGTGGGGACGCCGGTTGTCATGTTCTACTAACAGCACAGTCAGGGCAAGTTGCAATTGTTTAACAAAGTAATTGACTAAAGTGTGTGAAAGGCGTAAAATGAAATTTGGTTTTTGTAAACGGCAACGAATGATGACGGGAGGAGAGAAAAGTGTCCAGAGTGTATAATTTTTCAGCGGGACCCGCGGTTTTACCGGAAGAGGTGTTAAAAGAGGCTGCGGAGGAGATGCTTGATTACAAGGGGTCAGGAATGTCGGTCATGGAGATGAGCCATCGGTCGAAGGTTTATGACACGATCATCAAGGAGGCGGAGGCGGATCTGCGTGCACTCTTAAATATCCCTGATAACTATAAGGTTCTGTTTTTACAGGGCGGTGCCAGCCTTTTGTTTGCGTCGGTGCCCATGAACCTGATGAAAAACCGCAAGGCGGGCTATATCCTGACGGGACAGTGGGCGAAGAAGGCTTTTGCGGAGGCGAAGATTTACGGTGAGGCAGTGGAGCTTGCTTCTTCCGCGGATGAGACGTTCTCCTATATTCCGGACTGTTCCGACCTTCCAATAACAGATGATATGGATTATGTCTATATCTGTGAGAACAATACGATCTACGGAACCAAATACCATAAGCTTCCGAACACCAAGGGAAAGATTCTCGTTTCTGACGTGTCTTCCTGCTTCCTGTCGGAGCCGATGGATGTGACGAAGTATGGGCTTGTTTATGCGGGTGTACAGAAGAATGTGGGACCTGCGGGCACACAGGTTGTCATTATCAGGGAGGACCTGCTGACGGAAGACGTGCTTCCCGGTACACCTACCATGATGAAGTTTAAGGTGCATGCGGACAATGACTCCCTGTACAATACGCCCCCCTGCTACGGCATTTATATATGCGGCAAGGTTTTCAAGTGGCTGTTGAAAAACGGTGGTCTTGAGGCGATGAAAGAATTAAATGAGAAGAAGGCGAAGATCCTCTACGATTTCCTCGACGAGAGTAAGCTCTTCAAGGGCACGGTCAGAAAAGAGGACCGCTCCCTCATGAATGTGCCTTTTGTGACGGGCAATGAGGAGACGGACGCGAAGTTCATCAAGGAAGCGACGGCGGCGGGCTTTGTGAACCTGAAAGGGCACAGGACCGTGGGCGGAATGCGCGCCAGCATTTACAACGCGATGCCTGTGGAGGGCGTGGAGAAGCTGGTTGCGTTTATGAGAGAATTTGAGAAAGAAAACGCCTAGGGGATATTATTATAAACAGCAGGCGTAATATAATGAGCGTTAGCGAAAAGAATGAGTAAAGGAAGGCAGTACAAATGTTTAAATATCATTGCTTAAATCCCATCGCACAGGTGGGTCTGGAGAAGTTCAGCGACCGGTACACAAAGACGGAGAACATAGAGGAGGCGGACGGCATTCTGGTGAGAAGTGCGGCAATGCACGACATGGAGCTGCCGGAAAACCTGCTGGCAATTGCGCGCGCGGGCGCTGGCGTGAACAACATTCCCCTCGACAAATGCGCAGAGAAAGGCATCGTGGTGTTCAACACCCCCGGCGCCAACGCAAACGGCGTGAAGGAGCTTGTGATTGCGGGTATGCTCCTTGCATCCCGCGATGTTGTGGGCGGCATCGAGTGGGTGAAGGAGAACCAGACGGACGAGAACGTAGGCAAGAACGCGGAGAAGGCGAAGAAGAATTTTGCCGGTACGGAGATTGGGGGTAAAAAGCTCGGTATTATCGGTCTGGGCGCCATCGGCGTCAGGGTGGCAAACGTGGCGAAACACCTCGGCATGGAGGTTTACGGCTATGACCCGTATGTGTCCGTGGACGCGGCGTGGAACTTAAGCCGTGACGTGAAGCATGTGCTGCATGTGGAGGAGATATACGCGGAGTGTGACATCATCACGATCCATGTGCCGCTGATGGATGCGACGAAGGGAATGATTAATAAAGACGCGCTGGATCAGATGAAGGACGGCGTGATCCTCTTAAACTTTGCGAGAGACCTTCTTGTTGATGAGAAGGCGGTTCTGGAGAGTATAAAAGCGGGCAAGGTGAGAAAATACGTGTCCGATTTCCCAAATGCCACCACGGCGGGGCAGGAAGGCTGCATCGTGATTCCGCACCTTGGCGCGTCCACGGAGGAGTCTGAGGACAACTGTGCTGTGATGGCTGTGAAGCAGATGAAGGATTATCTGGAAAACGGCAACATTGCCAACAGCGTGAATTATCCGAAGTGCGATATGGGTGTATGTGAGCAGGCGGGTCGTGTGGCGATCTTCCACAAGAATATCGCGAATATGATTACCAAGTTTACCGCCTGCTTCGGTGACAACAACATCAATATCTCCGATATGATGAACAAGTCGAGGGGAGAGGTGGCTTACACGATGTTGGATATCGAACAGCCCGCTTCCAGAGAGATTATCGAGAAGCTGCAGTCTATTGATGGGGTGTTCCGGGTGAGAGTGGTGAAATAGAACAGGTTAAGATGTAGAATGTAAGCGGAACCCGCGTGAATAACAAGAGGGCTTGCCGGTTAAGTTACGGCAGGTCCTCATTTTATGCGCAGGTCCGCATATGGAAGATAAATCTTCTCTGCTTGATTGCACGTGAATATGTGCTGTGACTGCGGCGGGAGCCTCGCGGTGGCTGCTCAGTTCAGCCGGTTTGCGATGGAAGAGAAGCCGGCATTCTCATCATCTTCCAGTGTCGCCTGCAGCTTTTTGTCAGCGTCCACGGCGGACTCGCTGGCGAGATCCATATAGAGGATGAAGATATCTTCCAAGGATTTCCCGGTTTCGTCAGCGATTTCCTGCATCACGGGTTTTAACGCTTCTAACTGAAATGAAATTCTGGTCTTCTGGGGATCGATGTCCGCCAGGGCTTCTTCCGCGTAGGCGTTGATTCGGTCCAGAATTTTCTGTTCTTCGTTTGTCATGTGCATCTTCCTTTCCTTTTATATGCTGCTCTCCTTTGACTTCGCAGTGCACACTCGAAAAGCCTGCGGCTTTTCTCGTTTGCGGGCTTCGCCCTATCAAATATGTCACAGGCAGATCCGCCTGCAGGCAGCCGGTATGTCTCTGCCATATTTGGCACTGCTCATGCTTATCAATAATATCACAATTCCCTTGTGGTAGCCAGCGTTATTTGTTAAAATGTATTCATACGTTTATAAAATAGAGAAGGAGAGACAGATGGCAGATATCATTCCGTTTCGGGCGGTCAGACCCAGAGCAGATCTGGCTGACAGGATAGCCGCGCTGCCCTACGACGTTTATAATAGAAAAGAGGCAAGGGAGGCGGTGAAGGGGGACGATTACACGTTCTTACAGATAGACAGACCGGAGACGCAGTTCCCGGAAGGGTATGACATGTACGCGCCGGAGGTATATGAGAAGGCGCGGGAAATGCTTGCGCAGATGATAGAGGACGGGCTTTTCATACAGGAGGAAAAAGAAGCGTACTATGTCTATGAGCTGGTTATGGACGGCAGGTCCCAGGTGGGGATTGGCGCCTGCGCTTCAGTGGATGACTATGATAGCCAGGTGATTAAGAAGCACGAGAACACCCGGGCGGATAAGGAGGCGGATCGTATCCGCCATGTGGACGTGTGCAGCGCCCAGACAGGTCCCATTTTTCTTGCTTACCGCAGGCGGGAGGAGATTGAGCGGGAGGTCGTGCGCGCTATGGCTAAGAAGCCGGTTTATGATTTTACGGCGGCGGACGGCATTACCCACAGGCTCTGGGTGATTGACGGGGCGGAGGCTGTAGGGCGGATCAGAGATGCTTTTTTGCAGGTGGAGTCCATTTACATTGCGGACGGTCATCACAGGTGCGCGTCGGCGGTGCGGGTTTCCAAGAAAAGAAGGGCGGCATTCCCTGATTATACAGGGAAAGAGGAATTTAATTATTTCCTGTCGGTCCTTTTTCCTGACGACCAGCTGATGATTATGGATTATAACCGCGTGGTGAAGCCGGGGGCGGGTTTTGAGGAGAGCGCCTTTCTGGAGCGGGTGAAAGAAGCCTTTGCGCTTGAAAAGATGGGGAAAGAGCCGTATAGACCGCAGAAAAAAGGCGAGATTGGTATGTATTACCGGGACGAATGGTATCGGCTCACTATAAATAGCAAGTGTTATACAGGGGACCCGGTGGAAGATCTGGATGTGGCGGTTTTGCAGAAAGCGCTTTTGGAGCCGGTGTTTGGCATCGCGGACCCGAAGGTGGATGAGCGGATTGATTTTGTGGGCGGAATCAGAGGGCTTGCAGAGCTGGAAAGAAGGGTACATACGGATGCGTTGGCGGCTTTTGCCATGTTTCCCACGGATATCCATGAGCTGTTTGCCGTGTCGGACGCGGGAAAACTGATGCCGCCGAAATCGACCTGGTTTGAGCCGAAGCTTCGGAGCGGGCTTTTGATTCATAAAATTGAGGAGCCGGGCGAGGGTACGATGGATGGGCAGGCAGGCGGTATGGGGAGTAAACCGGATAAATAATATATGAGATTTCAGAAAGGCAGGGGGAGCGAAGATGAATAAGAGGACATATAAGCTGATGAACTGGGCGAAAATAGAGGAGATCGTATACTCAGAGTCGGATAACCCACATGAGATTCTCGGCGCGCATGTGACGGGAAGCTCCGTGCTTGTGCAGACCTTTCAGCCGGGAGCGAAGAGCGTGCGCCTGCAGCTTTTGGACGGGGATAAAAGTTATCGGATGGAGGAAGCTGACGAGGAGGGATATTTCGCCCTGCTTTTGCCGGGAAAGACGGTTCCTGCCTACGAGTATGTGGTGGAAGCGCAAAATGGCAGCCTGAAAAAGACGAAGGACGCTTATAATTTTGCGCCGCAGATTACCAGACAGGATACGGAGAAATTTGATGCGGGTATCCACTATGAAATATATGAGAAACTGGGCGCGCATCCGCAGGTTGTGGACGGGGCCGCGGGTACGTCCTTTGCGGTGTGGGCTCCGAACGCCATGCGGGTCAGCGTTGTGGGCGATTTCAATGGCTGGGACGGCAGGATACACCAGATGCGGAGACTTTGGGATTCCGGTATTTTCGAGATATTTATTCCCGATGTGAAAGAGGGGGACTGCTATAAATTTGAGATTAAGGCTAAGAGCGGTCTGGTGTTTATGAAGGCGGATCCTTACGGTTTCGGCGCGCAGATGCGCCCGGAGAGCGCCTCCGTGGTGCGGGATATCACGGGCTTTTCGTGGAAGGACAGTAAGTGGATGAAGGAGCGCGCCGCTCTGCAGGCGGAGGATAAGCCCATGAGCGTGTACGAGCTTTATCTCGGTTCCTTTGATAAGCCGGCAGGCGGCAGGGAGTTTTTCAACTACAGGGAGCTTGCGCCGAAGATTATCGACTATGTGAAGAAGATGGGGTATACCCATGTCGAGCTGATGCCGGTGATGGAGCATCCGCTGGATGAATCCTGGGGGTATCAGGTGATCGGCTATTATGCGCCGACCTCCCGTTACGGTACGCCGGAGGACTTTATGTACTTTATGGACGAGATGCACAGGGCGGGAATCGGCGTGATTCTGGACTGGGTGCCCGCGCATTTTCCGAGGGACACGTACGGGCTGTCGGGATTTGACGGCACCTGTCTCTACGAGCATCAGGATCCGAGGCAGGGCTTTCATCCTCACTGGGGGACGTTAATCTACAATTACGGACGTCCGCAGGTGAGCAATTATCTGATTGCCAACGCGCTGTACTGGGCGGAGAAATACCACGCGGACGGTATCCGTATCGACGCGGTTGCTTCCATGCTTTATCTGGATTATGGGAAGAATGACGGCGAGTGGGTGGCAAACATCTACGGCGGCCACGAAAATCTGGAGGCGGTGGAGCTGTTAAAGCACTTAAACTCCATTATGAAGAAACGCAATCCTGGGGTGCTGATGATTGCGGAGGAGTCCACAGCGTGGCCGAAGATCACGGGTGCGCTGGACGAGGACGGTCTGGGCTTTGACCTGAAATGGAATATGGGCTTTATGAATGACTATCTGGGCTATATCACGACGGATCCCTTCTTCCGCTCGGGGCGGCACAACGATCTGACTTTCAGCATGATCTACGCCTACAGCGAGAAGTTTATGCTGGTGCTGTCCCACGACGAGGTGGTACACGGCAAGGGCACGCTTCTTGGCAGGATGCCGGGAGAGCGGGAGAAGCAGTTTGCGAATCTGCGTCTGACCTACGCGTATCATATGACCCATCCCGGCAAGAAGCTTCTGTTTATGGGGCAGGATATCGGGGAATATAACGAGTTTAACGAGAAACGCGCTGTAGAGTGGGGGCTTTTGGAGAATGCGGATCACAAAAAGCTCAATCAGCTGGTGGCGGATTTGAATAAATTTTATGTTTCTTCTCCGGCTCTCTATGCGAAGGACACTTCATGGGAAGGTTTTGAGTGGATCAACTGTATCACGCCAAACGCCTGTATGCTGTCCTATATCAGAAAGACGGACGATGTCAGGGATATGCTCGTGGTGGTGGCAAACTTTGCCGACGCGAGACAGGAATTCCGGGTGGGCGTGCCTTTTGAAGGGAAATATCAGGAGGTCCTTAACACGGATGATCTGGCGTATGGCGGCAGCGGCATCGTAAATAAAGCTGTCTGTGAGGCGCTGGAAATGGAGTGGGACGGCAAGCCCTATGCGATTGATATGGTGAGCGCGCCCCTTAGCATCAGCATTTTCTCCTATACGCCTTACACGGAGGAAGAGAAGGCAAAGATTGAGCAAAGGCGCGCCGAGGAGAGACGTCTGGCGAAAGAAGCGGAAGAAAGACGTCTCGCCCAAGAGGAGGCGGAGCGCACGGCACAGGCGGCGGCAGAGGCAAGAGAGCAGGCGAAACGTGCCGCAGCGGAGGCGAAGGAACTGGCGAAGCGTGCCGCGGCGGAAGCGAGAGAGAGCGCGAAGGCGGCGGAAGTGCTTGAGAAAGCGGCGGAGGCGGCAGCACAGAAACTGCAGGAGCTGACAAAGAGGTCGAAGGCAGACGCAAAGAAGCCTGTGTCGGGAGAGAAAGCGGTATCCGGCGCAAAGCCCGGGAAGAAGGCGGCCGGGAGGAAGCCTGCGGCGGATAAGAAAACAGACGATAAAAAGACAGAGTAAAAATTAAGATAACGCGGCAGATAGTGTTATGTAAACTGACAACCGGGATGAGAGTGCGGTTGTTCGGATAAGGGCATGGAGGCGGCATGGAAGATCAGGTTGTGGAAGAACAGATCAGGGAGATTGAATATATTGCGTCTGATGAGCTTAACGTAGGTCTGATTGAGCGGTATCTTGAGGAACTGCCCGAAAAACTGCTCCGTCTGGGAGTCAGGGTGCTTCTGGCGCTGGTTGTATTTTTTATCGGCGTACAGCTCATTAAGCTGATACGCAGAATCCTGCGGAAATCTTTTGAGCGCCGGAATGTGGATGTGGGTGTGAGCCGTTTTCTGGATTCCCTTGTCAAGGCGGTGCTTTATATTCTGCTGCTGTTTATGATCGCTTCCTCCTTCGGGCTGGACGCCACCAGCGTGGTGGCGCTGGTCGGCTCCGCGGGCGTGGCGATCGGCCTGGCGGTGCAGGGCAGTCTGTCGAACTTTGCGGGCGGCGTACTGATTCTGCTCTTAAAACCTTTTAAGGTGGGAGACTATATCAGGGACGCCGCAGGCAACGAGGGGACGGTGGATGATGTGCAGCTCTTTTATACGAGACTGATCACGCCGGACCGTCATATGGTAGTGGTGCCGAACGGGGAACTGGCAAACAGTAATATTCTGAATATGAGCACGCTGAACGACCGCAGGATGGATATTAAGGTGGGAATTTCCTACGAATCGGACATCCGCATGGCGAAGGAAACGCTTCTCAAAGTTTTGGAGGAAGATCCCGGCGTTTTGCAGGACGAGGAGAAGCGTGTGTTCGTGGATGAGCTGGCGGACAGCAGCGTGGTTCTGAATCTGCGCTGTTACAGTTCTAATGAAAATTTCTGGGAGACAAAATGGAGGCTGATGGAAACGGTGAAGTATGCGCTCGACGAGGCGGGGATCGGGATACCCTTTCCGCAGGTTGACGTGCATATGAAGGAGGGCTGACTGAAATTCGGTTGATATAATTTCTAAAAAAATCTCTTGCAAAATGACGCGTTCCATCATATAATAGTCATTGTTGCAGGAACATGCTGGAATAGCGCAGTTGGTAGCGCAACTGATTCGTAATCAGTAGGTCGAGGGTTCGAGTCCCTTTTCCAGCTTGTGCGTATAAGCAGAGACAAAAACAGGCGGTGATCGTTTTATGCTTGCATAAGAAACGATCACCGCCTGTTTTTGTCGAACAACGCGAACGAGAGATGCTAAGCGCCCTGAGTCTGTGCATATGCGAGTAAAGCAGATTGGGAAGGCACAGGGCTTCAAGGCGGAGGGAAATCGAATGGATGCAAAATTGAAAAGATTCACGGTCAGATATGCCAATCTGCTGTTTTTCCTGTTATTGGTGTGCCTTACCGGCTGCGAAAAGGAAGAGAAGGAAAGGACACTGACGGAAGATGAAAGAATAAAGATAGAAGATAACGAGATTACGGCGGAGGAGGCTGATATTGAGGAGAAGGGCGATTTAGAATCAGAAGGACGGAATGACACGGATTCCCATTTAGATACGATGGAAATTTATGAGCGTTTTCTGAACGGGGAGCTCACGGTAACATGGGAAAAGGAACAGGTTCCGATCGCTGAACTGTTCTGGGACAATGACATCGAATACTGTTTTTATGATATAGACGGCGCGGTGTGGAAGAACTGCATATCAGGGACAGCGTGGTATATTATGCAGTTAAGGCGCGCGGCAGCCTGTCGCAGATTCTGTTTGAAGGCTGGTGGGGGCATGAGCCCGTTGTTTGGGACGGACAGTGCGGGATTTTGCACTATGATCAGGGATACGGGAGTGAATGGACCGAGTTTATGACAGTGCACGCTGATGGCGGTACTAAAACGGAAGGGATGTTTTACTGGTCAGATGAAAACCGAAATGGGAACATGGATGAAAAGGATCACTTCTCTGTCGGCTGGGATGAGGAGATTACAATGGAACAGTATGTCCGCAGCAGGGACGAGCAGCTTAAAAAGCTTTCAGAAAATGAACTGGAATGGAAGGAGAGGCAGTTAGAAAGTTTTGCCACATGGCAGGAGGCGTATGCCGCTTATATTGAAAGAAGGGATAATATTAACTGGATGCAGGATTACGGCTGTTATTCACTGATTTATGTGGATGACGACGAGATACCCGAGCTTTATATTGATACAAGGGACATGGCAATGGGAGAATTTGTGGTGTCCTTTTATGACGGACATATGGGGGTCATGAACCGGGAACGGGTCGGGCTGCATTACATGGAACATGGCGGTCTGCTGTACAGCGAGAGTGGTAATATGGGATTTTATCCGTGCAATATTTACAGGCTTGAGAAAGGAGAGTTCTCGGAGATAGGTACGGGGTGGTACAGCGAATCCTATAAGGAGGAGGCTGTAAATTTTGATTATTTCTGGGAAGGGCGCCCGGTGACAGAAATTGGGTACGAAGCGCGTATTATGGAACTGATCGACAAGCCGGCATGTGTGAGGCCGACGGAATTGTATACAAAAGAGGAAATATTGAGGATGCTGGAAGACTGACAGATTTTCAGAAAATAAGCGCCACAAGAACTTGACATAATATTTTGCCGTGATACAATATATAGTACGTGCAACGGGGAGTGACAGAAAAGACATACATGATATTGGGTATCAGATAGAATAATATGGGGGCGTTACTAAATGAAGATTATCAAGAGAAGCGGTGTGGAGGTCAACTTTGATCTGAAGAAGATCATAGCGGCAATTAGAAAGGCGAACAACAGCGTGAAGGAGGAAGACCGGCTGACGGAGGATGAGATCGACGAGATTGCATCTGTGGTTGCCGACCACTGCGAGGAGATGCGAAGGGCTCCGAGCGTGGAGGAAATTCAGGATATGGTGGAGAACCAGCTGATGAAGTACCGCGCCTACACCATTTCCAGAAACTATATTACCTACCGTTATAAGAGGGCGCTTGTGCGCAAATCCAATTCCACGGACGAGCAGATCTTGAGTCTTTTAGAGTGCAATAACGAGGAAGTAAAACAGGAAAATTCCAACAAAAATCCCACGGTCAACAGCGTGCAGAGGGATTATATGGCGGGGGAAGTGAGCAAGGATATCACGAGGCGGTTTTTGCTTGCGCCGGATATTGTGGAGGCGCACGAGCAGGGCGTAATCCACTTCCATGACGCGGACTATTTTGCCCAGCATATGCACAACTGCTGCCTGGTCAATCTGGAGGATATGCTGCAGAACGGCACGGTGATCAGCGAGACAATGATTGACAGGCCGAAAAGCTTTTCCACGGCATGTAATGTGGCGACTCAGAGCATCGCGCAGATCGCTAGCTGCCAGTACGGCGGGCAGAGTATTTCCCTGTCCCATCTGGCGCCCTTTGTGAATGTGAGCCGTGAGAAGTTCCGCAGCAAGGTGCGGGCAGAGATGGAGGAGATGGGCGTTGCCGCCACGGAGGAGCAGATCAATGCCATCGCGGAACGGCGGGTGAAGGATGAGATCAGGCAGGGCGTGCAGATCATCCAGTATCAGGTGATCACGCTGATGACCACCAACGGACAGGCGCCCTTTATCACGGTTTTCATGTATATAGACGAAGTGCCGGAAGGGCGTCTGCGGGACGATCTGGCGATGATTATAGAGGAAATGTTAAACCAGCGCATCCGGGGCGTGAAGAATGAAAAGGGTGTCTACATCACTCCGGCTTTCCCGAAGCTGATTTATGTGCTGGAGGAGGATAATATCCGCGAGGGCACGAAATACTGGTATCTGACGAAGCTGGCGGCAAAATGTACGGCGAAGCGCATGGTGCCGGACTATATTTCCGAGAAAATTATGAAGCAGTTAAAGGATGGCAACTGCTATACCTGTATGGGATGCCGTTCCTTCCTCACCGTATATCACGACGAGAATGATGAGCCGAAATTTTACGGCAGATTCAATCAGGGCGTGGTCACCTTAAATCTGGTGGATGTGGCGTGCTCGTCAGGACGTGACAAAGAGCGTTTTTGGGAAATTATGGACGAGCGTCTGGAACTGTGCAGGCGTGCATTGATGGCGCGGCATAACAGGCTCAAGGGGACGCTCTCCGACGTGGCGCCGATCCTGTGGCAGAACGGGGCGCTCGCCAGACTGAAAAAGGGGGAGAAGATCGACAAGCTTCTCTATGGCGGCTATTCCACCATTTCGCTGGGCTATGCGGGGCTTTGCGAGTGCACCCGCTATATGACGGGGAAGAGCCATACGGATCCGGAAGCGACGGCTTTTGCGTTGAAGGTCATGCAGTATCTGAATAATGCCTGCAAGGAGTGGCGGGAGGAGACGAACATTGATTTCAGCCTTTACGGCACGCCCTTAGAGTCCACTACCTACAAGTTTGCGAAGTGTCTGCAGAAGCGTTTCGGTATTATCAAAGGAGTGACAGACCGCAATTATATCACGAACAGCTACCACGTGCATGTGACAGAGGAGATAAACGCTTTTGCGAAGCTGAAATTTGAAGCGCAGTTTCAGGAGCTTTCCCCGGGTGGCGCGATCAGCTATGTGGAAGTGCCGAACATGGAGAACAATCTGGACGCGGTGCTTGCTTTGATGCAGTATATTTATGACAATATCATGTACGCTGAACTGAATACGAAGAGCGACTACTGTCAGGTATGTGACTACCATGGGGAGATTGAGATTGTGGAGGATACGGACGGGAAGTTAATCTGGAAGTGTCCTAACTGCGGCAATACCGACCAGAATAAGATGAATGTGGCGCGGCGCACCTGCGGCTATATCGGGACGCAGTTCTGGAATCAGGGGCGCACGCAAGAAATTAAGGAAAGAGTTCTTCATTTATGAATTTTGGGGAAATAAAGAAACATGATATCGCCGACGGTCCAGGGGTGCGGGTGACGCTTTTTGTCAGCGGCTGCACGCACCACTGTGAGGGCTGTTTTAATCCTGAGACGTGGGATTTTCAGTATGGGCAGCCATTTACGGGGGCGGTGGCGGAAGAGATTCTGAAAGCGCTTTCGCCGGATTATATCGCGGGGCTTACGCTGCTTGGCGGGGAACCGTTGGAATACGCAAACTGGACGGCGCTCCTTCCGCTTCTGAAAGAGGTGAGGGCGCGTTTTCCGCATAAGGATGTGTGGTGCTATACCGGGTATCTCTTTGACAGGGATGTTCTGGATGATTTCTGCGAAAAGTGGGCGGATATGAAGGAGTTTCTGGCTTGTCTGGACGTGGTCGTGGACGGGGAGTTTGTGCAGGCGAAAAAGAATATCAGCCTGCGGTTCCGGGGGTCGGAGAACCAGCGGATTATCGATGTGCAGGAGTCCTTGCGGGCGGGGAAGGTTGTGTTGTGGGAGGATGCCTAAATATAGGATGACAGGCATCTACTTGAAATATTTATCGAATAGCGGATAAAAAACAACACATAGTCCAATGGGCAGCCCGAACAGTGCGCCGCCGATGAAAATTCCAAATAGCAGCTGATATGCGGAAAAGATATCTGACAAAACATAAATTCTCAGTCCGCAAATGGAGTTGAGAAGAAAGAGTGTTCCGGTGATCAGACCCGGCGATACTCTTTTATCTTTGACTGTGTAAAAAAAATGGTCTCCGAAATTGACAATTCCCCAGATCAGTATGGCTATGCCAAAACATGCAAGTTTATCGCTGCATACAAATAAAAGGACGGATAGCAGCAGCGGGGGATAGTAGAGAAACAGGTTGTTTGCCATCCAGTGTCCATGCGTCATATGATAGGGCAGCCATTTATGCTCATACATCCATTTCGGGAAATCGCCGACTGCTTCTTCAAATAAGTGGAATGGCAGATAAATCGCTAAATTGATTAAAACAAAACTCGTTATGCTCATTTTTCTGTCCTTTCTTTTTCCCATTCTTTTTCAAAGCTGTCTTCCCATTTTTCCAATGTCTCCAATAGCATAAACTGCTGTTCCAGAATAGTGTGTCCAAAAAGAGGTATGTCCTTGTGCGTGGTGAGCTGTTCCATAATCTGCTTTTTGGTGTGCTGAATACTGTTTTTTATATTGCCGATACATTCCTTTGCAAAAGACTCGTCAGCCAATGCCAGATTCACAATAACCGCATTAAAATCTAAAAAAACCCGGGTTTGCCATAGGAAAAAGAAACGGGTATAATAAAACCTGACATGCCTTGTCAATATTTTTGCGCTATTCTAATGGGGAAGGAGGGAACGGCGGTGCAGGAGAGCAGGCTCTTTAAAATTGTATATTATCTGCTGGACAGGGGACAGGCGACTGCCCCGGAGCTGGCAGAGCGTTTCGAGGTGTCGGTCCGGACGATTTACAGGGATATCGACGCGCTGAGCGCGGCGGGCATTCCCATCTATGCGGAGACGGGCAGAAACGGCGGCATCCGGCTGATGCATGACTTTGTTCTGGATCACGCCGTGCTGTCGGGGGAGGAAAAGCGGGAGATTCTCGCGGCGTTACAGAGCATCAATATCACCCGGAATATCGCTGAAAGCCAGACTTTACAGAAGCTTTCCGCCCTGTTTGCCCTTCCTTCGGAAAACTGGCTGGAGATTGATTTTTCCAGATGGGGCAATCAGGGATTCGACAAGGAAAAATTTGAACTGCTGAAGACGGCGGTTATCCATTGCAGACAGATCAGGATTCGGTACGCGGGGTCTGACGGGACGGAGAGGGAACGGACGGTGCAGCCTTACAGGCTTGTCTACAGGTCAAAGGCATGGTATCTGAAAGCGTTCTGCATGGAGAAACAGGAAATGCGGACGTTCAAGCTGAACCGCATTCTGGAGCTGGCGCTTCTGGAGGAGAGCTTTGTGCGGCGCAGCTTTCCGGAAGAGCCGGAAGACGACGAGGGAAACTATCCGCTGGTAACGCTCCGCTTTCCGAAAGAGATGGCGTACCGGGTATATGATGAGTTCGACGGGAGCCAGATAGAGAGACAGGAGAACGGGGATCTGACTGCCGCGGCAAGAATGCCGGAGGGCCCGTGGCTTATCAGTTTTCTTTTGTCCTTCGGGACACAAGTGGAAATTCTTTCCCCGGCATATTTGCGAGAGGAGATTGTGCGACAGGCGGAAAAAATTGTTGAAAAATATAAAGCATGACACTAGGTGTCAACATTATGTCAGTATAATTAAAAAAACATTTAGAAAGGAAGGAAAACATGGCAAGACCAACGACAAAGGCAGATTTACTAGACGCAGCAACAGAAAACTATGAGAAACTGAATGAAATGATCGCAGGGCTGACGGAGGAAGAACTGAATACGCTCTTTGATTTTTCAGCCGGCGCGAAAAAGGAAGCGCACTGGAAAAGGGACAAAAATCTCCGGGATGTTCTCGTGCATCTCTACGAGTGGCACCAGCTTTTGCTGACCTGGGTGCAGGCAAATCAGAGGGGCGATAACTGGCCTTTTATTCCGAAGCCCTATAACTGGAAAACCTACGGCGACATGAATGTGGCGTTCTGGAAAAAGCATCAGGAGACGTCGCTTGACGAGGCGAAGAGCATGCTCGCGGAGTCCCATGCTAAGGTGATGGCGTTGGCGGAGACGTTTTCCAATGAGGAGCTGTTTTCCAAAGGCGCCTTTCCGTGGGTGGGCGGGAGCACGCTTGGCTCCTACTTTGTCAGCAACACCTCGAGCCACTATGACTGGGCGATGAAGAAGCTGAAAGCGCATAAGAAAAACTGTGCCGGGAAGTGAGGAGCGGGCGGATGCATTTTGTGACGGCGAAGGGGATTTTGTCCTCCCAAAACGGAATGAATCTGTACCGGGGCTGTTCCCACGGGTGTATCTACTGCGATTCCAGAAGCAGGTGCTACCATATGGAGCACGACTTCGAGGATATCGAGGTCAAGGAGAATGCCATCGAACTGCTGGAACATGCCCTGAGGCGTAAGCGGCAGAAATGCATGATCGGCACGGGATCCATGACTGACCCCTATATTCCGCTGGAGATGGAGCTTCAGCATGTCAGAAAGGCGCTGTCCCTGATCGAACGGTATGGATTCGGGTTTACCGTAATCACAAAGTCGGACCGCATATTGCGGGATCTGGATCTTCTGAGGAAAATAAACGAAAAGACGAAATGCGTGGTGCAGATGACGCTGACCACCTGTGACGAGGAGCTGTGCCGGAAAATCGAGCCGCATGTGAGCACGACGGGAGAACGTTTCGAGGTACTTAAAAAGCTGCAGGACGCGGGGATTCCCACCGTCGTGTGGCTGTCCCCGATTCTGCCCTTTATCAACGATACGGCGGAAAACATTGCGGGCATTCTGGAACTGTGCGCGGAGGCAGGAGTTTACGGCGTGATCTGCTTTGGCATGGGGCTGACGCTTCGGGAGGGGAACCGGGAATATTTTTACAAGCAGTTGGACCGCCTGTTTCCCGGATTGAAGGAAAAGTATAAACGGATTTACGGAAATCAGTATGAAATCGCAAGCCCGGACAGCAGAAAACTGATGAAGCTGTTTCATCAGAAATGTGAGGAGAGTGGAATGCTCCATGATAATGGGGAGATATTTCGGTATCTGCGGACTTTTGAAGAGAAGGGTGCTGGGCTGCAGTTGAGTCTGTGGGATATATGAGGGATACTGTGAAAAGGATGATTTTGGGGGCAAAAAGGAAAACGGCAGGGAGCAAAACCCTGCCGCTTACTTTGCCTTGTGCTGTAATCCTTTCACTACCGCCATAACCGTATCAAGCTGCAATATAGCTTTTCATGGGGCGTCGGATATGTGGGGATGTGGTCATCAAAGTGGGTGATCGCATCGGTCTTGACAGATGAAAACATCATTTATGATGCGTTTTCCCAGATTGCCTATCGCAGTGGATATTTGTTGAGAGTAAAGTATAAATAAGACGCGCGAAGCGCCGCCCGCCATACGCTATTTTCATATAGCTATGGCGGGCGTTTGTTCTCTGTATTTTCTAGTATTTCTTCTTATAATAATGCTCCGCACTCTGGATCAGCTTATAAAACACCATAGCGATGGCGCACAGGATAATGATGGAAGTGATGACCATATTGAGCTGGAACACCTGCGACCCGTAGATAATCAGATACCCGAGTCCCCGTCTCGCGGCGAGAAATTCCCCGATGATAACGCCTACGAGGGCAAGCCCGATATTGACTTTCATGCTGCTTAAGATGAGCGGCACGGAGCTTGGCAGGATCACTTTTGTGAGGGCGTCTTTGCGGCTGCCGCCCAGAGTGTAGATCAGCTTGCACATCTCAGGGTCTACCTGACAGAAACCGGTATAGAGGCTGATGATGGAACCGAAGACGGCAACGGAGAGACCCGCCACAATGATGGTGTTTGCTCCGGTGCCCAGCCATACGATCAGCAGCGGCGCAAGGGCGGATTTCGGCAGGGCATTCAGTACGACGAGGTAGGGTTCCAGAATTTCGGAGAGACTGTTTTGATACCAGAGCAGGGTGGCGGTAAAGAGGCTTAAGACCGTGACCAGAAAGAAACTTGCGATTGTCTCAGACAGGGTAACGCCGGTATGGGTGAAGAAGGAGTGATCCACAAGCATCTGTCCGAGATATTTCACAATGCCGGAAGGGCTGCTGAAAAAGAAACTGTCTATCCAGCCGAGTCTGGCGGCTGTCTCCCACAGTCCAAGAAAGAGGAGCAGGAGGACCAGTCTTCCGAGAGCGATCCTGTGGTGATGCCTGTGGTGGGCGCGCAGGAAACTTTCCTGCTGTGCGGAGACAGGCGGCGGAGTCTTATGCGGTTGTCTTGTCATCGGTTAATACCTCCCATAGTTGATTAAAGTATGCCTGGTAGGCGGCAGTGCCGCGGACGGCAAGCGGGTCTTCCCGGCTGATTTCATAGTGGATTTCCATTTCACGCTTCACCCCGGCGGGGCGTCTGGAAAGGACGATAACCCGGTCTGCAAGCGTGATTGCCTCTGAGAGATCATGGGTGATCAGCAGCGCGGTCTTCCCTGTCTGACGGATGATATTAGCGATGTCGGCGGAGACGGAGAGTCTGGTCTGGAAATCCAGGGCGCTGAAAGGTTCGTCCAGAAGAAGAAGGTCCGGGTGGACTGCCATGGTGCGGATCAGGGCGGCGCGCTGGCGCATGCCGCCGGAGAGTTCGGACGGTTTTTTGTCCTTAAAGCCGTAAAGTCCGTAATCCTCCAAAAGTTTCAGGACATAGTCCGTATTTTCCTTCGTGAGGCTGTGGGTGAGCTCCAGCCCCAGAATGACATTCCGATAGACTGTGCGCCACTCAAAGAGATGATCTCTCTGCAGCATATAGCCGATTTTTAGGGCGGTGTCCGCGCAGTAGTCTTTGGAGGAAAGACCTCTGTAGAGGACTTCGCCTTCTTCTGGGGCGAGCAGTCCCGCAATGATGGATAAAAGGGTGGATTTGCCGCAGCCGCTTGGACCTACAACGGCGACGAAACTCCCTTCGGAAATCTGCAGACTGATGTGCAGGAGAGCGGGGGTTTCTCCTTTCAGATTGTGATAGGAGTAGGAAACATCCCGCAGAGAAAGTATTGGCTGCATAGAAAATGCCTCCTTATGTAGTTAACGACATCATATTTTTCGCGAACCGAAATCTGATGGGTCGTTTACTACGAGTATAACATTATTTTATGACGCGCAAGAAAATATGTGTTCTGATTGAAAACAAAACCAATTTATGGTATCATCAAATTTAGATTTAATTATAACGGAGGTTTTAGGTATGGCGCAATTGTGGGGCGGCCGTTTCACGAAGGAGACGGACCAGCTTGTATATAACTTTAACGCGTCGATCTCCTTTGACCAGAAATTCTTTCAGCAGGACATTGAGGGCAGTATTGTACATACGATCATGCTGGCAAAGCAGGGAATTCTGACGAAAGAGGAGAAGGACGAAATCTTAAAAGGGCTCACGGGCATCAGACAGGATGTGGAGGACGGTAAGCTTGCGATCACGGAGGAGTACGAGGATATCCACAGCTTTGTGGAGGCGAATCTGATCCGCCGGATCGGCGATGTGGGGAAAAAGCTGCACACGGGCAGGAGCCGCAACGATCAGGTGGCGCTCGATATGAGGCTGTACACAAGGTTGGAAGTCCTCAATACAGACAGTCTGCTGAAGGAACTTTTGCAGACGCTCCTTTCGATTATGGAGGAGCATGTGGAGACTTATATGCCAGGATTTACCCATCTGCAGAAGGCGCAGCCGGTGACGCTTGCGCACCATATCGGCGCTTATTTCGAGATGTTTAAGCGGGACAGGTCAAGGCTTAAGGATATATTCTACCGCATGAACTACTGTCCGCTTGGGGCGGGTGCGCTTGCGGGGACGACTTATCCGCTGGACCGCGCCTACACGGCGTCTCTGCTCGGCTTCGAGGGACCGACGCTAAACAGCATGGACTCAGTATCCGACAGGGATTATGTGATCGAATTTTTGTCCGCGCTTTCCACGATTATGATGCACTTGAGCCGGTTCTGCGAGGAGATCATCATCTGGAATTCCAACGAATATCGGTTTGTCGAGATCGACGATGCCTATTCCACGGGGAGCAGTATTATGCCCCAGAAGAAAAACCCGGATATTGCGGAGCTGGTGCGTGGAAAGACGGGGCGCGTCTACGGGGCGTTACTTTCTATATTGACGACCATGAAGGGGCTTCCCCTTGCTTACAATAAAGATATGCAGGAGGACAAGGAGCTGACCTTTGACGCCATTGACACGGTGAAGGGGTGTCTGGCTCTGTTTGAAGGCATGATCCGCACCATGAAGTTCAATGAGGACGTGATGGAGAAGAGCGCGGCTATGGGCTTTACCAATGCCACGGACGCGGCGGATTATCTGGTGGGAAAGGGCGTTCCTTTCCGGGATGCCCACGGCATGATCGGCAGACTGGTGCTTTACTGTATTGAGAAAAACTGCAGCATAGACGAGCTCTCGATAGAGGAGCTTAAGGAGATCAGCCCTGTCTTTGAGGAGGATGTCTACCAGGCGGTCAGCCTCAAGACCTGTGTGGAAAAAAGGCTGACGACCGGCGCGCCGGGACCTGAGGCAATGCGCGAGGTCATACGGATGCACAGGGAGTATCTGTCCAGAGACTGGCAGGATGAGGAAGACCTGTTCAGCGGGGTGTGGAATGAAGGAGAGATAGAAAAAAGGAATAGGCATAAATGCTTTGACAATAAGGAGGGATGAAAAAATGAACGAGAAGTTAAAGGTAGGTATTTTAGGCGGCACGGGTATGGTGGGGCAGCGTTTTATCGCCCTTCTGGAGAACCATCCTTGGTTTGAGGTGACCACGATTGCGGCGAGCCCCCGTTCCGCGGGCAGGTCTTACGAGGAGGCAGTGGGGGACAGATGGAAGATGGATACGCCCATGCCGGAGGCGGTAAAGAAGATTGTGGTCAAAAATGTGAACGAGGTTGCGGAAGTGGCGGCGGAGGTTGATTTTGTCTTCTCCGCGGTGGATATGACGAAGGACGAGATCAAAAAGATCGAGGAGGAGTACGCGAAGACGGAGACGCCTGTGGTATCCAACAACAGCGCCCACCGCTGGACGCCGGATGTGCCCATGGTGGTGCCGGAGATCAATCCGGAGCATTTCGATGTGATCGAGTCGCAGAAAAAGCGGCTTGGAACGAAAAGGGGCTTTATCGCCGTGAAGCCGAACTGCTCAATTCAGAGCTACGCGCCGGTTCTCACAGCATGGAAGGAGTTTGAGCCTTACGAGGTGGTGGCTACCACCTATCAGGCAATTTCCGGCGCCGGCAAGACCTTTAAGGACTGGCCGGAGATGGTGGAGAATGTGATTCCCTACATCGGCGGCGAGGAAGAGAAGAGCGAGAAGGAGCCGCTTCGAATCTGGGGTGATATTGTGGACGGTGAGATTGTTCCGGCCACAAGCCCGATGATCACCTGCCAGTGTATCAGAGTGCCCGTGCTCAACGGCCATACGGCGGCGGTGTTTGTGAAGTTCAGGAAAAAGCCGACCAAGGAGCAGCTGGTTGAAAAGCTTGTGCAGTTTAAGGGGCTGCCGCAGGAGCTTGCTCTTCCCAGTGCGCCGAAGCAGTTTATTCAGGTGATGGAGGAGGATAACCGTCCGCAGGTAAAGCTGGATGTGGATTATGAAAACGGTATGGGCATCAGTGTGGGGCGCATCCGCGAGGACAGCGTTTACGACTGGAAGTTCGTGGGACTTTCCCACAATACCGTGCGCGGAGCGGCAGGGGGAGCCGTGCTCTGTGCGGAGACACTGAAAGCGAAGGGGTATATTGCGAAAAAATAGGGGAGTTGTAAGAAAACTGTAAACACAGATGATTGATATGGGGGGAGGGGCGCCGTCCGGGGAGAATGGCGCGCGTATATAGTGATCAATACAGAAATCAATTGGAAGGGAAACGGGACACAGCTGCTTGTGGAGGAAAATGAGAAGCTGCGCCGGGAAGAAAAAATGCTCCGCCTTTTGTGCGATACGTCGAGCAGCGCATTTATTTATTATAATTTTCGGGAGGACCGGGTTGACACGTTAGGAAACTGGGAACACTATTTTGATTTTTCCATTTTGACCATGGACGATCTGTCAAAACTCTATGACAGGGTGGAAGAGCAGTATGAAATTCCACTCAGGGAAGGGCTGTTTATTGAAAATCAGTGGAGAGACAGGGACAGCTTGGAGATTAAGCTGAAGGAAAGCCGGGTCTGTATCGAGGTGGAGGTAAACGTTGTCTATGATTCTGAGGGGAAGCCCACGGACAAAATCATACGGTTTAAGGATGTGACCAAATTAACTGCCCAGAAGGACGAACTTACCTACATGGCTTATTATGACATGCTGACGGGACTTTATAACAGGAATTATTTTGTCAGGCTGTTGGGGGAATTTTTGCGGCGCGCGGAAAAGGAATCAAAAAAAGTGGCAGTGATGTTCATGGATTTTGACGACTTCCGCAGAGTCAACGACGGTATGGGCATCATTGCGGGAGACGAGCTGGTGCAGCTTTTCGGTCAGTATCTTGTCGGTCTGATAAGCAGCAACGTGGTGATTTCCCATTTCAGTACGGATATTTACTGTATCGCAATCTACGACCCCTGTGGCACGAGAAGTGTCGGGACGGTCTACAGGGTGATCAGGGAACGGCTGAAAAAACCGTTTAAAATGACAGACGGGCAGGAGGTCACCATGACGGTGAGCGTGGGTGTGGCCGAATACCCGGAGGCGGCGCTTGGAACGTTAGAGCTGATCAACTGCGCGGAGATTGTCATGTTTAAGGCGAAGAGCCGCGGAAAGGATAAGATCCAGTATTTTGACGGTGCGATTCTGGAAGAATTTTTACAGACGGTGAACATCCAGAACAAGCTGAAAGAGGTTGTGTTCGAGCAGAATTTTACCATGTATTTCCAGCCCCAGTATTACGCGGAAAACGGGAAACTGCGCGGCGTGGAGGCACTGATCCGCTGGCGGGATAATAAGGGGGTTATGATCAGCCCCGCCGTTTTTATTCCGATTGCGGAGAAGAACGGAACCATTGTCCCGATCGGAAACTGGGTGATAGAAAAGAGTGTGCAGACCTACGCACAGTGGCGTGATAAATATCATTATCCTCTGGTTTTGTCCCTGAACGTCTCGGCGGTGCAGTGCAAGAAGAGGGGATTCATAGACAGTATTTTACAGATTCTGGAAAAGTATGACGTCTCACCGGGCGAGATAGAAATCGAAGTGACGGAAACCATTCTGATAGAAGATTTTGATTACATATGCGGGCGGCTGAACGAGCTGAAGGACGCAGGGGTCAGAATTTCGCTTGATGACTTCGGCACAGGGTTTTCTTCCCTGTCCTATTTAAAAGGGCTGCCGATCGATACGCTCAAGATTGATAAAACTTTTGTGGATACGCTCCTGACGGATAAAAACACAAAGATTATCACGGAATCCATTATTTACATGGTGAAACGTCTTGGTTATGAGACGATTGCGGAAGGCGTGGAGACCAGGGAACAGTTTCAGTACCTGAAAGATCTGAAATGCGATATGATTCAGGGATATTATATGGGCAGACCGATGCCGGCGCAGGGCATAGCGGATCTGCTTGAGAAATTGACGGTGAAGGTAGGATAAGGCGAAAGTATGTTACTGGGCAGAACGACAGAACTTGGTTATCTGAACAATTATTATGACAGGGACGGCAGTCAGATTCTGATTGTTTACGGGCAGAAACATATCGGTAAGACCGCGCTTGTAAAGGAATTTATGAAGGATCGTCCGGGGTATTATTATCTGGCAAGAGCATGTTCGGAGAGGGAGCAGGCTTATCAGTGGGGCAGGCAGCTTACCCACGACGGCTATGTGGTGGAAAAGTTTCCAACATTTCAGGAGATTTTTGAGAAGCTGGCACACCGCGTTACAGGGAAGAAAGTGCTGGTAATCGATGAGTTCCAGAACATTGTGCGTGCCAGCGATAATTTTATGAAAGAGCTGGTGACTTTTGTGCACAGCCAGTGGAACCGGGATGATGTGATGGTCATTCTGGTGAGCTCTTCCATCGGCTGGATTGAAAACAGCATGATTACCAGAATCGGGGAGGCGGCTTACGAGCTTTCAGGGCTTCTTAAGATCAAGGAGATGCCCTTTGCGGACCTGGTGGAGCGGTTCCCGAATTTCCGTATCGAGGAATGTGTGGAGGCTTACGCGATCTTAGGCGGGATCCCCGGTCTGTGGAACCAGTTTGACGACAGGCTGACGATTCAGCAGAACATCTGCCGCAACATTCTCGACTGCAACAGCTTTCTCTTCGAGGAGGGTGAGCGCATTCTCACGGAACAGCTCAGGGAGCCGGGTGTCTACAATACCATTATGGCGTCCATTGCGGCGGGAAATTATAAATTAAACGACCTGCATCAGCACACGGAGTTTTCCCGTGCCAAGATCAGCGTCTATTTAAAGAATCTGATTGAACTGGAACTGGTGGAGAAAGTGTTTTCCTACGATACGGCGGGCAAGGAGAACGTGCAGAAGGGAATCTACCGGATCAGCCATCCTTTTGTAGATTTTTACTATACCTATATGTACCCTCATCTGAGCGATCTGCAGATGCTTTCGGTGGGAGAGTTTTACAACCACTATATCATGCGGGATTTCAGGCGTTATGTGTCCGGCTATTTCAAGCAGGTGTGCAGGCAGCATCTGGCAAGGCTGGGTGACCGGCACAGGCTGCCGATCAACTGCGGTACGATCGGCGAGTGGATCGGCAAGGTGGGGTCGCTGGACATCATCGCGCAGGATGAGGAAGGGCGCACGTTAATCGGGCTGTGCAACTGGGAGAAACCCATGACCTATGAGGATTACGAGAATCTGCTGCTCTACGCGAAAAAGGCGAAGATAAACGCGGATTATATCTATATGTATACGGCGTTCCGGTTTGACGAGAAACTGAATCTGGAGGCAAAGGTTAAATCGAACCTGAAGCTGGTGCAGATTTCCGATTTGTGATGCATAGTGGGCGGAGAAGTATGGGAAAGAGTTTATATATTGCGGAGAAGCCCAGTGTGGCACGGGAATTTGCAAAGGCGTTAAAATATAATATGAGAAACCGCGACGGCTATATGGAGTCCGATGAGGCGGTTGTAACATGGTGCGTAGGGCATCTGGTAACCATGAGTTACCCGGAAGTCTATGACGAGAAGTATAAGAGATGGTCGCTGGAGACAATCCCTTTTATTCCGGATGAGTTTAAGTATGAAGTCATTGACAGTGTGAAAAAGCAGTTTGGCATTGTGAGCGGACTTTTGAACAGGGCGGATGTGGAGACAATCTATGTCTGTACCGACTCCGGGCGGGAAGGGGAATACATTTACCGCCTTGTGGAACAGCAGGCGGGGGTTTCGGGAAAGGTGAGAAGGCGGGTGTGGATCGACTCCCAGACGGAGGAGGAGATTTTGCGGGGCATCAGGGAGGCAAAGGATCTCTCTGCATATGATAATCTCTCCCATGCAGCGTATCTGCGGGCGAAGGAGGATTACCTTATGGGAATTAATTTTTCGCGCGCCCTCACCTTAAAATACAGCTATTCGATCAAGAATTACCTGAACGCTGACAAGGCGGTGGTTTCCGTCGGCAGGGTGATGACCTGTGTGCTCGGTATGGTGGTAAACAGAGAGCGGGAGATACGGGAGTTTGTAAAGATTCCCTTTTACCGTATTCTGATGAAGGCTGATATTGCGGGGCATGAATGCGCTCTGGAGTGGAAAGCCGTGGAGGGATCCCGGTTTTACCAGTCCCCGAAAATCTATAAGGACAATGGTTTTTTGGAAGAAAAGGACGCGGATGATTTTCTGTCCTTTTTGCAGGCGGAGCCGGTGGAGAAGCCTCTGGTGGAAAAGATCGAGCGGAAGAAGGAGACGAAGAACCCGCCGCTTCTGTACAATCTGGCGGAACTGCAGAACGACTGCTCCAAACTGTTTAAGATCAGCCCCGATGAGACACTCAGGATCGCGCAGGAACTCTATGAGAAAAAAATGACCACCTATCCGCGAACGGACGCCAGGGTGCTGTCAACGGCGGTTTCTAAGGAGATCGGAAAAAATATCAGGGGATTGCAGAGCTACCCGCCGACGGCGTCTTTTGCGGAGCGGATTTTAAAGGAGGAACGCTTCAAGGGCATTGCGAAAACGAGATATGTGAACGATAAGCAGATCACTGACCACTACGCGATCATTCCAACGGGACAGGGGCTTGCGGCGTTAGGCAGCCTGCATCCCACTTCGGCGAAGGTATACGAGATCATTGCCAGACGTTTCCTAAGCATTTTTTATCCGGCGGCAGTCTACCAGAAGATCTCGCTGACGGCAAAATGTAAGGGAGAAACATTTATTTCCGGTTTTAAGGTGCAGACGGAACAGGGATATCTCGAAGTTGCGCAAAATTCTTTTGCAAGAAAGAAGACAGAGGAGTATACTGAAAGAGAGACTGCCGACGAGGAGCAGGAGAGCTCTTTTGACGCGCCGTTCATGGAGGCGCTGGGCGCTTTGAAAAAGGGCACGCCGCTTGAACGGAAAACGCTTGAGAAGAAAGAGGGGGAGACTTCCCCGCCCAAGCGGTATAATTCGGGAACCATGATTCTGACGATGGAGAACGCCGGACAGTTTATTGAGGACGAGGAACTGCGGGCGCAGATCAAGGGAAGCGGGATTGGCACCTCCGCCACCAGGGCAGAGATTCTAAAGAAACTCGTACATATCAAGTATCTGGATCTGAATAAAAAGACGCAGATTATCACACCCACGCTTCTGGGAGAGATGATTTACGAGGTGGTTGCCGGTTCGGTAAAACCGCTCTTAGACCCGAGACTGACGGCGAGCTGGGAGAAAGGGCTGACGCTTGTCGCCGCCGGAGAGATTACAGAGGAAGAGTACATGGGGAAACTCAGTGATTTCGTGACCAGAAGAACGAACATCGTCAAGCAGATGACGAATCAGAATGCGCTCTACCACAGATTTCAATATGCGTCCCAGTTTTATAAGGGTGTAAAAAAGGAGAAGAGGGAAAAAGAATGATCGGATTGCAGAATGCTACTATTGACGCGCTCTACACTTTGGATGAGACAATCGCAAAGGAACTGTTTGCAGGGCTTACCTATCCGTGGGAGGCGCTGCCGAAGATTAAGGAATTTATTATCGCTCTGGGGGAGACGCTTCCGGAGGAGAAGTACGAGAGAAGAGAGGGTGATATCTGGATCGCAAGAAGCGCGAAAGTATTTCCAAGCGCCTATATTGGCGGTCCGGCAATTATCGACGAGGAGGCGGAAATACGTCACTGTGCCTTTATCAGGGGAAGTGCGATCGTCGGAAAGGGCGCGGTTGTCGGCAATTCCACCGAGCTTAAGAATGTGGTGCTCTTCAATAAGGTGCAGGTGCCCCATTACAATTATGTGGGTGACAGCATTCTCGGGTTTAAGGCACATATGGGAGCCGGTTCCATCACCTCAAATGTGAAGAGCGACAAGACGCTGGTGGTGGTGAAAGCCGGAGAGGAGACTTTTGAGACGGGGCTTAAAAAGTTTGGCGCCATGCTTGGCGATAATGTGGAAGTGGGATGTAATTCCGTTTTGAATCCCGGCACGGTGATCGGTAAGAACACCAATATTTATCCGACTTCCATGGTGAGAGGGGTAATTCAGCAGGGAAGCATCTACAAGCGGCAGGGTGAGATAGCAGAAAAAAGGCAGTAACCGGAGCTGGTAAAACAGTAAGAGAAAGTGTGTGTTGGGGATGAGCGTATGGCGATTGATTTAAGCATTGAAAACTTTGGATCGATGATTGACAATATCATAGCGGGAATCTGCTTCTTCGAGTATGAGGACGGGGAGATGCGGCCCATTTTTGTCAATGAAGGATTTTTCCGTATGCTGGGCTATTCCCGGGTACAGGGCATGAAATTCCTGGATAAGGTGGAATTGAGTATTATTCCCGATGATCTGCCGACCTACAGGCAGGCGATCAGGGATGTGCTGAAGGACGACGGCGTGGTGGATACAGAGTTTCGTACCGTTACGGGCAGCGGAAATCTGCGCTGGCTTCATGCACGGGGAAATCTGTATGCCCGGGAGGGAAGAAAATATACGATTGTCACGGTGATTGAGGATGTGACTGAGAGAAAAAACGTGGAGGAGGAACTGCAGAGACAGGCGGAGCGTCTGCATATTCTGTCCGAGGCGGAAGGCGAGAAGATCATTGACTATAATGCCAAGACGGATGTTATGATTATCAGGACAAACGATGAGTACGGCATGGCGCAGGACGAGATCCACAGCAGATATATGCAGCGGTTTAATGCCGGGATGATCTATAAGGAGGATGTCGCCTATTACAAGGCTGTTCTGGAGAGCCTGCTTAAGTCTCCCAAGCACGACACCATTGAATTTCGAATAAAGCGGTTTGATGAGGACTATACATGGTATCAGGCAAATCTGACCTCCCTTCTGGGCGCGGAGGGGTATGTGACCCGTATCGTGGGCCGTATGATCAATATCAACGACAGGAAGCTCAAGGAGATGGAACTGCTTCTGCGTGCCGAGAAAGATGCGCTGACGGGCATTTATAACCAGGGAGCGACCGAACAGCTGATTCACAACGCCATTCAGGATGGAAATGAGAATTCGCTGAGTGCGCTGATGATTATTGATCTGGACAATTTTAAGGAGGCAAATGATCTTCTTGGTCATGCCAACGGCGACGAGCTTCTGGAGAAGACAGCTGATATTCTGAAGGAAATGTTCAAGGGCGGCGACGTGATCGGACGTATCGGCGGCGACGAGTTCCTTGTTTATATGAGAAACATGGAGACTATTTCCGACGCGGATGAGATGGCTGGAAATATTGTAAAGTCAGTAAGATATGATCTTGATTTTGAGGGGCAGCCGATCCGCGTGACCTGCAGCGTGGGCGTTGCCGTATACCCTTACCACGGCAAAACATACGAGGAACTTTTTGAGAAGGCGGACAGGGCTGTGTATACGGTTAAGGCGAACGGTAAGGACGGCTACCGCGTCTATCATGCCGCAAGTACGACGGTCTATCATGCCAACAGAAAAGTCGGCTATGATATGACTAAGACGATAGATTATGACAGACACATCGAGGATCAGGTCATGCAGATCCTGTTCGAGGATAAGGTACTGGAATCCGCGCTGCGGTCTTCTCTGGAGCTGATGACGGCGAAGTATCAGTTCCACAGGGGGTATATCTGCGGAAACGACTCTCTGCCGATTTCCCGTACCATCCAGTTTACCGTGAAGAAGTATGCCACGGGAAAAGAAGCGGAGGAACATTATGAGCTGAAACGGATGGTGAATGAGATCCTTTACTCTTTCTTTCCTGGCGCGGCAATGATTCACGATTACGATCTGACGGCGGAGGAGATGCGCGAGTATTTCCGGGCGGAAGGCATTAAGAGTATGCTCTACTATCCGCTGACTTCGCAGGGAGAGTTTCAGGGCGCCATCGTTTTTGAAAACCATGAGGATGTGCAGATGGAGCTGTCTAAGAGTGCGATGGAAGAAGTCCGTTCCCTGTTCCGTCTGATGGAAGCGCACATTCTTCAGATCGGTCTGATGGACCGGCTGCAGAATTTTGTGGCGCAGGTTGCTGTTTTTGACAATCTGGACAGTTTTGTTTATGTGGTAAATCCGGATAACCATGAGATCAGCTTTATCAATAAAAAGGTGCTGGTGGATTCGCCGGATGTGAAGATCGGAGATATCTGTTATAAGGCATTGCAGAACAGGGATACGCCATGCGAGAACTGTATCCTGCGGAATCTGGATAAGAGCGATCCGCACTGCCGATGCACGGAAGAGATGTTTAATTACTCTTTAAGAAGCTGGACGAGAAGCAGCGCAAGCTGGCTGGAGTGCAGGGAGGAGAACGGTCTTGCGCTCATAAACAGCTTTGATATATCGGAGTACTTTATGGGGTAACAGTTCAGCCGGAACTTCTGCTGCTAAAGTAAGAAAAATATTTACAAATATCTGGATTTTTTCCCTCTGATATGAGACAATGAGAATGGCGGTTATGACAGGCGTTATGACCTGTTATCAAATAATTATTACATAATCGAAAGGAGTTATCACATGATCTATTCAAAAGAAGTGGAAGAAATGTGTACAGTGGCACAGGGCGTTCATCATGGCTGTGCTCCTATCCCCGAGGAAGCAAAGTGGGTGCAGGCGAAGGAAGTGAAAGATATTTCCGGCCTGACACACGGCGTAGGCTGGTGTGCTCCTCAGCAGGGCGCATGTAAGCTGACCCTGAACGTAAAGGAAGGCATTATCCAGGAGGCGCTTGTGGAGACGATCGGCTGTTCCGGCATGACGCACTCTGCAGCGATGGCTTCCGAGATTTTACCGGGTCTTACGGTTATGGAAGCGCTCAACACGGATCTTGTGTGTGACGCTATCAACACGGCTATGAGAGAGCTGTTCTTACAGATCGTGTACGGTCGTACACAGTCTGCATTCTCCGAGGACGGTCTTCCGGTAGGCGCAGGTCTTGAGGATCTTGGCAAGGGCTTGAGAAGCCAGGTAGGTACCATGTACGGCACGCTTAAGAAAGGTCCCCGTTACCTTGAGATGGCAGAAGGCTATGTGACAGGGATCGCTCTGGATGCGAACGACGAGATTATCGGCTACAAGTTCGTGAGCCTTGGCAAGATGACAGACTTCATCAAGAAGGGCGACGACCCGAACACAGCGTATGAGAAGGCATGCGGTCAGTACGGTCGTGTGGACGACGCTGTTAAGATCATTGATCCCAGAGTAGAGTAAAGTAAATGAAGATACCTTTATTATAACTAGGAGGAGAAGATAAGATGGCTTTATTTGAATCATATGAAAGAAGAATTGATAAAATCAATTCCGTATTGAACAGCTATGGCATTTCTTCCATCGAAGAAGCTGAAAAAATCACAAAAGACGCCGGCTTAGATGTATATGAGCAGGTGAAGAAGATCCAGCCCATCTGTTTTGAGAACGCGTGCTGGGCATACACGGTAGGCGCGGCGATCGCGATCAAGAAAGACTGCAAGAAGGCGGCTGACGCTGCGGCTGCAATCGGCGAGGGACTGCAGGCATTCTGTATTCCCGGTTCCGTGGCTGATACCCGTAAGGTAGGACTTGGCCATGGTAATCTTGGCAAGATGCTCCTTGAGGAGGAGACGGACTGCTTTGCATTTCTGGCAGGTCACGAGTCTTTCGCGGCTGCAGAGGGTGCAATCGGTATCGCTGAGAAGGCAAACAAGGTTCGCCAGAAACCCCTTCGTGTCATTCTGAACGGTCTCGGAAAGGACGCTGCGAAAATTATTTCCAGAATCAATGGCTTTACCTTTGTGGAGACGGAGTATGATCCTTACACCAACGAGGTGAAGGAAGTGAGCAGAACCCCTTACTCTGAGGGACTTCGCTCCAAGGTTAACTGCTACGGCGCAAACTCCGTGCCCGAGGGCGTGGCAATCATGTGGAAAGAGAACGTGGACGTGTCCATCACCGGTAACTCCACCAACCCGACCAGATTCCAGCATCCGGTAGCAGGTACATATAAGAAGGAGAGAACAGAGGCAGGCAAGAAGTATTTCTCCGTAGCGTCCGGCGGCGGCACGGGCCGTACCCTGCACCCCGATAACATGGCTGCGGGTCCTGCATCCTACGGCTTTACGGATACGCTCGGCCGTATGCATTCCGACGCACAGTTCGCGGGTTCTTCTTCCGTTCCGGCTCACGTGGAAATGATGGGTCTGATCGGTATGGGTAACAACCCGATGGTCGGCGCTACCGTGGCTGTGGCTGTTTCCATCGAGGAAGCGGCTAAGGCTGGGAAGTTCTAAAGTTTAGAATAAGAGAAAGTGTTAAAAGCCCGTAAATTCAATGTTTGCGGGCTTTTCTTATGAGTGAAGAAAAAACCACCTACTATGCAGGTGTGACAACAGCCGCTTTAGCTTACAGTAAAAAATCTCCAGTGTTATATTTAGTATAGGTTCGCCAGCCGTACTAAAACAAAGGAGGTTGCCAAAATGGATGTAAATAGTTTATCACACACAAAAGTACAGTTTACAAGGGACTACAAAGGGTAACGGTCTGACAAGGAGGGAGAGCCATGAAAATGCCAACAGAAAAAATTGATACGGCTATGTTTGCTCCCTGCGGCATGAACTGTTTGGTTTGCTATAAACATTGTTACCATAAAAAGCCATGTGACGGTTGCTTAAACAGCGATATAGGAAAGCCGGAGCACTGCTGTAAATGCAAGATAAAAGATTGTATCAAGGGCAAAGGACGGTCATATTGTTTTGAGTGTACCGACTACCCTTGCAAGCTGATAAAAAGCCTTGAAAAAAGCTACATAAAAAGGTATCAGGCGAGCCTCATGGAGAATAGTGAGTTTGTTCGCCAGCACGGTTTGGAAAGATTCATGGAACAGCAGAAAGAGAAATATACTTGTTCAAAATGTGGGGGTATCATTTCTATCCATGACAGAGAGTGTAGCGAGTGTCAGGGAAGCATGAAATAAGTATATGGGGTGTGTATGCAAATTAGCGTTGACAATACAGGAACGCTTAAAAGACCTGCGTGTAGAGCGTGGCTTGACGCTGGAACAGCTTGCGGAACAGACCTATCTTTCAAAATCTGCGCAGGGAAGTTATGAAGCAGCATAATCCCGGCTTTTCCGACCTGCAGCTAAGACAGCTTATCACCGCCCATATTGATGATGACAGCTTTTGCCGCCATGTGATACAGCAGGACACAAACAAGATAGCTCTTGACTTACGAGAAGCGCATAAGGACGATTTTTTCAGCGTCCCGGAGGACAATCCGCTGGGAAATTTCTTGCAGACTGTTGACGAAGCCGCCAGAGGACGAAAAGAAGTGGCTGAAAAAGATTGCACAGAAGTCGGACTTGCTGAAAAATCCAAACCCACAGCGAGGGCGGAAGTAAGAGAACAACAAATTAGGTATCGTAGGGGTGATGAAATGGAAAAAGATATACAGTTGTGTCCGATGGAAGAAAATGACCGAGAACAGTTCATTTTAGATAATCAAGAAGCTTTTAACTATGGGGCTATGGAGGAGTTTGGTTGTAGAGATAGCCACTTTGAAGAAGATGGTCAAATCATTTCACGAGAGACCATCGAACAGTCCATTGACCAAGGAAAGGCTTATCGTATTATTCTTGAAGGGAAAAAAGTTGGCGGTGCTGTAATTAAAGTTGATGGAGAAAAAGGAGATTTAGACCTGCTGTTCGTTTCTCCGAATGTTCACAGTAAGGGAGTTGGATATGCTGCGTGGTGTCAAATTGAAAAGTTACATCCAGAAGTGAAAATTTGGGAGACGGTAACGCCATACTTTGAACAGCGTAATATACACTTTTATGTAAATAGATGTGGATTTCATATTGTTGAATTTTTTAATAAATTTCATCCTGACCCGAATAAGCCAGAAATGGATGTTGAAGAATTTGATGAGCAATTTTCGGATGGAATGTTCCGATTTGAAAAGAGAATAGATTAAATTCCCATTTGTCGAGCAGATAGCAAATCCCGTCGAGCCAGTCAACGGGATTTGCTAAAGGGTAATCAAGGCGGGAAAGCCCTAAAATGGCTTCCTGCCCATTTCAATTTTGAGAGAAAAATCTGTCTGCTTTTGCGTGAGTGTGTCCGTAAGTTCGGGACACTTTGTCCCGAAGTCCGGCGTAGGATGAGGGACGGGGGGTTATATACGCCCTGTCTGCTAATGAAACCAGTCCTGCGCTTGCGGCTTCACGCCACGCAATCACAACCCTGTTTTCCTGCCGCTTCAAATGCCCTTGCCCTCCCAGCGGCAACGGCATTTTCACGACAACGCCGACAGAGCGTATAACACACTACACTTTGCAAGCAAAGTCGTGTGCCAAGGGGTAAGCCCCTTTGGAAACCCCAGACAACAAAACAGACGGTATGCTGCCCACTCCAGGAGCATTAAACTCCACTCTTGCAGAGGTAAATTCCACTGAACTGTCTAAAGGTGGAATTTAAAATTTTAATTATCGAAGGAACAGAATGGCATGTTACGCAATAGTGTTTGACTGTAAAATATGGTATGTTATGTACAGAGACTTATTTGGAGGAAGTGATATGACAAAGGAAAGGAAAATATTACTATTGTGCTTAAATGCTTTTGAGACAATGGAATTTAGTCCCTTTGTGGATGTTTTTGGATGGGCGCATGATGATTTTAATTGTGATATAGGGATTGCTATATGTGGATTCAATCGTACGATCGTAAGTACATTTGGAGTGTCCATAACAGCAGATATTCTAATAGATGATGTTGACGCAGACCAATATGATGCGTTGGCGATACCTGGAGGATTTGAAGAATATGGATTTTATAAGGAGGCGTACCATGAAAAAACACTAAACTTAATTCGCTCTTTTCATTCACATCATAAGCCCATTGCGTCAGTCTGTGTTGCCGCTTTTCCATTAGCTAAAAGTGGTATATTAAAAAATAGAAAAGCAACAACATATCATTTGCAAGGTGGATATAAGAGAGAGGAATTGAAAAATTTTGGAGTTGTACTCGGAGAAGAATGGATTGTAGTTGATGATAATATCATAACATCTTCATGTCCGAAAACGGCTCCTGATGTCGCGTTTCGTTTATTAGAAATGCTTACATCGCAAGAAAAAGCTTTTGAAGTCAAGAAAGTCATGGGATATTGATAAATACAATTTTTAATAGGATGACACAATGAAAAATGATAAATCAACCCTTTTTCTGAAACGTCTGGGTATAGGCGTCTGCATAATGTTTCTGGTGATTCTGGCGGTGCCCGTATACGCAGCCGGCAAAGAGAGAGACGGGAAAGCGGATGAGGACAGTCACTTTATACAGGTCGAAAAGATCAAAAACGGCAGTTATATCAGCAATACCTATCAGGTAATCAGTGAGACGGATCGTGAGCTGGTAAAGACGTTTTGCGAGACGAAAACAGAGGACGGCGTATCGGTGCGTATCGTGAATTTTCGTGACGGTACGGAAGAAGTGTTGATGGACTGCCGGTATGATACCATTCGGTTTCCTTATTTCTTTGAAAGGTGTTCTGAGGATAACAAAAATATATTTTATGAATTTTATATAGATCAACCTGTCTGGGAAAAAGCAGTCCGTGTGGAAAAAAGCAATAAGACATATACTTTGTCTTATGCCCAGAGGATAAAGAATGGCGGTGAAGATTCGGAGAAAGCGGCAGGTTATGAAGGCCGTCTCTGGGTGACAGACGAGAACGGAAAAATAGTGAAGCGTCTTGTCTGGCAGAGCGATGCGCCTTATAAAAAGGTATCATGGAAAAGATCGGGACTCTATATAGAGTATGCAGACGGCAGCGATCGAACCTGTACACAATCGGAAATATTAAAGGATCCGGCAGAGGCAGTCCATGAAAAGTGTATGCAGATTGACTTTGCAGTTAAGGAGCATCCTATTGATATTGAAAAATATGATGAAACAGCAGATCAGAAGTACAGAGCTGCCTATTACAGGACACTCAGCGGTCAGGACAGGGTAAGGACTGCAGAAGGGGAAGAAACTTACTTGAAAAGTTATTGGCATTTTCAAGGGGATTCTCGCATGGCAGATGAAATATTTCTTGATCACCTGATAGAGAATGCACAATTCTATTATATGGATTTTGACGGTGATGGACTGCCGGAACTGGTCATGGACATCATCGGGGACGGCTTGCATATCCTGAAATATCTGCCGGATGAGGACATGGTCGAAATATTTTTTGGCTATGAGAGAATGCCCTATTATCATCTGCTTGGTTCTGGGCAGCTATTTTACAGAAATGGTATGACTGCTAACAAGAGTATGTGGCGGTATGATACCGTGGATGCGGACGGACGGGTCAGCCAGATTGTTTTCTTTATGGAGGATGCGGATTATAAGCCATATAAGGAAAATGCGGATCATTGGTGGGATACCGCGTACTGGATTTATCTGGATGAGGAGCTGGGCATGGTTCAGGTTGACGAGGAGTGTTACCGGGAAGTGATTGGACTTTTTATGGAAGCCGTGGATCATGCAGTACCGGCAAAGGAATTTGAGGAAATATTCGGAGGGTACAGGCAGCGATTTTGACCTGCTGTTTTCTATGTATGTTTCTTACAGATCAAAATAGTCAGGGAAAGGAAGCGGGTATGGAAAGGCAACAGGCTTTTACAGCATTGTTTTTGTTGTGTCTTTTGTTTCTTTGTATTGTGGGATGTGCAGGAAATGCGGAAATAACGCAGACGGAAGAAAGAGAAACCTCCGCAGAAGGGCTTGTGAAAGAAAAGAAGGAAGAAACGAAAGGGGATGCAGAGGAAGAGCCAGAAGCGGATGCATCGGCAAAAGTAAAACAGGGAAGACGGGAAATTCCCATAGCATTTCCTTTTTATGGCGATGAGGAGGGGCACAGGCTGACATTGGCGGCTCCAGAGACAGGGGAGAACGCATACACGCTGCTGCATTATGATGGGGACGGAAAAATCCTGGAGCAGATTTTCTGCGGGAATCTGACAGAGCCAGTCACATTTTCTTTTGACGGACTGGCGTATGGTTCATGGTTGGATCTTGAAATTTTTCCGGCGGACAGAGAAACAGGGCTGTTGTTTTTGTGGGAGAAGGGCCATTTTTCCACAACCCCCATCGGAATACCGAGATATGTGGAGTGCCGGGACACAGCTATGCTCACTGAGGCGGAGGATGAGAAAGTCTGTGAAAAAGAGGTTTATATATTGAATGAAGACAGGCTCAGAAGCGAGAAAGCCAGAAGCTATAAGCTTCAAAAAGATACAGCGATGCTTACGATCTGGGATGAGCTTGAGAAACGGTATATCTTTGAGGGGAAAATACGGTTAGATGAGAGCGGAAACCCTGTGAATCAGAAATATTTTGATGGACTTTTATGGGGAGGGGTTCCGTTATTATTCGGTTATGAGGCGGAAAGTACGATTCGTACATGGGTCGGAAAGAATCCGGAGTCACAGGGAGAAGGGGAAGCGGTAGAAATCGACAATTATGGAGATATGCGGTATGTTCTGGACAATCCGGGGAATATAGAAGAATATGAGAGCCGGGAGGCGCTTCTTACAGAGTTTGGATTGGAGAACAGCGCTCCCATGTATCAGTACTTTGATCAGGAGGGTGATCTGGGACTGGAATTATATGCGGATGAGGACCGGGAGCAGATATGCGGATTTGTCTATACAAACGCAACCAACAGCGATCTGGAAAAAGTGACGAGGATACAAGGGTTTACCATCTGCTCCATACCAGAGGTGAAGTGGAACGGAGGCGATCCTTATAGATTTGTGTCAGTGTATGGCACAACCGGGGAAGAAAAAGAGAACGTTAAGGATTACAAGGAATCTGTTACATACACTCCATCCGGGAAGCCGGACCGTTTTGTGGCCACAGGAAGGGTGGAGGGATGGTCGGCCGAGGATATGATACAGGATATTCTGAGGATCGAATTTATTTACCGGGAAGACGATACGCTGTATTACAGGTACTACTATCATTCACATCAGGCGTTTGGAACCACACTGCAGGGGATGAACAGCTATTATGATGAGCATGAACGGGTGATTTATGAAAGTGGTTATGTTACACATGGAGGGCTGGAGTATTATTATATTTATGAGGACACAGACGGAAAAACTGCGGATAAGCCAGCCTATATTTTACAGGTTGACTATACAATGGGTGATGCGATATCAAGTATGATAAGATGTCTGTAAGAATGGGAGTTTTTGAACAGAAGCATGGATTTTCTTGTGTTCCCCTGTGTAACCGTGTATAATAAATGCCATAGTATTTGTGAATGGATTTCCGGCACAATGGCAATACTTGGTTTCAGAGGACGACAGAGGGTATATGGCTGCATATTGCTCCACCGTCCGAAAGAAAGGAGTGTTGACCATGATATTGACAGAGAAAGAAACGACCGCGCTTCGGGACTTGCAGACACAGGAGAAGTCCTGCATCACAAAGTATGAGAAGTATGCCGCGCAGGCGAAGGACACGGAGCTGCAGAGCCTGTTCCGCACGTTGCAGCAGGATGAGCAGAAGCATTACCAGTCCATCGGACAGGCGCTTCACGGCAATGTGCCGGAATGTGACTGCAACGATTCGCAGGGCAAAAATTATGCGCCGAAGGGCACATACAAGGACGGCGCGAACGCCGCGGACAAGGAGCATGACTGTTTTCTCGCCACGGACTGTATCGGTACGGAGAAGCTGGTGTCGGGGGAGTACAATACCAATGTGTTCTCCTGTGACAATTCGGGTTTAAGAAAGCTTCTTGCCGACATACAGGTTGAGGAGCAGAACCATGCGGAGATGCTTTATAAATATAAGCAGGCAAACGCGATGTCGTAGAAGCTGACGACCGAATTGGACATGAGTAGGAGGAATGCCTTTTATGAGAGATTTCTCCTACTCGATGGTTTGGATGTGAGGAAGATATGTTTAGTTTTTTAGTGGGGTTACAGATCCTGTCGGTTCTGGGATGTTTTGGTTTTGTCATTCTTATGACGAGACAGCGTGAGAGTGTGCTCTCTAAGCTGATGCTCTGCATCGGCTTCCTTGGCGCCATCCAAAACGCAGGGTACTTGCTGGAATTGCTCTCCCGGGATGTGGGGGAAGCGATGATTGCCGTGCGTGTGGAGTTTATGGGAGGCGCTTTTATCACCACCTTTCTCTTTGTGTTCACGGCAAAATATTGCGGGTATCATCTCCCGGCAAAGCTGGAAGCCCTCATGTTCTGTCTGGACGGGCTTGTGCTTTTGTGTATCTGGGGATATCGCTATACGCCCGTTTATTATTCCAGAGTCTCTTTCGTGACGGAAGGTCTTTTCCCGCATCTGATACTGGAAAAGGGGCCGCTCCACTATGTCTTTCTGGCACAGATGATGTTCCATATGGTGGGAAGCTTTGTCCTCACGGTACGGGCAAACAGGAGAGTGGGAAAAGGGAAAAAGAATGTCAATATGATAGCGCTGGGAGCCTGCAGTATTTTTCCAATCTTGGGATTTGCCTGCGACGAGCTGCAGTGGATTGAGGGATATGATGCGGTGCCGGTATGCGAGGGGCTCGGCATTCTGGCATTTGGAATTGTTGTGATCTTTTATCATATATTTGATATTACCATTACCGCCCATGAGGATATCATTAAATCTATGGATGAGGCTGTGCTGATTGTGGATGCGGACGGCGGATTTCTGGAGGCGAACGATAAGGCGAAAGAGCTGTTTCAGAGTCTGGGCAGATTCAAGCGGGGAGAACAGGTCTGTAAAGATAATTTGAAGGAAATTTTTGACACGAATACATACTTTGAACATATCAGCGGTAACCATATCTTTGAGGTACATGCGAACAAAATCTGGAACAACCGTGTGCTTGTTGGGTACTCTATTGTATTTGTGGATATGACACAGAGCAGGAAACAGCTGGAACAGATGAAGGTATTAAAGGCGAATGCAGAGAATGCCAACCGCGCCAAGTCGGAGTTTCTGGCAAGAATGTCCCATGAAATCAGAACGCCGATCAACGCGGTTCTCGGCATGAATGAGATGGTGCTGCGGGAGTCCACCGAGGAGGATGTGAAAAAGTATTCCATGGATATCAAGACGTCGGCGCACGCGCTTCTGGGCGTCATCAATGATATTCTGGATTTCTCGAAAATTGAATCGGGCAAGATGGAGATTGTGCCGGCAGAATATGAATTTAACAGTATGCTGAATGACCTGTATAATATTTTCTCACTGCGCGCGCAGGATAAGGGGCTTCTGTTTGACGTGTCTGTGGATTCGTCGCTTCCCTCAAAACTTTACGGGGATGATCTCCGTATCCGTCAGGTGCTTGTAAACCTACTGACCAATGCAGTCAAATACACCCGCAAGGGAACTGTCAGCTTTGAGGTGACGGGAGAGCGCGACGGCGCGGATGTGGTTCTGCATTTTGCGGTGCGCGATACGGGCATTGGTATCAGACAGGAGGATATTCCGAAACTGTTCTCTGCGTTCGAGCGGATTGACGAGGAGAAAAACCGCAATATTGAGGGGACGGGTCTGGGTATGAATATTTCCCTGCAGCTTCTCAAACTGATGGACACAGATCTGCATGTGGAGAGCGTTTACGGCGAGGGCACCCGTTTCTTCTTCGCGCTGCGTCAGGGCGTTGTGAACGCAGAGCCCATCGGAAGCTTTCAGGAGCGTGCCAGAAAGGCGGCAAAAGAGCATAGCTATCACGCAAGCTTTACGTCGCCGGAGGGAGAAATCCTTCTCGTTGATGATAACCGCGTGAACAGAAGAGTATTCTGCGGCCTTCTGAAACAGACGCAGGTAAAGATTACGGACGTGGGGAGCGGCAGGGAGTGTCTCGACCATATCCGGCAGAAGCATTATGACATCATTTTCCTTGACCATATGATGCCGGAGATGGACGGTATGGAAACGATGCAGCGCATGAAGGAGATGGAAGGTAATCTCTGTAAGGAAACGCCGGTGATCATGCTGACGGCAAATGCGATTATGGGCGCGAAAGAGCAGTACCTGGCGGCAGGATTCGATGATTTTCTGGCGAAGCCGATTGACCAGACGAAGCTGGAGCGGCTTATGATGCACTGGATGCCGCAGGAGAAGATTCACAGTAATATTTAGAAAGAAAGGAAGAACGCCATGAGAGAAAGTTTAAAGGTAAAAGTGACGACGCCGCAGTATTCGGTGGTGTCGGGCGCGACATTCGCGCAGGTGGATGCGTGGTTCGGACATACGAGAAGAGATTTGAAAATGGATATTATCTACCCGGAGGATGGGGCGAAGAAATATCCCTGTGTGGTGTGGATTTGCGGCGGCGCGTGGCAGCGCATGGATCGTTCCGCGCACTTGGCGTATCTGGCGGAGCTTGCGAGAAGCGGTTTCGTGGTGGCAAGTGTGGAATACCGCACTTCCAACGAGGCGAATTTTCCGGACCAGCTCACGGATGTAAAGGCAGGCATCCGCTATCTGAGGGCGTTGAGCGGACGCTACCACATTGACACGGAGCGGTTTGGCGTGATGGGAGAGTCGGCTGGCGGTTATCTGGCTGCTATGGCGGCATTGGCGGATGACAAAGCCTATGACGTGGGTGCATTTACGGAGTATTCCAGCAAGGTACAGGCGGCATGTCCATGGTATCCGCCCACGGATGTGACGGCATTTCCCTATCCTTCGCCGGTGGAGGCGGCAGCGTCCATGGAATCGCTGCTGCTTGGAAAAAACGTGGCGCTGCATAAGGAAGAGGCATTGAAAATCTGCCCGGTTTCTTATGTGACAAAGGATGCGCCGCCGTTTCTGATCATTCACGGGGACAACGACCACACCGTCCCCTTTGAGCAGGGTGAGATTTTGCATGATAAGCTGGAGGCGGTCGGTGCGGATGTAAAGCTCCTTATTTTGGAAGGAGCAGATCACGCGGACATGCCGTTTTTCCAGGAGGAACTGTGGCAGCGGATCATCGACTTCTTTAAAACGAAGCTGGGTGAGGCTGCGTCGGTATAAGAAAACTTCGAAAGGACAATGATGAGTTACTATTTAGTAGATTTTGAGAATGTAAAAAAGGATGGGCTGGACGGTATCCACAAGCTGGGAAAAGAGGACAAGGTATGCATTTTTTACAGTAAGAATGCGGACAGCATAACCTTCGACCAGCACAGAAGGCTTATCGAATCCAAAGCGGATATCGAGTTATGCAAAGTGGATGTTGGCAGTAAGAACGCGCTGGATTTTCAGCTTGCCACGCAGCTCGGGTATCTGATTGCGAATCAGGCGGCTGACGCATACTATATTGTCAGCAAGGATAAAGGATTTGAAATTCTGAGCGGATACTGGAAGAACAGGGGCGTTTCAGTGACGCTGACTGCCGACATTACAGGGCGCAGCCACGACCATGAGACGCAGGAACTGAAGGAAAAACTGTCGGAAAAGCTGCAGGAGATTCTTAAAGAGGAAAATGATGTGAGCGTGGATGAGGTTTTGAAAATCGTCCAGCAGTATAAGACAAAGCAGGGGATTATGAACGCGCTGATGAAGAAATATCCGAGCGCGGACAATAAAAAGTCCAGTAAGATTTATAAGACGATCAAACCGCTTCTGTCGGATAAGAAGGGAAGCTGAGACAAGTGTGGATAATCCTGTCAAAAGGTGGGAGAATAAGAAGGATCGGCGCAGCTGAGAAGACACTGAACGGTTGCTTGCGGGAATAAAGAGAAATGAAAAACAGAGAGGAAACGAAGTATGAGAAACAGAAAGAAAACGACGTTTGTCATGGGGCTTTTGATTTTACTTACCGGGCTTGCATGTGCCGCATGCGGAGGCGGGGGATCAAACTCGGAAAAGCTGGAAGGGTCTTTGCAGGATATGATGGCGTCCCTCTACGCGAATGCGGACCTTGTGCAGGATTTTAAGGATAATCTGGACAGCTATGAGACGATAGATCTGACGGATGATCTGGAGATATCCATTCTGGGAACGGATCAGATCACTTATACGGAGGGCGTGGTGTCCATGCCGATGATGTCGTCCATGGCTTACCAGTGTGTGCTGCTGCGCGTGGATGAGGCGGATGTGGAGAGCGTGAAACAGGCGCTTAAAGACAATGCCGATCTGGATAAGTGGGTCTGCGTCAGCGCGGAGACCATGCTGATCGAGAGCCGTGGGGATGTGATCTTCTTTATCATGTGTGATAAGGAGACAGCGTCGGCTATGAGCAGCGCGTTTCAGAAGCTGTAGGTTAGTTTAGAACAGTTTCTTTCATTTCATAGAGCAGTTAGACAGCTTGCAGATACAGTATGTGGAAGAACAATATGAAACACTGACGTCTCTTGGAAAAGAAGGTGGACAGACATTTTTAGGCTGTGGAGTGATTGTCGTATCGGATACAACACCTTTGATATCGCTCCTCAAAATAGAGAAGTCTGACAGCGGATGAAGTAAGAGCCTGCATTGAAGGCTTACAGAATGCCGGAAGGCATATCGGGCAGAAATATTATCAGATGCTGCTTGATAAGCGAAAAAAGAGGTGAGGGCTATTAGTGCTCCATTTACCAATTAACTATCCTTTTTTGCTTGCCAGCATTCCCTTCTACTGCGTTGTTTTCGGTCAACGATGCCACCGCATCGCCTCCCTCAAACGCCTTGTATAAGGAAATTCTGGACTTCGCAAAAAGTGTATGCAATTGGAAAATGGAGCACTAGTACGCCTTCACCTCTTTCCATAATTCATTGTAGAGGTAATCCCCATCTTCACCGAGATACACGTAGGTTTCCAGATTGTCATACTGTGACAGGTCGGGAAAGGCGATCTCGGAATTTTTGATGTCCTCGTCCTCGATCAGTTCCCTTGCCGCCACGTTCGGAGTGGAGTAGGTGATATATTCAAAGTTCATCAGTGCGATATCTTCACGGCACATAAAGTCAATAAACTTCTCTGCGTTTTCTTTATTGGGCGCGTTCTTCAAAATTACCCACGAATCGATCCAGACGTTTGTTCCCTCTTCCGGAATCATATACACCAGATCGGGATTTTCTTTCTGGGTATAAATTGCCTCGCCGGAGTAGATCACGCCGATAGCAGCTTCTCCGCCGATCATTTTGTCCCGCACCTGATCGACCACATATGCCTGCACCAGCGGCTTCTGTTCGATCAGCAGATTCTTTGCCGCTTCCAGTTCATTGGTATCCAGCGTGTTCATGGAATCTCCGTTCAGCTTTTCGGCGACCATAAAGGCGTCACGCACGGAATCCTGCATCAGGATATTGTCTGCGTACTTTTCATCCCAGAGCTGCGCCCATCGGGTGATCGGTTCCTCCACCATCGTCTTATTATAGAGAATGCCGACGGTCCCCCAGCAGTAGGGGATGGCGTACTTGTTTTCCGGGTCAAAACCCCTGGACTGCTCATAATATTGTGCGCCGATATTCTTTTTCGCGTTAGGAATATGATCGTAATTAATTTCCGACAGCATCCCGTTCTGGATCATGCGGCTGATCATATAGTCGGAGGGGCAGGCGATGTCGTAGGCGACAGCCCCGGACTCCACCTTGGGGTACATGCTCTCGTTGGTCTCAAACTCGTCATAGATTACCTCGATGCCGGTTTCTTCCTCAAACATGCGGAGCGTCTCCGGGTCAATGTATTCGCCCCAGTTGTAGACGATGACCTGCCCGTTTACGCCCTTGTCCGAGCCACAGCCGCACAGTGCAGCTGACAGGAGCAGAGCCAGTGCGGTAATGGTCTGCCTGATATGAGTCATTCGGTGTTTTTTCATAATTCCCTCCATAGATCAGCGGGTATGCCCTTTTGCCCGTTTGTTCTTGAACAGATAGTTATGCTTCACTTTTCTTTTGATCTGCAGGTGACAGATTAATCAGAATAAGCAGTGTCAGAACCGTCACGAAAATGAGTGACGAGAGTGCGTACATTTCCGGCTTGATTCCCTTTTTGATTTCGGTGTAAATTTTTGTGGAAAGCGTGTCCACGCCGACGCCTTTGGTAAAGTGGGTGATGATGAAATCATCAAGAGACATTGTGAACGCCATCAAAAACCCGGAGAGGATACCCGGCAGCAAGTCGGGAAATACCACCCGGAAAAATGCATGCAAAGGTGAGGAACCCAGATCGAGGGCTGCCTCATAGGTGCTCACATTCAACTGTTTCATACGCGGCATCACGCTCAAAATCACATAGGGAATATTGAAGGTGATATGGGACAGCAGAATGGTACCCATCCCAAACTTAATGCCCAGACTGATATAGAGCAGCATCAGGGAAATGCCGGTCACAATATCCGCGTTCAGCATGGGAATGTTCGTGATTCCCATAAGGATGGATTTCGCCCTGCGCTTCATGCCGGTCATGGCGATACATGCCACCGTTCCGATTACCGTGGCAATCAGGGAAGAGGTAAACGCGATGAGCAGGGTGTTAAACAGCGCCCGCAGAATTTCCTCGTTCTGAAAAAGCGCAATATACCATTTGAAGGTAAAGCCGCCCCATTTCGCCCGGGTTTTACTCTCGTTAAAGGACAGTACCATAAGGATGCCGATGGGGGCGTAGAGAAAAAGGATAATCAGCGCTATGTAAATTCTCTTTGCAATGGTTTTCATAGCATGGAACCCTCCCCGTCTTTATCGAAAACAGCGGATAAAACCATGTTGATCAGAATAAATATCATAAGCACCATGGACAGGCCGCTGCCAAGATGCCAGTTGGATGTGCGGGTAAACTCCTGTTCAATGACGTCGCCGATCAGGAGCAGTTTTCCGCCGCCGAGCAGTGCGCTTATGACAAAGGTGGTCAGCGCGGGAATGAATACCATGGTAACGCCGCTGATAATGCCCGGAATGGAGAGGGGCAGAATGATGCGGACGAAGGTGTATATGTTGTTTGCGCCCAGATCGTGGGCGGCGTTGATCACGTTGATATCAATCTTGGCAAGTGCGTTATATAAGGGCAGTACCATAAAAGGCAGGAAATTGTATACCATGCCGAGGATGATGGCAGCCGGGGTATTAATGATCTTTAATGCAGGCAGATGCAGGAAGGAGAGCGCGTGGTTGATGACGCCGTTTTTCTCCAGTAAGGTCTGCCATGCGAGTGTGCGCAGCAGAAAATTCATCCACATGGGCAGAATAAAGACCAGTATAATAAAGTTGTGCCGTTTTACCCGCACTCCTGCAAGGATCATTGCCAGCGGATAGGCGAGCAGAAAGCAGACCAGCGTGCTTGCAAGGGAGAGCAGAAGCGATACCCGCAGCGCCTTTGCGTGTCCCGCCGAGGCGATCGCCGTGATATTGTTGAGGGTGAAGGCTCCCGTCGTGTCGGTCAGCCCATAGTAGAGGATCATGCCCAGGGGCACGATGATAAATACCGCGGACCAGACAATGTATGGCGCGGAAAGCCATTTGTTTTTAGATGTCAATGATTACCGCCTCCTCGTCTTCAGATTCCGGTTTGTTCATAATCTGGATATTAAAAGGATCTACCCGGATGCCCACTTCTTTTCCGACCGGGAACAGGGTGGTAGACTGTACCAGCCACTCAAAGCCGCATGCCTGCACTTCCATCTCATAGTGGACGCCCTTAAAGATCAGGTGGCTGACAACGCCCTGGATCGTCCCCTCCGAAGGCTCCACGAGAATCACGTCTTCCGGACGGATGACCACGTCCACGGGACGGTTGGTCCCAAATCCCGTATCCACACAGGCAAAGTGGGTGCCGAGGATGCTCACGAGCTTATCCTCAATCATGGTGGCGGGAATGATATTGCTGTCCCCGATGAAATCCGCCACAAACGCGTTTTCCGGCTCGTTGTAGATGGACTCCGGGCTTCCGATCTGCTGGATGTAGCCCTGATTCATAACCACGATGGTGTCGGACATGGTGAGCGCCTCCTCCTGATCGTGGGTGACGTAGACGAAGGTGATGCCAAGCTCGTTTTTCATGCGGATCAGCTCGTACTGCATTTCCTGCCGCAGCTTTAAGTCGAGGGCGCCAAGCGGCTCGTCCAGCAGGAGCACCTTCGGCTCGTTGACGATGGCGCGGGCGATGGCGATCCGCTGCTGCTGTCCGCCGCTTAAGGAATCGGGCATTCGGTTTTCGTAGCCGTCCAGATTGACCAGTTTCAGCGCGTATCGGATTTTGTCATCTATGTAACTCTTCGATTTCTTTTTTATTTTCAGCCCGAAGGCAATGTTTTCGGCAATGGTCATATGTGTGAAGAGCGCGTATTTCTGGAAAACAGTATTCAGCTGCCGTTTGTTTGGCGGAAGCTGCGTAATGTCCTGCCCGTCAAAGACAACCCGCCCTTTATCGGGACTGGTGAATCCGCCGAGAATGCGCAGCGTGGTCGTTTTGCCGCAGCCGCTCGGTCCCAGCAGCGTGACAAATTCATTTTCATGGATGTTTAAATTCAGTTCGTCCAGAACCATTTGTCCGTCAAAGGCTTTCGATATGTCGATCAGTTGAATCAGTTCTTTTTCCATGAGAGTTATCCCTCCGATTTTTTCTTCTGAAAACAAATTGCAACAGCGTAAACCATGCAAGGAGAATGCGAAGCATTCTCTGAATCGAGCGCGCTGGCGCTCCATTTGCTAAAAGTTCGGCGGGGTGCTGATCCATAGAAAGACAGCGCCGCTTTTTCCGTTTGCCTTTATGTAGTGTTCCGAGTCCGGCGTGAAGTAAAAGGCGTCCCCTTTCGAAGCCTTGATGCTGCGGTTCCCGACGATAATGGTGATGGAGCCGGAGAGCACGTAGCCAAATTCCTCGCCCTCGTGGGGCAGGTCGGGATAGGTGGAGCCGTCCTTTTCCAGTGTGACGCGGATTGGTTCCATCTTGTTTTTTTGGGCGTTGGGAATGATCCATTCTACTTTGTTATGCAGCTCCGTGTCGATCTTTTCAAAGAAATCATCTTTGCCAAAGACGATCTGCTCGTCGTCTGCGTCGTTAAAAAAATCTTTCAGGCTGGTGCCGAGACACTGTAAAATATCCATCAGCGTGGCGATGGAGGGCGACGTCAGATCGTTCTCCAGCTGGCTGATAAATCCCTTTGACAGTTCGCACCGATCCGCCAGTTCTTCCTGCGTCAGCCCCTTTTTGTTCCGCAGTTCCTTGATTTTATTGCCCAGATCCATCCGGGCGGAAGTATTGTCCATGATGTCCCCCATATCACAGCTTTGCTGTGATTCAAATCGGTGCGGAGAATGCCGTATTTCAGGCATTCTCCTATGTGAGATGTAGTACTTCTTAGCGAAGCAGCCTCGGCTGCTGAGTTTTAGAAGTACTTCTCACATTCTTCAGTAAAAATAAACTAAAAGTTTACTAGAACTAAACATACATTGAATCCCATTATACTAGATTGTCTGTGTATGTCAATGGGGAAATATAAAAAGTGAGACCTGTTTTTTAAAAAAGGGAAGAATCGCAAGAAAAGGATTAACAAGTTCCGGAATTTATGATAAAATTCTGCTAAAGACAAGGGTGCCGGACGAAGAGAAGAATGTGCCCGAATATGGAGGAACAGGATGAATCAGGATAAATATGTGGCGTATGTGTCCACTTACACGACGGCAAAGGAAGATAACTACGGCATCAAAATTTATGATGTGGATATGCAGAACGGAAGGATGACGGAGAAGAATCAGGTGGAGATTACAAACTCTTCATACATCACCATTTCCCACAACGAAAAGTATCTCTATTCTATCACGGACTTCGGGGTGGAGGCGTATAAGATTTTGTCCGGCGGCGATCTGGAAGTGATCAATCAGGGATCGATCAACGGTATGAGGGGCTGTTATCTGTCCACGGATTATGAGGATAAGCTCCTCTTCGTCGGGGGTTACCACGACGGAAAGATCACGGTGCTTCGACTGCGGGAGGACGGCGGTATCGGTGAGATCACGGATGAGGTTTACCACAAGGGTCTTGGCAGTATTGCCGAGCGGAATTTCAGACCCCATGTGAACTGTGTGAAGATGACGAGAGATAACCATTATTTATGCGCCGCCGATCTGGGACTCGACCATGTGAACGTATACCGGGTGGATCACGAGAGGGGAAAGTTAAAGCCCATCGACATGATCCGCAGTGAGCAGGAGTCTGCGCCCCGGCATTTGAAATTTTCAAAGGACGGGCGTTTCCTATACATTGTCCACGAATTGAAGAATTACATTGATGTCTATACTTACGAGGAGAAGCACGGGAATCCCGAGTTTGAGAAGATCCAGACGATCTCCACGCTGAATGATTATCACGCGGGCGGTTCCGCGGCAAGCGCGCTCAATATTTCCGAGGATTTTAAATATATGGTGAGTTCCAACGCCGGGGATAACAGCGCGATTGTCTATAAGGTCGATCAGAAGACGGGAATGCTGTCCAAAATTTTCTGTCTGCCGATCAGCGGGGATTATCCGAAAGATGCAAACCTGTTCCCGGATAACAGACATCTGGTTTCCCTGAACCATGAGTCGAATACGATGACTTTCTTCAATGTGGACTTAAAGAACGGGCTTCTCGTAATGAACGGCAGGGAGATTAAAGTGGATCAGCCGAACTGCATTATTTTCCTGAAACTGAAATCGTGTGAGAAGTAATTCTAAAGGGGTGGGGGCAGCTTTGCAGCTTCGTTTCACTCAGGAAAATACCAGAAAAGAGGCATTCTCCTGAGCGAGCCTGCTTACCTGTGGATTCTGAGATTTTGCAATATAAAACCGCATAGACAGGAATCCTCCTGCATATACATTTACCAGTATAAGCAGGAGGATTTTTTATGGATATATTACAGAATAATACATATGACCTGTATAAAGATATACAGCGCAGAACGGGCGGAGAAATCTACCTCGGCGTAGTGGGACCGGTCAGGACGGGAAAATCTACATTTATCAAACGGTTTATGAATCTTCTGGTGCTTCCCTACATGGAGGATGAGAACGAGAAGGAGAGGGCGCAGGATGAGATGCCCCAGAGCGCGGGCGGCAAGACCATCACCACCACGGAGCCTAAGTTTATTCCGAAGGAAGCGGCTCATGTAAAGCTGGGCGCGGACATCGATGTGAAGGTGCGCCTGATTGACTGCGTGGGCTATATGGTGGACGGCGCGGCAGGGCACATGGAAAAGGAAGCGGAACGCATGGTCAAGACGCCATGGTCAGTGGAGGAGATTCCCTTCACGAAGGCAGCGGAGATCGGCACCAGAAAGGTGATCCGGGATCACTCTACGATTGGGATTGTGGTGACATGCGACGGGTCTTTCGGGGAGCTTCCGAGGGAGAGTTTTCTGGAGGCGGAGGAGCGGACGATCAAAGAGCTGCAGGCGCTTGGGAAACCATACATTGTGCTCTTGAACTCCGAAAAGCCGTATGCGGAGGAGACCAGAAACCTGGCTGACGAGATCAGCGAGAAGTATCAGGTGACGGTTATGCCCATCAACTGCGAGCAGCTGAAAAAAGAGGATATCAACCACATTATGGAGAACATCCTCTATGAGTTTCCGCTCACCATGATTGAGTTTTATATGCCGAAGTGGGTGGAGATGCTGCCCTTTGACCACAAGATGAAGAAAGATATTATCATGCAGCTGAAAACGCTGATGAACGACCTGAACCATATCAGGGATATCACGGCTGACCGCTTTACGGTGGAGAGCGAGTATATCAAAAAATGCAAGCTGGACGGTATCGATATGTCCGACGGCAGCGTGCGGATTATTCTGGATGTGGACGACGCTTACTACTATGAGATGCTCAGCGATCTGGTGGGAGAGTCCATAGAGAGCGAGTACCAGCTTCTCGCCACCCTGCGTGAGATGGCGAAGATGAAGCGGGAGTATGTGAAGGTGCTGCATGCGCTGGAGGCAGTGCGCTACAAGGGTTACGGCGTGGTGATGCCCGACCGGGATGAGATCGTGCTGGAAAAGCCGGAACTCATCAAGCAGGGCAATAAATTTGGCGTGAAGATCAAGGCGGAAAGCCCCAGCATCCATATGATCAAGGCGAGCATTGAGACGGAAATTTCTCCGATCGTTGGGACAGAAGAGCAGGCGCGGGATCTGATTCAGTTCATCTCCGACGCCGATACCGGCGAGGAGGGCATCTGGGCGACGAATATCTTCGGTAAGAGCGTGGAACAGCTTGTAAACGATGGCATCACCGGCAAACTTTCTATGATCAACGAGGAGAGCCAGATCAAACTCCAGGAGACCATGCAGAAGATCGTCAACGACTGTAACGGGGGGATGGTGTGCATCATAATCTGACAGTTTTAATTGCGTATCTGCTTTTTCTGTGATATCTTACTAAATGGATGAAATTTTTGGGCCGTGCGCCGGGATGTTTCGTTTCCGGACTGCGGTCCATGTTTGATGTAAAATTTTCGGCGGTAAGCGGGTTGGTTGTGGTGACAGGGTGGTAATGATGCAGATCATACAGATTCTTTGGGAGCGGCGGGCTTTTTTTGCGACCTGCCTGCTGGAGCATATCAGGATTTCCCTGACGGCGGTGGTGTGCGCGGGTGTGCTGGGAATTCTGCTGGGCGTTTTTATCAGCGGACATAAAAAGCTTGCGGGCGCGGTTCTGGGCGTGGTGAATGTGATTTATACCATCCCGTCCATCTCCCTTCTGGGATTCCTGATTCCTTTTACGGGCATTGGCAATAAGACGGCCATCATTGCCCTGACCGTTTACGGTCTGCTCCCGATTGTCAGGAATACTTACACGGGACTTACGAACGTGGACGCAGGCATTCTGGAGGTGGCGGAAGGTCTTGGATCGGATGGCAGACAGATGATGTTTCGTATCCGTTTCCCGCTGGCGCTTCCTGTGATCATCAGTGGTTTCCGCAATATGGTGGTGATGATCATTGCCATGGGAGGCATCGCCTCCTTTATCGGGGCGGGGGGACTCGGCGCGGCGATTTACCGCGGCATCACCACTTACAATATGACGCTGACGGCGGCGGGGTCAGTACTGATTGCGCTTTTGGCGCTTATAAGCGACTGGCTGCTTGCGAGAGTACAGAAGATGGTGAACAGGAGGTACGGCATTGAGCAGGGCGATTGAAATACGGAATGTGTCGGCGGCCTATGGCAGCCACGAGGTGCTGCGGCGGGTATCTCTTGACGTGGAGCGGGGAGAGTTTCTGGTGATCATCGGTCCGTCGGGGTGCGGGAAGACGACGCTCCTCAAGCTGATAAACGGTCTGGTGCTGCCTGCGGCGGGTGAGGTGCTGGTGGAAGGAGAGCGGCTGTCGGCGTGCAGCCTGACCGATCTGCGAAAAAGGATCGGTTATGCCGTGCAGGGCGCCAAACTGTTTCCGCACATGACGGTGCAGGACAATATATGCTATGTTCCCTGCCTCGACAAAAAGCTGTCGAAGGAGGACAGGCGTGTGATGGCGGAGAGAATGCTAGCGATGGTTGATCTTCCGGCAGAACTGGCGGGACGGTTTCCCAGGCAGCTTTCCGGCGGGCAGAAACAGCGGGTGGGCATCGCCAGAGCGATGGCGGCGTCCCCGGATATCCTGCTGATGGACGAGCCTTTCGGGGCGGTGGACGAAATCACGAGACGCACATTGCAGGGGGAGCTTTCCGGTCTGCAGAAAAAAACGGGCATAACGATTGTGTTTATTACCCATGATATAGAGGAGGCGTTCAAGCTGGGCAGCCGCATTCTGATTATGAAAGACGGTATGATCTGGCAGGAGGGCGGCAGAGAAGAGCTTTTGGAGAAGCCGCGGGATGCGTTTGTAAAGCAGCTGCTTTGCGGAGCGTAAGAAAAGCGGCATTCTCCGCACTGATTTGAGATTCCGCTAAAGCGGAATCATGGGATTAGAGATGGAATGGAGGAGAACATGAAAAATACAAATGGAATCAAAAAGGGAATTGCGGTGCTGGCATTGGCGGGCATGGTATGCGGGTTTGGTGCCTGCGGGGAGAAGGAGACGATAAAGATTGCGTCAAAGCCCATGACGGAGCAGTATATTCTGACGGAGATACTGGCGCAGCTGATTGAGGACGGGACGGATTATGAAGTGGAGATCACAAAAGGCGTGGGAGGCGGCACCACAAACATCCATCCTGCGCTTGTGAAGGGAGAGTTCGACCTGTACCCGGAGTACACCCGGTCGGCGTGGCTGAACGTGCTGAAGAAAGAGGAGATGGAGAAGGATGATGATAAGCTCTACGAGGAATTATTATCTGAGTATGATGCCCTCGGCCTGACGTGGACGGGGCTGTATGGCTTCTCCAACACTTACGGGCTGGCGGTCAGACAGGATACGGCAGAGCAGTACGGCCTTACTACCTATTCGGAGCTTGCGGCGGCTTCCGGGGAACTGGTATTTGGCGGCAATCCGGATTACATTGAGCTGGAAACCGGGTATCCCCGGCTCTGCGAAGCGTACGGTATGCAGTTTGAGGATACCGTGCAGATGGAGATTGCATTGAAATACGAGGCGCTAAAGAACGAGGAAGTGGATGTGATCAACGCGTTCACGACGGATGCGCAGCTTGCCGCCAACAATCTGGTACTGCTTGCGGACGACCGGGTTTTCTTTGAAACCTATGATGCCGGAACGGTCGTGAGAAAGGATGCGCTGGATAAGTACCCCAAGCTGCGGGGTGTTCTTGAGAAAATGAACGGGCTGATTACTGAGGCTGAGATGCAGCAGATGAATTATGAGGTGGAAGTGAACGGCAGGGAGGACAGGGACGTGGCGAGGGAGTTCCTGGAGAACAAGGGACTGCTCGGACACTGACGGCCTGACAGGGACGGTACAGAGGCGGAAGAGACGCTTCGTGGGATGGGGGTAGGAATGCAGAAGCGTACTCCGCCCTCTATTTCACGGCGGATATGGGCGTTTCTACATACGATGCTGTGTCTCTGATCCTCTCGGAAAAGAAACGGTGGAAATTTCAGTTTTGCCGGATATCCTCGGATTTATTCTGCACTATTGTAGGGTTTCTTTTCGGCGCGACTGTGGGGATTGGCACGGTGGTGACGGCATTCTTTATGGGACCGTTAATTGCGTTCTTTAACAGGACGGTGGCGGAGCCGATGCGGTATGGGAAGAAAACGGGGAAATAATATGAGTATAACGAAGAATATACGATGCGGGTGACCTATGAGGACGGAGAAACTGCGGGTTATATGCGGGGAAAAAAAGAAGGAAAGGAAGAAGGGAAGGAAGAAGGAAGATACATAACATTGAAGCGGCTATGAAGAACTTTGGGATTAGTCTGGAAAAAGCGTGCGCCGGACTGGATGTCACTGTGGAGGAATATCAGCGTGTGAAAGCACAAAATGTTCGGACAGATTAAAAGGCGGCGTGCTTTTATGCGTCACAGGCAAGGGAACTCTGGTATGGGGAATACTCATTTCAGGGTTCTTTTTTCGCCTTCTGGTTGAGCTTTCACCTGTGTTTCAACATACGGGTTATTGTGGAACCAAAGGTATCTTGTTATGATTAGAAACAACAGGGCAGATACAGATGGGAGGAAAGGAATTTGAGTGACAATATAGGAACGATTATAATGAAAAAGAGGAAGCAGTTGGGCTACACCCAGCAGAAGATTGCCGATTGTCTGAACGTCTCCTTTCAGGCGGTCTCCAAGTGGGAGAACGGCACGGCATACCCGGACATCAGCCTTTTGCCGCAGCTTGCGCATATTCTGGGCACGACGACGGATACCCTCTTAGGGTACAGCGCTGCGCCCGTGACAGACTATGAAAAACGGTATGGGAATGAGGCATATTACTGGGGGCTGCAGCCAAACGAGCTGTGCTATGAGATTATGAAAATCAAGCCGCCCGTAAAACCTTACCGGGTTCTGGAGATCGGCTGCGGGGAGGGGAAGGATGCGGTTTTTCTTGCAAAAAACGGCTATCTTGTTACTGCCTTCGACGCCGCACAGACAGGGATTGACAAGGCGCGCAGTCTGGCAAAGCGGCACGGGGTACAGATTGATTTCTTTCAGGCGGATGTGCTGGATTACAGACCAGACACTTCCTTCGACATTGTGTTTTCCAGCGGGGTACTCCACTATATCCCGAGAAAGCTGCGGGGAGAAGTGATTTCCAGCCTCAAGGAACACACGACAGCCGGAGGCATCCATGCGGTCAATGTCTTTGTGGATAAGCCCTTTATTGATCCTGCGCCGGACCGGGAGCCGATAGAGGTCGAGCGGGGCAGCTGGCGTTCCGGGGAACTGCAGGGGCTGTACCATGACTGGCTCTTTCATGCCGGTGACGAAATCATATTTGACTGCGATAGCGGCGGCGTGCCCCACCAGCACTGTATGGATATTCTGATCGCGGAGAAAATGGATGTCAAACCGGGGAGAGTGTGATATACTTACCATAAAAAAGGGAAAGGCGGTAAGTATATGAATCCTGTATATGATAAACTCTTAAAATGCTACGACTGCTACAAAGCAAAAATTGACTTCGAGCCGAAGGTGGCGGTAGTTCTCGGCTCCGGCCTTGGCAACTTCGCAAAAGTTGTGGATGTGAAGGCGGAACTTCCCTACAGTGAGATCGAAGGATTTCCTGTATCCACCGTGCCGGGACATGCCGGGAAGTTTATTTTCGGCTACATCAATGAAGTGCCCGTTGTGCTGATGCAGGGGCGGGTACACTATTACGAGGGATATCCGATCACGGACGTGGTATTGCCAGCGCGGCTGATGAAGATGATGGGTGCGAAAGTGCTTTTCCTGACGAATGCTTCCGGCGGCATCAATCCGGCGTTTCATGCGGGCAGCCTGATGCTGATTCAGGATCACATTTCCCTGTTTGCGCCGAATCCGCTGATCGGACCAAATATTGAAGAACTCGGCACCAGATTCCCGGATATGTCTCATGTCTATGACGAGGATTTACAGGGGATTATCAGGGAGACGGCAAAAGAGAACGATATCGAATTGTTTGAGGGTGTGTACGCGCAGCTTACGGGACCTTCCTTTGAGTCTCCCGCCGAGATTCAGATGCTCTATAAGATGGGAGCCAGCGCGGTCGGCATGAGCACCGTTGTGGAGGCGATCGCGGCGAACCATATGGGCATGAAGATCTGCGGCGTGTCCTGCGTCAGCAATCTGGCGGCAGGGATGAACAGCGCGCCCTTAACCCACGAGGAGGTGCAGGAGGCGGCGAACGCGGTGGCGCCCAAGTTTGAGGAGCTGCTGGTGGAGTCGATCACGAAGTTTAAGGCGTTTATTTAATGTTTCGGAATATGGTATGATTCGAGTATCAAAAAGGAATGGTTAATTGGAGATTTTGCAGAGCGGAAACATGGGTGTCAGCATGAAAGAGAGCGAAAATTTGACAGCAGACAGCATACGCGAATTGATTAAGGCGGCGATCGAGGCGAGAAGGAAATCCTACTCGCCTTATTCCCATTATCAGGTGGGGGCGGCGCTGCTTACGGCAGACGGGCAGATTGTCACAGGATGCAATATCGAGAATGCGGCTTACGGACCGAGCAACTGTGCCGAGCGGACGGCGTTTTTTAAGGCGGTCAGCGAGGGAATGCGGGAGTTTACGGCGATTGCCATTGTAGGAAGTCCCGAGGGGGAGGAGCTGACGCAGTATGCCTACCCCTGTGGTGTGTGCAGGCAGGTAATGAGGGAGTTTTGCGAGCCGGAACGCTTTCGGATTATCGTGGCGAAATCGGAGGAGGACTATCGTGTGATGACGCTGGCGGCGCTTCTTCCCGAGAGCTTTGGACCGGAGAACCTGCGCGATGGCAATGAGCAGTGCCAAAGGTGACAGAGACAAACCGACTGTTTGCAGGCGGACTGGGCTGTGCCATCTTTGATAGGGCGGTGCTAAGCGCCAGTGGCGCTTGTCCGGCACGGAACGGAGCGTAGACAGCCCGCGAGCGAGGAAAGGCGCAGGCTTTTCGGGCTGCACTGCAAACGAGAGTAGGAGACGTATTCATGTTACTGCAAAGAGAATACCGTACACGCTGCGGTGTGATTCATTACTGGATCAGGAAAGAGAAGGGCGCGAAAGTGACGCTTGTTTTTCTGCCCGGACTGACTGCGGATCATCACCTGTTTGATAAGCAGATAGCATATTTTGAGGGAAAATACAGCGTGTTTGTCTGGGATGCCCCGGAAACGGTAAATCGTCTGATAGAAGAACATGTGATACGGTGTGAAACGGAAATAGCGCCAGAGAATAAGGAGGAGAAAAGCTGAGTTATGAACTACAGATTTTACCATGCAAAAATCCTGACAATGGAAACGACAGCTATCATGGAAGGCGAGCTCTGGGTGCAGGATGACAAAATTCTTTATGTGGGAGAGGGCGGTGACGCGGCGGCAATCTGCCAGTCTCTTTCCATCGAAAGCATTCTCTGGGACAGGGAGATTGACTGCGGCGGCAATCTTTTGATGCCAGGATTTAAGGATGCGCACACTCACTCGGCAATGACGTTTCTGCGCTCCTATGCAGACGACCTGCCGCTGCAGGACTGGCTGTTTAAGCAGGTATTCCCGATGGAAGCAAAGCTTGACGGGGAGATGATTTACCATCTCACGAAGCTGGCGGTATTGGAGTATCTGACCAGCGGCATTACATCCATTTTCGATATGTACCTGACCCCGGAGACGACGGCGAGAGCCTGTGTGGAGATGGGAATGCGCTGTGTGCAGGTCAGCGGTATCAGCGGACAGGATAACTTTGATCAATCCCTCAGACAGATGGAGGAACGGTATCATACGCTGAATGAGTTGGATCCGCTGCATTCCTACTTTATCGGTTTTCATGCGGAATATACCTGCTCGAAGACACTTTTGGAACAGGTGGCGGCTATGGCACACAAGTACAAGGCGCCGGTATTTACGCACCTGTCCGAGACGAAGGCGGAGGTGGACGGCTGTAAGGAGCGTTACGGCATGTCTCCCGTGAAGCTGTTAGATTCCCTTGGCATGTTCGATTATGGCGGGGGCGGCTACCACTGTGTCTGGCTGGATGAAGAAGATATGGACATTTTTGCGAAACGGGGTTTAAGCGTGGTGACGAATCCCGGTTCCAACACGAAACTGGCAAGCGGCATCGCGCCGATTTCTGCGTATCTGAAACGGGGCATTAACGTGGCGATCGGCACGGACGGTCCGGCAAGCAACAACTGTCTGGATATGTTCCGTGAAATGTTTTTGGTTACGGGGCTTGCGAAGTTAAAAGAGCAGGACGCGGCGGCTGTGGACGCGCTGGAGGTTTTGAAGATGGCTACGGTAAACGGCGCGAAAGCCATGAGTCTGCTGGATACGGACGTGCTTGCGGCGGGAAAACAGGCGGATGTGATTATGATCGATTTACATCAGCCCAATATGCAGCCCCTCAATCACATTCCAAAAAATATCGTATACAGCGGCAGCAAGCAGAATGTGAAAATGACGATGATCCGGGGACGGATTTTGTATGAGAACGGACAGTTTGCGAATAAGATAGATGAAAAAGAGATTTACGGAAAGGCGAATGAGATAATAGACAGTCTCAGATAAAAGCGGGAGAAGAACTTCTAATCACTCGCAGCAAAGGCTGCCTCGCAAAGAAATTACAGATTTGCTTGCAAATCACTCTCACGCAGGAGAATGCCTGAAATACGGCATTCTCCGCTTGATTTCGACTCATGGAGGGTAAATGGACGCTTTTATTTTTATATGTCTGATTCTGCTTGCCATCGTGCTTGTGATGACGAAGGAGTATGTGGACAGCAGAAGATTTATGGAAAGAAAACTGCAGCAGATTTACGCGGGCTACGGCATGCCGCCCGGACGAAGTTACGGGGCGGAGGAACTTTCCCATATCAGGATGTACTATGAAAAACACAGGACGGCGGATCAGATCGACGATATCACATGGAACGATCTGTATATGGATGCGGTGTATCAGAGGATGAACACCTGTCTCTCGGCGGCGGGCGACGAGTATCTGTACTACAGGCTGCGGACGCCTGCGGCGGATGCTGACGAGCTTGAAAAAATGGAACGGCGGATCGCGCTTTTTATGGAGCGGGAGGAGGAGCGGCACAGGCTGCAGCGGATTTTTTTCATGCTCGGGCGGACGGGACGGCACTCCATCTACGAGTATCTGGATCATCTGGACTTGCTCGGGGAGCGGAAAAGCGACAAATACTTTTTCTGGGATATTCTCATTTTGCTCAGTATAGGCGGTATGTTTGTTTCCCTGTCGGTGGGGCTGGTCTGCCTCTTCGGGGTTCTGTGCCATAATCTGATTGATTATTTTAAGGAATACCGGCAGATTGAGCCGTACATCACCAGCTTCGCCTATGTGAGAAGGCTCTTAAAGGGCGGGGAGGAGCTGGGAAAGGCGGAAATCAGCGGAATAGAAGAGGAGCTTGCGGCGGTCAGGGAGGCATGTAAAAGTCTGCGCGGATTTATGAAGAGCTCCTATCTCGTTTCCGGCGCAAAACAGGGGAGCGGCAATCCATTGGAGGTTCTGTTCGACTATCTGCGGATGCTGTTCTATATGGATCTGATCCGCTTTAACAGGGCTTTCCATAACTTGCAGAAGCACATGGGAGAGGTGGACCGGCTGATCACTGTGACAGGGGAGCTGGAATGTGCGGTGGCGGCAGGCTCTTTTCGGAAAAGTCTTGAGCAGGGCTTTTGTGTGCCGGCGCTTTATGAGGAAGCGGGGAAAGGGATTTCCCTGCGTGCCAGGGGGTTGTACCATCCGCTGCTTCGGGAGGCGGTGCCGAACGATCTGGAGGTGAAAAGAGGGGTACTGCTGACCGGCTCCAACGCTTCGGGAAAGTCTACGTTTCTGCGTGCGGTGGCGGTGAACGCGCTGCTTGCGCAGACGGTGCACACCTGTGCGGCGGCAAGTTTTGAAGCGCCTTTTTACCGCATTTATTCGTCCATGTCGCTGCGGGACGATCTGGCGGGCGGAGACAGCTATTATATGGTAGAGATCAAGTCCATCAAGCGGATTCTGGATCAGGTGGAACAGGCGGAAGGACGCCCGGTGCTCTGTTTTGTGGATGAGGTGCTCAGGGGAACCAACACGGTGGAGCGGATTGCGGCTTCCACGCAGATTATGAAAAAGCTGGCGGCGGGACATGCGCTCTGCTTTGCGGCGACCCATGATGTGGAGCTGACGAAGCTTTTGGAGCGGGAATATGACAATTACCACTTTGAGGAGCGGATCGAGGAGAACGATATTTATTTTCCCTATAGATTAATGGACGGTCCGGCGTCCACCAGAAATGCCATCGCGCTTCTGCGGATGCTAAAGTATGACGAGCATATTACCACAGCGGCGGAGGCGATGGCGGAGCGGTTTTTGCGGGAAGGAAACTGGCGGTGACATTTGCGAGCTGCCATTCGGGAAGCCGAACGGGTTTTCGACGGACAATTGACGGTAGCTGAAAGACAGGTGCCAGATTAACAGTGAGCTGGTGTCGTCGGACGGATGTCTGATAAACAGCCGGTGTATGTGGCGAGACAGATGCAGGAAGAGGAATGGAGAATTTGGAATGAAAGTAACAATCTATACAGACGGCGCGGCGCGGGGAAACCCGGAGGGACCGGGCGGCTACGGCACGGTGCTGCAATATATTGACGGCAAAGGGACATTGCACGAGCGGGAGTATTCCGCCGGTTATAAAAAGACAACCAACAACAGGATGGAACTGATGGCGGTTATTGTGGGGCTGGAGGCGCTCACAAAGCCCTGCGAGGTGCTTCTGGTTTCCGATTCCAAGTATGTGACGGACGCCTTTAACCGGCACTGGATCGAGGGGTGGCTGAAAAAGGGATGGAAGACGGCGGGAAACAAGCCTGTCAAAAACATAGATCTGTGGGAGCGCCTGCTGCGCGCCATGGAGCCGCACCGTGTCACTTTCCAGTGGGTAAAGGGACACGACGGGCATCCGGAGAACGAGCGGTGCGATAAGCTTGCCACCACGGCGGCGGATGGAACGGAACTGCTTGACGATACCTTCTGATTGGTGGTATCATAACAGTAGGTGTAATTGGAGAAAGCGGTTTCGGACAGGTTCTTTCGTCGGAAGCGAAGCAATTTGGAAAGAGAAGGATGTGGAAAGATGACAAACTTAATTCTATTTGTAAACTCGTTTTTATCGTACCTGCTTCAGTTTGTACTGATTGTTGCGCTGGTGATTGTGGCGTGTGTGATCGGCGTGAAATGGAGAAAGAGCAAAGACGCGAAGGCAGCTCTGGAAACGCAGGCGGATAGTGCGGACGGAAGTACGACGGCATAGCGTTTTTGATGTGTTTATGTATGTAAGAAGAAAGTGGAAGGGTGTCCTTGAGGGAACGCCCTTTCTTCTTATCCGCGTATAAGCAGAGTCAGAAAACGTCATAGACAGGATACATGCTTGTATGTAATCTTGTCTGTGACGGTTTATGACGAGCAACGCGAATGAGAGATGCGAAGCATCTCGAATCTGCTTATGAGATAAAGAGATTAGGAGTTCAAATGAAAAAATACACAACCATTCTTTGGGATCTGGATCAGACGCTGCTCAATTTTGACCGCTCCATGGAACATGCGTTGCGGGCGGTATTCGAGCAGTACGGGCTGCCGATTGACGAGGAGATCACGGCACGCTATGACGCTATAAACAAGAGTTACTGGCTTCGCTTGGAATCGGGGGAGCTGACCAAGGAACAGGTGACTGTGGGGCGTTTCCGTACTCTGTTTGAAGAGCTGGAAATCGCCCATGTAAAGCCGGAGGAGGTCAACGCAGATTATCAGCGGGAATTGGGAAACGTTTTCTTTTATATGGACGGCGCAAAAGAGCTTGTCACCCTATTAAAGGAAAAGGGGTACCGGCAGTATGTCGTGACTAATGGAGTCAATACGACACAGGCAAACAAGATGAAGCGGTCCGGGCTTGACCAAATAATGGACGGGGTGTTTGTCTCGGAACTGATGGGATATCCCAAGCCGAGAAAAGAGTATTTTGATGCCTGTTTTGCGGCGTTGTCCGGGGTGACAAGGGAAGAATGCATTCTGGTGGGCGATTCCCTGACAAGCGACATGAGGGGCGCGGAGAATGCGGGTGTGGCATCCTGCTGGTTTAATCCGACGGGCAGGGCGAAGGATGTGGAGGTGCGGACGGATTACGAGATCCGCTGTCTGGAAGAGCTGGTTTCAGTTTTGGAGCGGGGTTGAAAGAATGGCAAAATCAACGAAGCAGAAACAGAAATTATTGTATCTTATAAAAATATTGACGGAGCAGTCCGACGAGGAGCACTGCATGAGCGCGCAGGCGCTGATCGACGCGCTGGCGGCATATGATGTGAAGGCGGAGCGAAAAAGTATTTACGACGACATCGCCCAGCTGATTGACTTCGGGTATGATATCGTGCTGGTCAAGGCGAAGACGGGCGGAGGTTATTATCTTGCCGGGCGGGAATTTGAGCTGGCGGAGCTAAAGCTCTTGGTGGAGACGGTGCAGGCGTCCCGGTTCCTGACAGTCAATAAATCGCGGGAACTGATTTCCAAAATTGAGAAGCTGGCGTCGAAGGCGGAGGCGGGACAGCTGCAGAGGCAGGTCTATGTGGCGAACCGCATCAAGACGGCGAACGAGAGCATTTATTATGTGGTGGACGATATCCACAGGGCGATTCAGGGAAACTGGCAGATTTCCTTCCAGTATCTGGAATGGAACCTGAAAAAGGAGCTTGTGCCGCGCAGGGACGGCAGGCCCTATCAGGCAAGCCCCTGGGCGCTCACCTGTAAAGACGAATATTATTATCTGATCGCCCATGACAGCGAGGAAGACAAGATCAAGCATTTCCGAGTGGATAAGATGGCGAAAATCGAGGTGCTCGACAAAAAGCGCGAGGGTGCGTCGCTCTTTGAGCGTTTCGACATTGCGGATTACGCGAACAAAACCTTTGGCATGTACGGCGGAAGGGAGGAGGTTGTCACCCTGATGTTTGACAACAGCCTGATCGGCGTGGTGATGGACCGGTTTGGCAGGGAGGCGGCAGTCCGCATCCGGGACGATAAGCATTTTTCCGTCAGGGTGCAGGTGGCGGTCAGCGGTCAGTTTTTCGGATGGCTGACGGGGCTTGGCGAGGGGGCGCGGATTCTGGCGCCGGCGTCTGTGGCGGATGAGTACCGGCTTCACCTGCAGAAAACGCTTGCCGGGTATGAGGGAAATCGGACGGATTGATTGTAAAAGGGATATGTACCAAAAAGACATATCCCTTTTTGGTGTTTTTTCCGAGGGGTTTTCATTGACATAACATGTTTATTACCGTATACTAATCCTAAACCGCAATATATTGTGTTATTATGTTAACTAACACTATATTTTGTGGAAAACACTGCAGGACTGCAGGTGGATAAAGTTACGGAGGGGCGTATGAGCAGTAAATTTGAATCGGATCGTTCGGATGGGGAGAATTACGGACTTAAGTACCAGCCGGATAAGGGTGTGAAAGTGATCAAGAAGGATGGCAGTCTGGAGGCATTTAATGTCCAGAAGGTCATCGATGCAGTGGGGAAGAGCGCATACCGTGCCCTCACGAAGTTTACGGAGGAGGAGAAGCGTCATATCTGCCAGACGGTAGTTGACAAGGTGAACGAGCTGGACGAGGAGAAGATACCGATCCAGATCATGCACAATATTGTGGAGAGTGCGCTGGAGGACGTGAAGCCGATTGTGGCGAAGAGCTACCGCGATTACCGCAATTACAAGCAGGATTTTGTGCGCATGATGGACGACGTCTACAAGAAGAGCCAGTCGATCATGTACATCGGCGACAAGGAGAACGCTAATACGGACAGCGCCCTTGTCTCCACGAAGCGCAGCCTGATTTTTAATCAGTTTAATAAGGAGCTTTACCAGAAATTTTTTATGACCACGGAAGAGATCCAGGCGTGCCGGGACGGCTATATCTATGTCCATGACATGTCTGCCAGAAGGGATACGATGAACTGCTGTCTCTTCAATGTGGCGGAGGTGCTTTCCGGCGGTTTCGAGATGGGAAATATCTGGTACAATGAGCCGAAAACACTTGACGTTGCCTTCGATGTCATAGGGGACATCGTCCTGAGTGCGGCGAGCCAGCAGTACGGCGGATTTACGGTGCCTGAGGTGGACAAGATTTTAGAACCCTACGCGGAGAAATCCTACAGGAGAGATATAGAGAAATATAAAAAACTGGGAATTGACGAGAAGACGGCGGAGGCGGAAGCCCTTGCGGATGTGACGAAAGAATTCGAGCAGGGTTTTCAGGGCTGGGAATATAAATTCAATACAGTGGCGAGCAGCCGCGGTGATTATCCGTTTATCACGGTGACAGCAGGAATCGGTACGGGCCGTTTTGCGCGTCTGGCGACGATCCAGATGCTCAACGTGCGCAGAAAAGGACAGGGCAAGAAGGAGTGTAAGAAGCCTGTGCTTTTCCCGAAGATCGTATTTTTGTATGATGAGAATTTACACGGTCCCGGCAAGGAGCTGGAGGACGTGTTCGAGGCGGGCGTCAAGTGCTCCGCCAAGACCATGTATCCCGACTGGCTGAGCCTCACCGGAAAAGGCTATATCGCCAGCATGTACAAACAGTACGGCAAGGTGATTTCCCCGATGGGCTGCCGCGCTTTCCTGTCCCCGTGGTACGAGCGGGGCGGCATGCATCCGGCGGACGATAAGGATGTGCCCGTGTTTGTGGGAAGGTTTAACGTGGGGGCGGTGTCCCTGCATCTGCCCATGATTCTGGCGAAATCCAGACAGGAAGGCAGGGATTTTTATGACGTGCTGGACTATTATCTGAACCTGATCAGACAGCTTCACATCAGGACTTACGCGTATCTGGGTGAGATGCGCGCGTCCACGAACCCGCTCGCCTACTGTGAGGGCGGTTTCCTCGGAGGGCATCTGCAGCTTCACGATAAGATTAAGCCTATTTTAAAATCCGCGACGGCGAGTTTCGGCATTACGGCGTTCAACGAGCTGCAGGAGTTATACAACGGAAAATCGCTGGTGGAGGATGGCGCTTTCGCATTGGAAGTATTGGAGCACATCAACCATAAGATTGAAGAATATAAGGAAGCGGACGGGCACCTTTATGCCATCTACGGCACGCCTGCTGAGAATCTCTGTGGCCTGCAGGTGAAGCAGTTCAGGGCTAAGTACGGCATTGTGGAGGGCGTGTCCGACAGGGAGTATGTGTCCAACAGCTTCCACTGCCATGTGACGGAGGACATCACGCCCATAGAAAAGCAGGATCTGGAGTACCGCTTCTGGGAGATGGCCAACGGAGGCAAGATCCAGTATGTGAAATATCCGATCGACTACAACATAGAAGCTATCAAGACACTGATCCGCAGGGCAATGGACATGGGATTTTATGAAGGTGTGAACCTTTCTCTGGCGTACTGTGATGACTGCGGGCATCAGGAACTGGAAATGGATGAGTGTCCCGTGTGCGGCAGCCGCAATCTGACCAAGATCGACCGCATGAACGGGTATCTCGCTTATTCCCGCGTGCACGGTGATACGCGCCTGAGCGAAGCAAAAATGGCGGAGATCGCGGAGAGGAAGAGCATGTGAAAACAGCGGGTCAGGAACAGATGATCTCTGCTTGCGGAAGATCATCTGTTGATGAGGAGCGTCCAATCTGAGCGGAGGCGAAGCCGCAGCGAATGAGGGCTCTGCATGGAATGCAGAGGTTTTCACAGGAAAGTGAGAGAACTATTTTATGAGATACCATAATATAACAAAGGACGATATGCTCAACGGCGACGGTCTGCGGGTGGTACTCTGGGTGGCGGGCTGTACCCACTGCTGCAAGGAATGCCACAATCCGCTTACCTGGGATCCGGGCGGCGGCCTTCCCTTCGACGAAGCGGCAAAGCAGGAAATATTTTCGCAGCTGGACAAATCTTATATCAGCGGTATTACTTTTTCGGGCGGTGACCCGCTTCACTCGGCAAACCGGCTGGACGTGAGGAATCTGATGGAGGAGATCAAAAACAGATACCCGGGTAAAACAATCTGGCTTTACACGGGGGACAGCTGGGAGGATGTGCTGCATTATCCTGCCATGAAATTTGTGGACGTGCTTGTGGACGGAGAATTTCAGAAGGAGCTGAAGGATGCGAGACTGCGCTGGAAGGGCAGCAAAAATCAGAGAGTGATTGATGTACAGAAGAGCCTGGAGCAGACAGATCCCTCCATCCCGGTGCTTTACTGTAAGGATTATGCGTAGGGGGAACGACAATGCGGATGGAGCATATTAAAATTAAATATTTTACAGACAAAATCGAGAAGCTGGCTTACATAGACGGAAAGTCGGACTGGATTGATCTGCGGGCCGCAGCGGATTTTGTATTAAAGAAAGGGGAGTTTCAGCTGATCCCTCTGGGAGTGGCGATGGAACTGCCGGAAGGCTATGAAGCCCATGTGGTGCCGAGAAGCTCCACTTTCAAAAATTTCGGCATTATACAGACCAATCACCAGGGCGTGATTGACGCGTCCTACTGCGGGGATAATGACCAGTGGTTCATGCCGGTCTATGCAGTCAGGGATACGGAGATCCATGTAAACGACCGCATATGCCAGTTCCGCATTATGGAGAACCAGCCGAGAATTATTTTTGACGAGGTGGCGCATCTGGACGGGGAAGACCGGGGCGGACATGGCAGCACCGGGAAGCAGTGATGCGGGTGAATGACACATACAAACAGTCAAAATCCATATTTTAAGGAGAAAGAGATGCTGGTACAATCAGAAAAAAATCAGGAAAAGCTTGTAAATAAAATTATGTTTCTTTATATTCTCGGCGTTGCCATTTCAGGCTGGGGATTTGTAATGATTATGTTAAACGGAGGAGTGCGTGAGTGCGTTTTTCTGCTGACAGGCGTGGCCGCCATCATAACCAAAGTTTTTGAGAAACAGCTGGGGAGCAGGGCAAAATATGTCTATGCCTGCATTCCGCCGGTGCTCGGCGCGGTTACGGCTGCGGTAGGAGGATCTAGTGAAAGTGCAGGTTATGTATGCCTGACGCACTACTATTTTGTGGCGACGCTGCTGCTGGTTCTTTATTATGAGCAGAAGATACTGAAAGTGAGCGCGGCGGTGACCATTATAGTCAACGCGGCGATGATGATTGCATTTCCGGCCGGATTTTTGAAGCTCCATCTTCCCATCGGATGGATTTTCACGGGAATCGTCTATGTGATTCTTTTTGTGGCATGCAGCTTTATTGTGCATCGGACGACGTCTCTTTTTGGCGTGGTGGAGGATAAAGAAAAAGAGGTGGAAAGTGTGCTTGATTCCGTGCAGATGCTTTCGGGAAAGCTTTATGAAGCGGGGACAGCCCTTTCACAGATTTCCGAGAACGAGAGCGCGGCGGCCCAGGAACTGGCGGCAACAAGTGAGGAACTGGTAGGGAACAGCAATATGCTCGGTTCGAAGACGGACGAGAGCATGAACAATCTTGGCGAACTGAAAGAATGGGAGAGTGTTGTTGCAGACAATGTGGAAAAGGTAGAAAAGACGACAAGGGATCTTCTGGATAAATCACAGGAAAGTGAAAAGCTGCTGAATGATCTGCATAAAATCAACGGAGAAGTGTCGGATTCCATGCAGCTTACGACTGAGGTGGCGCGGAAGCTGTCCGATGCGGTGCAGGAGATAGGCGTTACCTTAAAGCTCATCAGCGACATTTCCTCCTCCACCAATCTGCTGGCGCTGAATGCATCCATTGAGGCTGCGAGAGCGGGCGAGGCAGGAAAAGGGTTTGCGGTGGTTGCAACCGAGGTGGGCACCCTTGCACACAGCACACAGGAATCGCTTAAAGTGGTGCAGTCCGTGATCGAGCGGGTACAGAATAACGTGACGGAGATCACAGCGCAGGTGGAAGAGAACTCGTCCAAGCTTGGCACGCAGAATGCGTATTTTGACAATGTATTTAAGAGTATGCGGGATATGACGGAGCTTCTCAACGAATCAGTCAGCGCGGTGCAGACGATGGGTGACACATATGCAAAGCAGGCGGAGGTAATTGAGAGAACCGTAACCATCAATCAGGATATTGCGGAGAGCATCCGAAAGGAGAATGAACAGTTCCATTCCATCAACAGCATGGCGGAAGGCAATGCCGGAGACACGGCGGAGGTGACCAAACAGGCCGGCGTCATTAATGAGATGGTAGATGAAATGAGCAGGATTTTGAACCGGGAGGCGTAAAGGAACCGTCATTTGATATGCATAAGAAAACTCTTTCCAAGACATACTATGGGAAACAATGGTAAGTCATGGAAGGAGTTTTTGTGTTGGATAATAAGGAAAAGATGACAACCTCCCTGCAGGAAAGCATGGCATATATGAAGGCGCATATGTCGCCGGATGTAAGTTTTGACGTGGTCTACCGCGTGATAGACGTGGGCGGCAGACAGGCGTGCATCTATTTTATAGACGGTTTCTGCAAGGATGAGCTGATGATGAAGATCCTGCAGTATTTTATCGGCCTGACGCCGGACAAGATGCCGGAGAGCGCCTATGAGATGGCGAAGAAGGCCACGCCCTATGTGGAGGTGGATCTCAAGGATAAGTGGGACGATATCATCTACAATATTCTGTCAGGTGTGTTTGCGCTCTTTATTGATGGGTTTGACAGATGTGTGCTGATCGATTCCAGAACCTATCCTGCCAGAAGCGTTTCGGAGCCGGACAAGGATAAAACCCTGCGCGGCAGTAAGGATGGTTTTGTGGAGACGGTGGTCTTCAACACGGCTCTGATCAGAAGACGGATCCGCAGCACCGAGCTTCGCATGGAAATGATGAACGCCGGGAAAAGTTCCCAGACAGACATCGTGCTCTGCTATATGGACAACCGGGTGGATCACGCGTTTTTGGAGAAGGTAAAGAAGCGGATTCAGAATATCAAAGTGGATGCGCTCACCATGAACCAGGAGAGTCTCGCGGAGTGCCTCTATCAGCGGAAATGGTTTAACCCTTTTCCCAAATTTAAATTTACGGAGAGGCCGGATGTGGCGGCGGCTCAGGTGCTCGAGGGAGATATTGTGATTTTGGTGGACAATTCCCCCTCGGCCATGATTGTGCCGACTTCGATCTTTGATATCGTGGAGGAGGCGGACGACTATTATTTCCCGCCCATTACGGGGACATACCTGCGTCTGACGCGGTTTATCATTTCGATTCTCACCTATATTATGACGCCCACGTTTCTTCTGCTGATGGAAAATCCCCAGTGGGTTCCGGAGAGTTTTCGGTTTATCATGCTGCAGGAGGAATCAAACATTCCGCTGATTGCGCAGTTTCTCATACTGGAGTTGGCCATTGACGGATTGAAGCTGGCGGCGGTCAACACGCCGAATATGCTGAGCACCCCCTTAAGTGTGATGGCGGCTTTGGTGCTTGGCGAGTTTTCTGTCAACAGCGGCTGGTTCAATTCGGAGGTAATGCTTTACATGGCGTTCGTGGCTATTGCCAACTACACCCAGCAGAATTATGAGCTTGGCTATGCCCTAAAATTTATGCGGATTATCAATCTTATTTTGACAGCGATTTTTGGCATTTACGGTTATGTGGGGGCGATTTTGCTCTTCCTGCTGTCCATTGCCTTCAATAAGACATTGTCGGATAAAAGCTATATCTATCCCTTGCTGCCTTTCAATTTCAGACAGTTGGCGAAACGGCTCCTGCGTCTTCGCCTCCCGGAGGCAAAGAAGTAGGCTGGTTTGCAATGAAACCTAAAGCTTAATATTTAGCTAATTTTGGGCTAATATCAATTAATGAATAACTAAAAAATATGGCTAAAATTTGTGCGCAATTCATAAAAATGGAAAAGAAGCTTTGTACTGCTTGTTATTTTTGGGTTGTAATAGTAAAATGAAAGTCAAAGAAATGCAGAAAAAGTAATTGTGCTATTACAACCTCAAACTTAAATTAGCCGAAGAAGTAAACTAAAATTAGCCTTCCGTATTACCGGGAGTAAGTTTGCAACGGCGAGGGAATTTGAGGCAGCAAAATCAGAACAGCGGGGAGAACGGAAAATGGGATATGAGATACATGCCGAAAAGGGATTTGTAAACAGGGGAAATCTGTATCGGATAAAGGAACTGATGAGACGTGCCGATCGGGGCGACCGTATGACGCTTTCGTTTTTGGGCGGCTCTATCACGCAGGGCTCCGTCTCCTCGCAGTATACGAACTGTTATGCCTATCTGGTTTATGAATGGTTCGTGAAGCGGTTTCCAAAGACGGCGTTTACTTATGTGAATGCAGGCGTGGGAGGCACCACGTCGCAGTTCGGCGTGGCGAGAGTGGACGAGGATGTGCTCGCCTTCAAGCCGGATCTTGTGATGATCGAATTTTCGGTCAATGATGACAATACGGATTTTTACCGGGAAACTTATGAGGGACTGGTGCGGAAGGTGTATGGAAACGCCTTCGCTCCGGCGGTCTTACTGGTACATAATATGTTTTACGACTCGGGCGCGAGCGCGGAGGAGAAGCACAGGGAGATCGGGACGCACTATCATCTGCCTAGCGTCAGCATGAAGCCTTCCATCTATGCGCAGATAGGGGCAGGGGAGATTGACAGGCGGGAGCTAACCCCGGATGACCTGCATCCAAATTCGGAGGGGCACGCCCTGCTGGCGGAGGTCATTACGGACTGTCTGGACCAGATCTATGTGCAGAGATATGAGGCGGAGGAACCTTTTTCCATGCCGGAGCCTTTGACGGTAAATGCATATGAGCACGTGAGACGTTTTCAGAACCATAACAGCGCCCCGGCCTGTGAAGGGTTTTTGGCGGACGGCGCACTGAAAAAGTATGTGAACGATATGTTCCGCCGCGGCTGGACGGCCAAAACTCAGGGGGCGAAAATTTGCTTTGAGGCGGAAGGAACGGAGATCGCCGTGCAGTACCGCAAGTCGGTAAAACATCCCGCGCCTGTGGCGGTCGCGGTGGTGGACGGGGATGAGGAAAACGCGGTTACGCTTGACGCAAATTTTGAGGAAGACTGGGGGGACAGCCTGCATATCGACACGTTGGCACATCACATTTCACCCGGCATGCACCGGGTGGAAATAAGGATTGCGCAGACACACGCGGATGATGCGGTGCCTTTTTATCTGGTATCTTTGATCACAGCGTGAAAAACGCGAAAAGTGCTTTTAATGATGTCCAGCCATTGGACGGCGGCACAAAAGTCAGCAAGCTGACTTGGAAGTACTATGTTTCGCGTCAGAGAATGCCTGAAAAGAGGCACTCTCTGACAATACGGGAAGGAGAGTACATATATGTTCAGAGAAGATTTTGTGTGGGGCGTTGCAAGCAGCGCCTATCAGGTGGAAGGGAAAGACCCGGCGGACGGCGCGGGGAAATCGGTCTGGGACACATTTACGGAGGAAGGCGGTATCGAGGATCACACGGACGCATATGTTTCCTGCGACCATATGCACCGCTATAAAGACGACTATAAGATGATGCGTCTGCTTGGAGTGAAGGCATACCGCTTTTCCTTAAACTGGGCGAGACTGCTGCCGGAGGGAACGGGGCGCGTGAATGAAAAAGGCGTTTCCCTTTACCGGGATATGATTCTGGAGATGAAAAAGAACGGCATTACGCCTTATATTACGATGTACCACTGGGAGCTGCCGCAGGCGCTGCAGGATCGCGGCGGCTGGCTCAACGAGGAGATCATTGAGTGGTTTGGCGAGTATGCGAAGGTGGTGGCGGAGAACTTTTCGGATCTGTGTGAGTATTTTATCACGCTCAATGAGCCTCAGTGCTTCGTTGGACTGGGATATCTGCGCGGCATCCATGCGCCGGGTAAAAAGCTGCCGCTGAAGGATACCTTTCAGATTACCCACAATGCACTGCGCGCTCACGGGCAGGCGGTCATCAATCTGAGGAAATATGCGAAGCAGCCTGTTCAGATCGGCTATGCGCCCACCTGCGGGATGGCCTATCCGGCGAGCAATGACCCGGCGGATGTTGAGGCGGCCAGAAGAGTGCTTTTTTCCTTCTACAATCCGATAGAAGACTGGACATGGAATGTGGCATGGTTTTCTGATCCCGTGTTTTTGGGAAAATACCCGGAGGAAGGGCTTGCCAGATTCAAGGACTATCTGCCGGAGATTACGAAGGAAGATATGGAGCTGATTGCCCAGCCGTTAGACTTTATGGGACAGAATATTTACAATGGCTATGTGGTGCGTGCGGGTGCGGACGGGGAGCCTGCGTTTGTGGACAGACCGGCCGGATTTCCCAAAACCGCAGCGGGCTGGCCGGTGACGCCGGAATGCCTCTACTGGGGTGTGAAATTCCTGTATGAGAGATATCGGAAGCCGCTGTACATCACGGAGAACGGCATGTCCTGCCACGATATCGTGTCGGGTGACGGCAGGGTGCATGATCCTAACCGCATTACCTTTTTGGACAAATATCTCTCGGCGCTCCAGTGTGCAGCCGATGACGGCGCGGACGTGAGAGGATATTTTGAATGGACATTCCTGGATAATTTTGAGTGGAGCAAGGGGTATACGGAACGATTCGGCCTGGTGTATGTGGATTTTCAGACACAGAGGCGGATTGCCAAGGATTCCGCATACTGGTATCAGAAAGTGATGGAGACAAACGGGGAGGTGTTGTCAGTGAATCAGAAGGAAAAACCGATTTTATTTTTAAATCCTGTGTTCAAGCAGATGATCTGGGGCGGCGAGCGTCTGGGGACAGACTGGCCCTACCAGATTCCGGGGGAAGGCACGGGAGAGTGCTGGGCGGTGAGCGCCCACCCGAACGGAGACTGCACGGTCAAAGAAGGCGTTTATGCCGGAAAAACCCTGTCCCAGCTCTGGCAGGAGGAGCCGGAACTTTTCGGAAGCACAGGACTTGACCGTTTCCCGCTTCTCACAAAGATTATTGACGCCAAGACGGATCTGAGCATTCAGGTGCATCCCGATGACGCTTATGCGGGAACGCATGAAAACGGCTCCCTCGGAAAGACAGAGTGCTGGTATATTCTCGACTGCGAGGCGGATTCCACTCTCGTGATCGGCCACAAGGCGAAGGACAAGGAAGAGCTGACTGCCATGATTAAAGAGGGCAGGTGGGGTGAGTTTATCAGGGAGCTGCCGGTGAAGAAGGGAGACTTTATCCAGATTGACCCGGGTACGGTGCATGCCATCAAGGGTGGTATTATGCTTCTGGAAACCCAGCAGAATTCAGATATTACATACCGGGTTTACGATTATGACAGGCTGACTGACGGGAAACCCAGACAGCTTCATGTAGAGCAGAGTATTGATGTGATCACGGTTCCGGCAAAGCCTGCCGCAGAGTGTGTCAAGGCGGCGGCAGACCTGCCGAAAGACCAGAAGAATTTATTGATTTCCTGTCCTTATTATAAGGTGTGGAAGATTGATGTGGCGAAGCAGATTTCCTTCTCCCAGGAGCACCCCTTCCTGATTATGAGCGTGACGGCGGGTGAAGGCCTGATTAACGGGCAGATGATACAGAAGGGTGACCACTTTATCCTGCCCTGTGGCTACGGTGAGGTGGAACTGCAGGGAGAGATGGAGCTGATTGCGGCATCCATATAAGTGTTACTTTTCGCATTGAGATAGAAACCACTCGTGAATGTTAGAGTTTTCGGACAGCTCCGGGTGGAAGGAAAGTCCGATCTGGTTTTTGTATTTTACGGCGACGATATTGCCGTCCACTTTTGCCAGAATTTCCACGTTTACATCCGTGCGCTCAATGTAGGGCGCGCGGATAAAAATCATAGGGTAGTTCCCGATTCCCGCTATCGGCTGTTCGGTGACAAAGCTGGAGAGCTGTCTGCCATAGGCGTTTCGCCTGACGGTGACGGGCAGCGTTCCAAGATGGGCGGTGGGGGCGGCTTTTTCTTGGATTGTTCTGTCTGCGACGGGATTGCTGATTTCCTGTGCCATAAGGATCAGCCCGGCGCAGGTGCCAAGCGTGGGAAGCCCGTCCGAAATCAGCTTCCGCAAAGGTGTAAACAGCCCGGATTTGTGCAGAAGCTGTCCCTGCACGGTACTTTCTCCGCCGGGCAGGACGATGCCGTCGAGCCCGGTCAAGTCGGACGGCTGCCTGATTTCCGTGCAGACAGCGCCGAGGTCTGTGAGCATATGTTCATGTTCTATAAACGCGCCCTGTAAGGCAAGTACGCCGATTTTGATATTTCTCATCCTAACCTCCGTAAATTCGCTTTGTGGAATTTCAAATCTGCACGGAGAATGCTGCATTTCAAGCATTCTCTTGCGTGAAACATAGTATTTCTTGGCGTCCCGTCCAATGGCGGGACGTCTATAGAAATACTTTTCACGCTGTTATTGTCCCCGCTCTTCCATAATCAGTTTGATTTCTTCCGGATTAATCCCCACCATAGCTTCTCCCAAATCTTCGGAAAGACTTGCGATCAGTGCGGCGTCCGTGTAGTTGGTCACAGCCTGTACGATGGCGGCAGCCCGTTTTGCCGGATTGCCGGATTTAAAAATACCCGAACCGACAAAGACGCCCTCCGCGCCAAGCTGCATCATCAGCGCTGCGTCTGCGGGTGTCGCGACGCCCCCGGCGGCAAAATTTACGACGGGGAGTTTCCCGTTTTCATGGACATATAATGCCAGTTCATAGGGAACCTGTAATTGCTTTGCCGCCTCAAATAATTCGTCTTTTTTCATGGAGCCGAGCTGTCTGATCTGGGCGTTCATTTTGCGCATGTGCCGGACGGCCTGCACCACATCCCCGGTTCCCGGCTCGCCCTTGGTGCGGATCATGGCGGCTCCCTCGTTGATTCTTCGCAGGGCTTCGCTTAAATCTCTCGCGCCGCAGACGAAGGGGACTTTGAATGCTGTTTTATCTATATGGTAAACGTCGTCCGCCGGGGATAAGACTTCCGACTCGTCGATATAGTCAATCTCAATCGCCTGAAGTATCTGCGCCTCCACAAAGTGCCCGATCCGGCATTTTGCCATAACGGGGATGCTCACGGCGTTTTGTATGCCTTTTATCATTTTGGGGTCGCTCATGCGCGATACGCCGCCTGCAGCCCTGATATCTGCCGGAATCCGCTCCAGTGCCATGACGGCGCACGCGCCGGCTTCCTCCGCGATTTTAGCCTGTTCCGGGGTGGTAACGTCCATGATGACGCCGCCCTTTAACATCTGTGCCAGTCCTTTGTTCAGTTCATATTGTGTCTGTTCCATAGTTTCCTCCATTTCGAAACGGTTTAAAATTGCACATCAGAGAATTGGTTCCACATTTCTCTTCGGATTGCATTTTACTTGTAACTATGGTACAGTAAATCTGGTTATACAAAAATAATCAAATTGAAAATAAATTAAATGCCATATGGGAGAAAAGCAGATGCTTACTTATAACTTTGCCGAGGCGCAGGGGCCTTTGTACGAATACATATATCAGTGCATAAAGGAGGACATTTTGGCGGGAAATCTGCAGCAGGGAGAAAAGCTGCCTTCCAAGAGGGCTTTCGCAAAAAATAACGGTATTAGTACCATTACCATTCAAAACGCCTATGACCAGTTGATCAGCGAAGGGTATATTTATGCCATTCCGCAAAAGGGGTATTATGTGGCGAAGCTTGAAGGCATGAAGAAGGTGCAGAGGGAGGGCAGTATTTCCCTGAACATTCATATCCCGGAGGAAAGACCCTGCTATGCGGTGGATTTGTCGGATAACAGGATGAACCCTGAGCTGTTCCCCTTTTCCATATGGGCGAAAATTCTGCGGAGCGTCATCTCCAATAAGAGCGGTGAGCTGATGGAGGCATCCCCGGCCGGAGGCATCGGGGAACTGCGGACGGCAATTGCGGAGCATCAGAAGTCTTTTAGAGGAATGCTTGTCGATCCAGACCAGATCGTGATCGGCGCGGGAACGGAGTATCTGTACGGGCTGATTGTGCAACTTCTGGGAAACGAGAAAAACTATTGTGTGGAGAATCCGGGCTATCGGAAGATCGTACAAGTTTACAGGCAGTATCATATTTCCTGCAAGTACGCGGATATGGATGAGATGGGAATGACCTCCGGGGGGCTGCGCGCCACAGGGGCGGATATCGCGCACATCAGCCCGAACCATCATTTTCCTACAGGGATCACCATGCCTGCCGGAAGAAGATACGAAATTCTGGCGTGGGCCAATGAGAGGGAGGGACGTTACATCATCGAGGACGATTATGACAGTGAGTTTCGGCTAAACGGGAAACCGATCCCGACTCTGTTCAGTATGGATGCCTGTGAAAAGGTGATTTATATGAATACATTTTCCAAATCCCTCACCCCCACCATTCGAATCAGCTATATGATTCTGCCGGTTCATCTGATCAACCGTTTTTACAGGGAATTGTCCTTTTATGCCTGCACGGTTTCCAACTTTGAGCAGTATACGCTGGCTGCTTTTATAAGGCAGGGATATTTTGAAAAACACATTAATCGGATGCGCCTGTATTACAGCAGACAGAGAAAAAGGATGATCGACGCGATTAAGAAAAGTAAATTGAAAGATGTGTGCATGATTACTGAGAACGACTCCGGTCTGCATTTCCTGATTCAGATCAAAACGGACAAGGCGGACAAAGATATTGTCCGTTCATTAGGGGAAAGGGGAATACGGGTGAACGCGCTGTCGGAATACTTTTTCACACCAAGCGAAATGAAACACTGTTTTATCATCAACTATTCCAATGCGGATATCGAAAAAGCAAAGGAAGCCTGCGATGTGTTTTATGAGATACTGGCAGAAAATGTGGGATAAGATACAGGCGGAGGGGCAGTCTACAATTCGTAGATTGCTCTTTTTATATGGATGGCGTATAAAAGAAGGTACAGACGGGGCAGGAATTGCCGGGAACCGGTGAGAGGAAATAGGAATCAGTATGGACAATATGAAATTCGGCAGATTTATACGGGAATCAAGACAGGCCAAAGGGATGACCCAGAAGCAGCTTGCGGAGAAAATTCATGTCTCCGACAAGGCGGTTTCCAAGTGGGAGAACGGCGTAGGATTTCCCGACATCAAAATTTTGGAACCGCTGGCAAAGAGTCTGGGTGTGAATCTCTTGGAGTTAATGCAGAGTGAAAAAAATGAGGAACCAGAGATAGACAGGCAGGAGGCGGAACAGATCGTGGCACAGACCATTTCCCAGTCCGGACAGGAGGATGAGTGGAGACGGCGCATGTGGAAGGTCAAGGTGCTCTTGGGAGCCTGCGTCTGTGGTGTTCTTTATCTGATCTGTGTGGGAGTGGGTTATCTGGCGGGACACAAGGACGGGCTGCTGTCCGGGGCGGCGGGCGGCGCATGGTATGAAAGCCCGGTGTTATTCTATGTGTGGGCAGGCGCGCTCGTGATCATATGCGGGGCGGGAGCGGTGTATCTTCTCTGGAAGAACGAGAGCATCCGGGAAGTGAAGATCGGCCGGCATAAGGTGAAGAGTCTTTTGACCATCCTGATGGATATGCTGGTGGTGTTTTTGCTCCACACTTATCTGTCCAATATCGCCAACAATGAAAAACAGCTTGCCATGCTGCCGGAGGCAATCCCGGTAAACGCTTATGTCAGCACGGCGGACGGGAGTAGACAGTCGGGCATTTTCATAAAAGACAGTCTTGTGCAGGGGCTTCTGGACTCGGCATATGTTGACAGGCTGAAAATGGATGTGCGCCTCAAAGCAGGGATTGACCGGGTCATTCCCGGAGAGTGGCATACGCTGAATTTGTTTCTGGACGGGGTAAACGGCATTGAGGCGATGGGCGGCATTGAGGAGAGCGATGTGGTGTGGAATGCGGGTGCGGATGCCTCGATTTTACAGGGCTCCGAGGCGAAATGTATCGTTTCCAAAGAGCTTTTTGACAGGAAGGGATGGAAGCTGGGAGATCAGGTGACGCTCTGCCAGTGGTACTACTACCGTAAGGATGAGCGTTACGCAGAACTTTTTGCGGATCCTTTACAGACGGTAGAGTACGAGATTGCCGGATATGTAGATATGCGGGGCAGGTGGAATGATCAGTTCGCAGTGCCGCCGGACGTGATTGTACCCTTTCATGCGGTCAGAAATACTTATGCCGAAGAGGGGATTCCCTTCTTTGCAAGTTCGGCAGCTTTTCAGGTTTCGGACGCGCTTTCACTGAATGCCTTCAAACAGGAGATGAAGGATCTGGGATTCCGAAGTGTTGCGCCAACGGAATTAGACCAATCGGTAAACGGCGTGGCGTTAAATGTCAATGACGCCGCCTTTATCAGCACGGCGGAGCATCTGCGGCAGGTGATCGACACGGTGCGCGCATTCTTTCCCTTTCTCCTCATTTTGATTGTGGGGGTAGGATATCTGATTACACTTCTGCTTTTACAGAGCAGGAAAAAGGAAATGGCGCTGCTTCGTTCGATCGGGTTGAACAGGTACCAATGTTTCCGGGTCTTTTTCGTGGATCAGCTTATCTTAGTCATTACGGGAGTTGTGGCGGGAAGTGTGCTTTCGGTGCTGATCCAGGGCAATTACGGGGGAAGCTCCGCGCTGGCAGGCGGACTGGTGGGCATCTGCTATATGGCTGGTAACAGTCTGGCGTTGTGGAAGCTGTTGGATGTGAGTGTGATGGAAGCGTTGTTTGTGGAAGGATGAAACGGAGGTAAAAATGGAGATATTGCGTGCGGAACATGTGTCTTACAGCTATCAGAGCAAGTACCAGAAGGTGGAGGCAGTGAAGGATGTAAGCTGTGTCTTTGAGAAGGGAAAATTCTATGCGATTGTGGGCGAGTCGGGCAGTGGCAAGAGCACCTTTCTTTCTCTTCTGGCCGGGTTAGACCAGCCTTGCGAGGGAACGATTTATGTGGAGGGGGAGCCGTTATGCGATATGGACAGGGACGCTTACCGTCTGAACCGGGCGGCGGTGGTGTATCAGGCGTTTCACCTGTTTCCGCTTTTGACGGCGCAGGAGAATGTGATGCTGCCGTTGGAATGTAAGAAAATGCGGAAAAAGGAGGCTGCCAGACATGCCAGACAGCTTTTGGAGCGGGTGGGACTGGAATCCAGGATATGCAGGCAGTTCCCGAAGATGATGAGCGGCGGGGAACAGCAGCGGGTGGCGATTGCCCGGGCGGTGGCCGCAGGCGGGGAGATCATTCTGGCAGACGAACCGACGGGCAATCTGGATTCGGGGAATGAGGAGAATGTGGTGGCGCTCTTAAAGGAGCTTGCCCATGAGGACGGCTATACGGTGATCGTCATTACGCATAACCAGAGAGTAGCGGACGAGACGGATCATGTCTTTCGTATGAAGGATGGAAGCATGGAGCAGATACGCTAGCAACGCGGAAAGTTGATATGCGGGATGAGGAAGGAGTTTGGTATGCTGCTTTTTAAGAATAGTATGCGTCAGCTTTTTCGTATGAAGGGGAGAGCCGCCCTGTTTTTGCTGCTGCTTATTTTTGCGTCGGGGCTTTGCAGTATCGGCAGGGAGTTTCTGGTTACGAATCAGGCTAAGATGGAAGCCTACGAGGATTCCTTTATGACCATCGGAACGGTGGAGCAGAAGGCAGATCAGGTGGAAGAGAGGCGGATCTGGGATGCAGAGATCAAGGACTACCGCATTTACAATAGTTCGGTTTATGATTCCTATGTGCCTTTGTCCGTGCTGGACTTTGAGGGCGCGGATTATCTGTCCGGTCCGGAGCGAAGATGCTTTTACGGCTCTTACATGCCGGAGTATGAGATGTACGGTTTGGGCATGAGCCTCAGCGAGATCGTGGAGGGATCGCCGGTGGAAGATGCAGTGCCCGACCATCCGATTGCCTTTCAGGTAACCAGGGTGCTTGCCGGACAGGGAGGAATCAGGGACGGACATGTCATTTCTTTCTGCGATCACTATAATCCGAAGCCGGAGAAACTGTATGCGGATAAGACTTATGTGATGTCTATTGCATATAGACCGGGACATGAGGATCAGCAGGAGTTTGAGGGGGATGATGTTACAGAATACATCCCTTACACGGTTCTGGAATCCGATCAGGTTGATATTGACGGCAACAAAGTGCCGGATGACGTGGAAGAGGGACATTTTTGCGATGAGGTGACGGAAGGGTTTTATGAATCGGACAAAGGCAGGCGCTGGCTGAATGTAATAGCCTCATGGGATTATCTGCGGCATACTTTCCCGGTAACGGGCACAGACGACATTAATCTGCTGATGCCTTTCTACAATGGCAATGCATATATCAGCCAGGGCAGGGAGTTTACGGCAAAGGAGTATGCGAACGGGGACAGGGTATGTCTTGTGTCGGAACTGTTTGCCCGGCGTGCCGGGCTTGCAATCGGGGATGAACTGCCTCTCGCGTTACGGTATGCAAATTACAGGCGGACTGCAGGACGGGCGTTTGCAACCAACAGTGCGGCGGCATTTTCGCTGATCAATGCCAAAGGGGAGATTTACCCGGTTTTTGAGGAGGGCAATTATGAAATCGTAGGTGTGTACGGCGGACAGTCGGGAATACGGGATGATTACGGAATGGGCTATAATGAGATCATCATTCCCAGCCGTTCCGTGAAGAACAGCGATGCGGATAACATTCTGGAGAGCGGACCAATGGTGGGAAGCAACACTTCTTTCCGCATTGCCAACGGAACCATCGACGAGTATATGGAGAAGTGGAACAAATTGCAGATTTCTAATCTGGAAATCACTTTTTATGACGGAGGCTATTCAGAACTGGAGGCAAATATCAACAATATGAAGTATATTGCCAGACTGCTGCTTGTTATGGGCGTGATCATGGTACTGATGGTGCTCGGTTATTTTTCCTGGCTGTTTATCTTAAAACAGAAGGAGCGGACGGCGGTGGAGCGGTGCCTGGGTTTTCGGAAGCGGCATAGTTTTGCTTCCCTGTTTTCGGGCATTTTCCTGCTGATTCTGGTGGGAAGCGTATGCGGCAGTGTGGCGGGCAGTTACCTGTCGGGAGAGATCGAGGGGAAGATTGCAAGGGAAGATTATTATGATAAAACCTTTGGAAACAGCGTGGCCACGGATATGGGAAAAACGGAGGCAAAGTCTTATGAGCGGGAAGAGCCGTTAAAGACGGCGGCCGAGTGTGCACTGGCAATTGTTGCGGCCGGAACGGTGATCGCGGCTGCTGGGATTTATGTAAACTTACAAAAAGAGCCCATGAAGATGCTGGCGGGGAGAACGGAATAGCATGCTGTGGCGCACGGGTCTATTTCTCGAACCCGTGCACCCAGTCTGCTTTCAGAAAATAGATAAGAAAAACAAAGGAACTTAAGCTCCATGTCAGCGGATAGGCCCAGAAAATCATCTGGATTTTCGGGATAAAGTGCAGGATGACTGTAATGTAGCTTACCCGGACGATGCACCAGAAGCAGAGCATGGTGAGCATGGGCACGGCGGCTTTTCCCGCGCCCCGTAAGATTCCCGCGATGCAGTGGGAGAAGGAGAGCAGGAAGTAGAAGAGCGTGACCGTCCTTGCGTGGGTCGTCCCGTATGCGATCACCTCTGTCGTGCGGTTGAATGCGGCAATTAAGGACGGAATGGTCAGGTAGATAATGATGCCCACAAGTTCCGCTGTGAGGATGGAGCAGAGGATGCCGAAACGTGCCCCCTTTTTGGCGCGCTCGTACTGTTTTGCACCAAGGTTCTGGCTGATGAAGGTGGTCAGCGCCATAGCAAAACAGGTGATGGGCAGAAAGCCGAAGCCTTCGATCTTGGAGTAGGCGCCGCTGCCGGCGACAGCCATCTTGCCGAATTTGTTGATGTTGGACTGTACCACCACGTTGGCGAGTGCAATGATGGAATTTTGAAATCCCGCGGGCAGTCCGTTGGAGATCACCTCATGGAGTATGGGGAGATCAAAGCGGATGTTTTTTATGGATACACGGTAGTCTTCCGGGCTCTTGCGGACGAGCCGCCAGAGGCATAAAAACGCGCTGATAAACTGGGAAAGGATCGTAGCCAGGGCGGCAGCGCCGACACCGAAGCCCAGCACGGCGATAAACAGCAAATCCAGCACAATGTTGATGGCGGATGACACGATCAGATAAATGAGCGGATGGCGGCTGTCCCCGACGGACTGCAAAATGCCCACAAAGACATTGTACATGACAAAGGACAGGGAGCCGAGAAAATAAATGCGGAAATAGACCGTGGATTCCGGCAGCACATCGGCGGGCGTCCCCATCCAGATGAGGATGCGGGAAGTCAGGATGGTGCCTGCAACGGTCAGAAAAATGCCCGAGGCAAGCCCGAAAGCAACCGTCGTGTGGACGGCTTTCTGTACTTCCTCTGTTTTCTGCGCGCCGTAATACCGAGCAATCACAACCCCGGCGCCCACAGCGATGCCCTGAAAAAAACCGACCATCAGAAAAATAAGGTTGCCAGAGGAGCTGACTGCGGCGAGTGCGTTGCTGCCAAGAAAGTTTCCGACAATCAGGGAGTCGGCGGTATTGTACAACTGCTGAAACAGATTTCCCAGAAAAAGCGGGAACGCAAAGGCGATGAGCTGCTTCCAGATGCAGCCCTCCGTCAGCAGGGTGGTTTTTTTTGCGGATGTTTCGTTGTGCATGGTGCCTCCATTTTCATACGGTATAAATCGCCGGCGTTAAACAAAGATTACGCCGACGTTATTTCCATTATAACACAAAGTTTCTGACGCGGGAGTGTTTCGTAAAATTTTGTTTTTTGTCTGCTGCCGTCTGGACTGCTACGATTAAGGGTGATTAAGCAACTTATTTTGCCATGATCGGGGAAAATGTGATATGATAAAATAAATATGGCACGGAAGAAAGGAACGGGCTGAAATGTTTGGTGGAATCATATGGATAATTGTAGTGGCATGCATTTGTTATCGGGTTTATAAACAGCGGATGGGGAATCCGCCCGAGAATAATCAGAGAGGACGGACACCGAATCCGCAGGGACAGATACAGACATCCCAGAGACAGAGAACGATACAGGCGAGACCTTTTGTACAGCCGTCACAGGCAAAACAGGCACCGCAGGCAAAACCTCTCGTGCAGCCGGCGCGCGCAAAGCAGATGCCGCAGGCGATGGCACAGAGGCAGCCGGCAGAGAGTCAGACAAAGAGTGAGAATGAGCCGGAATCTACGCTGGCGTATCTGGAGGAAAAGGCGAGAAAGGATGCCATGGAGCATGAAATGGAGAAACGCGAGGAGGCAAGGCGGCTCTACGAAAGCTCCGGCGGGCTGCGTCCGGCACAGAGGCTTTATGAGGGGGACGGCGTGCCGAACGGCTGTAAATGTGTTGCCTGCGGTTACTGTGCGGCGGAAAATCTCGTTCCCGTTTCGTCGCGCGAACGGTTCAGCTGTTATTTCTGCAGGGAGCCGCTTGATACATAGGGTATTTGAAGAGGAACAGTGCATGGTTTTCTGAGGCGACCATGGCTTATTTCGGTATCGAAGCCGCTTATGTGCCGGACATTATGAGGTGATGCGCATGGTCAGGTCGATCGTGGAGTTTGTCAACAGCTGCGGCATGAGCACCTGTCTGGAAGGCGTGGAGACAGAGGAACTGCAGAATTATCTGCGGCTCTATCAGGCGACATGGTTTCAGGGGTATTTTTACTCGAAGCCGGTTGAGATCGGAAAACTGCGGGAAATGGTGCAGGGGTAATGGAAGGATCTGGCAGAAAATGAAACATATTTTGATAGTGGAGGACGACGCTTCCATATCGGCGGCGCTCGTATATGCTCTGGAAAAAGAAGGATACCGCACGACGCACTGCAAACATATTGCCGATGCAATGCGGGAAGCATCCACAGCGGATTTCGATCTTGCTATTTTGGATATGCAGCTTCCCGACGGCTCCGGCAGGGAAATCGCGTCCGCGTTAAAGTCCGCCGACATTCCGGTATTGTATGTCACCGTCGTGGATGACGAGGACGAAATTGTGAGATCGTTCGATGACGGCGCTGCCGATTACATCACCAAGCCGTTTCGTATGAGGGAGCTGCTTGCACGGATCAAGAGGGCGCTGCATGAAAAAGACAACAGTGGAATTTTGAAAATGGGAGAGGCGGTTATTGACGTTGAGGCGGGAAAAGTCCGTATCAAAGATCGGGAAATCAGTCTGACGGCGTTGGAGTACCGGCTCTTGCTTATTTTCGCGCAGAATCAGTCCGTTCTTTTGAAAAGGGAACAGATTCTGGAGCGCATTTGGGATATAAGCGGCAACTTTGTAGAGGATAATACGCTGACCGTATATGTCAAAAGACTGCGGGAAAAACTGGGAGATGCGGTTTCTATTACAACCGTCAGGGGGATCGGGTATCGTGTGGGTTAGCAAAAAAGAACTTTTGGCGCTTTCCGAGGGGATTCGTGCGGCGATTGACGGACAGCCCTTCGATCCGCGCGATGACAGGGAAGGCGCGCTCAGCATTTTAAAAAATGATATTTATACGTTGACACACGCCGGACAGGAACAGAAAAATGTTTTGGAAGAGGAGAAAGAGCGTATGTCGGAATATCTGTCCGATATATCCCATCAGTTAAAGACACCGGTTTCCTCTATCCTTCTTATGACGGAGTTAATGACTGACGCACCTGAAGAGACGCAGCGGGATTTTCTTCTCGGCATAAAAAAGGAAATCCGCCATATGGAGTGGCTTGTTTCCGTCCTCTTAAAGATGGCTAAGCTGGATTCCTCCGCTGTGAATTTTCATGCGCAAGAGACAGCGGTCAGCTATCTGCTGAAAGAAGCGCTTAAGTCACTGGACATTATACTGGATATCAGGAACCAGACCATACGTCTTTTGCATGACCTGACCTTATCCTGTGATAAAAAGTGGACCGTGGAAGCGATGATTAATCTTTTGAAAAATGCTTCGGAATGTTCTGGGGAAAACGGTGAAATTGTGATAGACAGCGGGCAGAATCCACTCTATGACTGGATATCCGTCACGGATGCCGGAGAAGGTCTGAAAAAGGAGCAGATGGCTGGTTTGTTTCGCAGGTTTGAAAGTTCGCAGAAGGAAAACGGTTATGGGATCGGGCTGCCGCTTGCGCTTTCTATCATGCGCGCGCAGAACGGCGATATCGAGGTTATGCCTGGCGGAAACGGGAGCGGCGCCACATTTTTTATGAAATTTTACAAATAGTCACCGGGGAGTCACTTTTCTTATTTAAACTTGAGTAAAACGACATAACAGATTTCTGCTGTTTATTTTGCCAAAGCCATATACGCAGGTTTTTGCATGGTTGCAGTTGAAATGACGCATGTTGCTAACGATAAGAAAAGGGGTGTCATATATGGAGATTCTGGAAGTAAACGGACTGACAAAGATATATGGAAACGGCGATAACCGGGTGACGGCACTGGATCATGTCAGTTTCCGTGTGAAAAAAGGAGAGTTTGTTGCCATTGTGGGGGCATCGGGCTCGGGGAAATCTACGCTTATGAATTTGATCGGCGGCATAGACCGCCCCACATCGGGAGACGTCGTTGTCGATGGCAGGCGTATCTTCGATATGGATGAAAGCGCTCTGGCAATTTTCAGACGCAGAAATATCGGTATTGTCTATCAATTTTATAATCTGATCCCGAACTTAACCGTAGTCGAGAATATCATGCTGCCTTGTCTGTTGGACAATCGAAAACCCGATGCGCAAAAGCTGGCAGGGATTTTGGAGATGACTGGTTTATCGGATCGACAGGATCATCTTCCGGGGGAGCTTTCCGGCGGTCAGCAGCAGCGTGTTTCCGTGGGAAGGGCGCTCATCAATGCCCCGGCGTTTATTCTGGCTGATGAGCCGACAGGGAACCTTGACAGCAAGGCGGGCAGGAAAATCATGGAGCTTCTTACGGCGGCAAACCGCAAAGAAAACCAGACCTTAATTTTGATTACCCACGACGAGAAGATCGCTTTGCTGGCGGACAGAATCCTTACCATCAGTGACGGGAAACTGATCAGAGACGAGGTGATGCGCGTATGAATATTTTATGCTCATTTGCCTTTAGCCAGTTAAAGAGAAAGAGGAGCCGGACAGTGATCACCGCTTCGGCAATTGCGCTGTCCGCTGCGCTTCTTACGGCGGTCGTCAATTTTGTGGCGAGCGGCAATGCGATGCTTGCGGGTTTTCTCGGCGAGGACTACGGCTTGTATGGCGGCGCCTATATGATGATGCTGCTCGTTCCCGCCGTGTTTTTGGCGGCGCTGATCGCGGCGATGTCAGTCATCGTTATTTCCAACGCGTTCCGCATGAGTGCGAACGAGAGGATGGCGCAGTTTGGCACGCTGAAATGTGTCGGCGCGACAAAGAAACAGATCTATAAAACGATCATGTATGAGTGCATCCTGCTTTGCATTGCGGCGATCCCTTCCGGCATTCTTCTGGGGTATGGACTCAGTTTTATCGGCATAGGGGTGGCGAACCTTTATATGGATGAGCTGAACGTGCTGGTGCGTTCCATGATGAAGCGGGTAAATTTCAGCCTTTCCTTTGTGTTTTCGCCGGCTGCTCTGCTTATTTCGGTCATCATTTCTCTGGGAACGGTTCTGTTTGCCGCTATGCTTCCGGCACGGAAGGCGATGCGCATTTCCGCGCTGGACTGTATGAGAAACGGCGGCGAAACAGACACGTCGGGGTATAAGCGCACCAAAATTACGGTGGATGCCGGGAAAAATATCGAATATCGGATGGCGCGCAAAAACGTGTCGTCCAACCGCAAGCGGATGCACTCGGCGGTTACTGCATTTTCCATCAGTATCATGCTGTTTATTACGATGAGCGGTCTGCAGGAAATTGCGGAAGGCATACAGAATTATATTTATAGGGATCAGGGATATACCGTCATCGCGGATTACACGGCAAAGTTTAAGAACAGCATTCATCCGAAAACAGGACGAAGACAGCAGGAGTGTGCATATCCGATTGACGCACAGACGGCGGAAGAGATTACGCATAAGCTTAGGAAATTTGACGAAACGGATGTTTACGGAAGCGGGCAGGATTATGCCACCTATGTCGCCCGTCTTGGGTCGCAGGAGATCACGGAAGAGATGCGGCATGTTTTGACGGATGGCTCCGGGGAGGAACAGCCGGAAATTATTTTGGAAGTGGAACGGATCATTCTGGACGACAGACACTACGGCGAGCTGTGCGAGCAGGCAGGAACGGCGCATGGCGGGGTGATACTGCTCAACGACTACAAATATAATGACAACGGAACCGAACGGCATATTGCGCCTGTGGAAATGACAACGTCCACGCTGAAACTGGAAACGGCTGACGGCAGTCAGCAAGAGATTACGATTGACGGTGTGCTGGAAACATCGGAAATCCCCGGGACTTTGATGTACCCGAATACAAATCCCATCCGTCTCGTCGTTCCCTCTGCGGGCGTGTCGGTACGAGGCTATAACTGGATGGCGAAACCGGAGGATGAGGAAGGGTTTATGGCGTATGCAAGGGACATACTGGAAAGTTATTTTCCGCAGTACGGCATGGACTATGACGAGGCGGGGTACACGAGCCGGGTGTACGGCGCACAGGACTTTGTAAAAATTATGAATATCGCGATTGTCCTTGCCGCGTTTTTCCTCTACGCTTTTGTTTTTCTGCTTGGGCTGATCGGCGTGCTGAATGTGATCAGCACCGTCAGCTTCCAGATCAAACTGCGGGCGAGGGAGCTTGCGGTTTTGCAGAGCGTCGGCATGACATCGGACTCTATACAGAAGATGCTCAATATGGAAAGCATCCTCTGCGCGGGAAAAGCGCTGGCTGTCGGTCTGCCGCTCGGCATGGGCATCGTTGCCGTTATGGCGCACTGTGTAAAGGAGCTGTTCCCGATTGACTTTCATATGCCGTGGATGGCGATTCTGATCACGATTGTGATTTCCGTAATCGCCATGTGGGGCACTGTGCGGATTTCGGCGGGCGCACTCAAAAAGCAGAATATTGTTGAAACGATCAGAATCTGAGATATAAGGCTGATGAATTTATTGGAGAAACAAAAATGTAGAAACAATGGAATAAGCCGTAGCGTTGCCTAGAGTACCAAAATAAAAACCTCCAATGATATAATGAAGTGGGTTCGCAACCA
>RAYM01000065.1 GCA_003611805.1 bacterium 1xD42-87 | reverse complement strand
CAGCCTTTGATTTACTGCTTTTCCCGGAACTTGGAATGATAGACCAGTCAGGCCCCTTGCCGCGTAGTGGCATACTGTGTTTCGTATTTACAGAATTTACTGCACTTAAAACCGAAATTCCCATGAGTCCACCTCACAATTCATTTTCCTATCTGCGGTTCCCCTTCCACTCAATGCCACTCCTGCTCCCCTGATTCCCCAATCCGCCGGAACGCCGGGGATACCTGCCTTGTTGGGCTGTGGCTTATCGGGGATATACAGCCGATAGAATCTATTTCCTGTTCATGAAATCCCAATACGCCTGCATACTGTACTGGTAATATGCCGCAGCTTTTTTCTGGCTCAACAGCTTCATGTCACTGATTTGTTTCTGGAACATATCCATGAAATTTGTCCTATCGTGCAATCCCATCATTCCCGTTTCAGGCGGTAATGATGTAAGCCCTCCATTCTTATCTACACCCATATAGGATTCCAATGCTGTCATTTCCACTAATGAAGCATTCCGGGGATTTATTTTGTTGATATGTATGGTCTGCTCGAATTCATCCCCATTCTCATCAACACCTTTTGCAATCACAGTCGGATCATCCTCTGTTGAACCATCCGCATATTTTATATAAAAGGACAGCCCCGTCCCATTGCCACCGGAATACAACATATCATCTGTTTTCATATAAACAATAGACGTATGCGGTTTTGCGCTTGCCACATTGTTTATCTGTTCTGCAAAATTCTTTCTTACAGTATTCTGCTGTGTTTTTCTTGCTCCCTGCCATGCCGGATATCCTGTTGTTCCTATTCCATTTACGCTCATTTTTCAAATCCTCCATTGTCATCAATTATTTTAACGGCAGCCCCTCAGTCGTTCAGAGCCGCCTCTGCTCCCTCATGATAAGTCCGAGCAGTTCATTACCTCCATGCAGACATACCGCCTAACTTCCCCTATCAAACTTCATGACAAACACCTCCCTTCGCTGAAATTACTGCAATTACTTTTTTCATTCCGCACTCCCTTTATGCGGTTCCGCCGAAATGATCTCCCCCTGCACGTTGGATTCATCCGAATCCCTATCCAGCTCATCTTCGTCAAGCTGCGGCTCCACCGCTATCGGGTCATCATCATAGACCGCCGAGCCGCCATCCTCAATCTGATGCACGGCATCCGGGGCGGGGCTTCCCTGTGTGGTGCATCCACTGACTGCGGGAATCATCATTGCCGTAATAAGTAATGCCGGCATTCTGCTGACACGCATTTTTCAACACCCTCCGATTTCTTTTATGTAACAGCCATATCTGAGCCGTCTGCTGCGGAATATCCCTTACGCCTTTAAATCAAAACTTGCCCCTGTGGGTGAAGATGTGCCGGATACCGTTTCCATGAGGTTCTGCATGACGCTTTTTATATCCGTGCCAGTGGCAGATACCTTGTACGTCCCTTCTGCCAGTTTTTCCATCTGCTCTTTTCTTTCTGCCCGACGTTCCGCTGCTTTTTCTTCTAAATTTTTTCTCTCCTCACGCTTTTTTTCTAATCTTTCTTTCTGCCTTTTTTCCGTATTCAGTATGGATGTACTTTGTTTTGAGCCGCTGCTTCTTGTTGAACCGCTACAAGAGCATTGCATACTTCCATCTGCATTGATCCTTACAGCAAACCCATGTATCTCAATACCATCACTTTTTGCCTTAGCAAACATCTGCTCATGCGCTGCTGGTATGCCCGCTATGTCATTTTCAATTTTTCTTGCAAAGTCCGGATCACTTGCCATTTTTTTCAGACAGTCATTAGAGAGATTCAAAACGATATTATTTCTACCGCCGCCTGCAATACCCCTACTCGAATTAATATTTATCTGCGGAAATTTCTTGCATAATTGTTCATAGTATTCCTGTGCCTTGCCTTTACTGCTAGTCTTTACCTCTGTTGCCGCCTTGCTATCCGGCTTTTTCACGGTGTCAGCATAATTTGCCGCATAGTTGCTGTAATTGTTTGTAATCTCCATTGACATAATTTTCATCCTCCTTCAAAAAAATTTACCTGCGGCCCCTCTGTCATTCGGAGCCGCCTATGCCCCCTTGCGGTATGTCCGGGCATGATGCCCCTCATTAACCAAGCAGCGAATTACCGCCTGCGGCATTACACACTAACTGTACGGATTGTCTGCCCGTCAACAGCATATCTTGCACTGAATCCTCCCAGCAGACCGTTTCCCTGCATCCTTTCATAATTCTTGATTGCAAGTATGTCTGCCCTGTAATCAAGGTATGTCTGGTTCTGCCCCGGATCATTGAGCAGTTTATCAAGTGGCGCATCCAGCCCTTTTATCCTGCCGTTCTCCACTGTGATGTCTGACAGTGCCGCTTTGCCGCCCGTTGCTTTCTGCAAAAATGCCTCAACCCCCATTGCCGCCTTCAATATGTACTGCTCCTGTTTATTCATCCCCTGCATACCCGCATTTATGGAAATATAAGTATCCATCAGTTCCCCGGAAAAACCGTTCAGGATGTCCTCCTCTTTTTCCTTCACAGCCGTATCTTCAATCCCCTTTACTTCCGCCTTTCCGTCTATGCCAATGCTGACTTCAAAAGAAGGTATGGGGGAAATGCCGGACTGCCCCATCTGCCGGAAGATTTCTTCACCGATATCTGCCTGCAGTTTTGCGGACGCTGTGGCGCTGTCAATTTCCTGTGCAGATGCAAAGATATTGGTCAGCCCTTTCTCCTGCTCCGTCAGTTCCCCGCCCGCCGCCATTTTGGAAAGAAATTCAGCCTTACGGCTTTCATCAAAAACCTCCCCTTCCGGCAGATATTCCGCCGCCTGTGTTTTATGCAGCCCATCCATCTGCTGTGCATAATACGCCCCGTACTTTTCCCTGATCTGCTGGAGCGCCTGTTTTTCTTCTGCTGCGTCCTGCCCGTCATGCAGTTTCCGGCGCAGCGCACCGGCGTATTCCTGCATTTCCTTTGCCTGCTGCCTGAGTACATTGTCCCCTGCCGCCTTCTGCGTCTGAAAGGAAAGGTGGTAATATTCCTCCGCATTTACCGGGGAGCCGTCCTTTGCCAGCACCTTTACCGTATACTCCCGGTTCTCCAGGTTCCAGTTCGGCACGGTCACGCTCTTGCCGCCATTTCCATTATCCCTGCCAATCCCTACCTGGTTCCCATCGCCGTCATACAGGATAAGGTCATAATCACAGCCTTCCGGGATGTGGTCGAGTGTCACTGTTATGTCAAGGTTATGCTTGTCGGAAACGGTCCCTAAAATCCTGTATTCCGCTATGTTGAACTGATAATAGTCGGCATCATCCGCATCCGACAGCCTCCCCTACAAATATCCATCCAGCTTATTGATAAGCGTGGTCAGGTCAAGCGCCCTCCCGAAGCAGTCCACGCCCTCAGACTTATTGCTTTTCCAGTAATAATCATTGGAAACCTTTTCATTCTCCCGGATTACCTTGTTGAAATTCTGGCTCACGGCAAAATCCTTCGGATTCCAATAGATTACTTTGTTTGATAATGATACGTTATTCATATTACCTAATCTCCGTTTTCTTTGTTATGCCAACCCCTCTATCGGTCAGAACTGCCCCCCCCCCAACCATAAGTCCAGATAGTTTATTCCTACATTTCTTCCACCCGATTCCCCGATCTGCCGGAACGCCGGAGATGCCTGCACTTATCGGGATATAGGGGCAAAGAATAACTTATTTATTATCTAGAAAATCCCAGAACTGCTTATAATCCAGATATCCTTTCAGATTCCCCGCATCATACTGCGTCTGCATAGCATCCTTTAAAACACTGATCCAGTCATTCATCCCGAACAAATCATCATGTGTCCTATTGTCAGCGCCATGCTGATTTGCACCTGCCCTTATAAAAGCAGACTGTGCGCCCGGACATTTCCCGCTTGCCGATAAGTGGCTGGAATATGCAAACATATCAATATAGTCACTGCCCGTTGTATCAACTTTTGACACATCCACCATGCGTTCTGTCACATTTCCGCCTTTATCCCATACCTTCACTTTATATACCGGGTTTGCAGGGTCAAAGTCCTTCGGCTGATAGACCGTAAGGGAATAATCTGCCCCACACATTGAGCCGATTGCCTTTCCGTCCTTATCGTTTGAAATATGTAACTCAAATGTGCCGCCGGACGACTGTGTTGCCGGAACCATATTACACATCTGGTCAGCGTAATTCCTTCTTGCCCTTCTTGTTTCATACCCTGCCGCCGGGTATCCCGTTGCTCCTATTCCGTTTACATTCATTTTTCTTAATCTCCTCCATTATTTTTGTCAGCCCCTCTGTCGTTCAGAGCCGCATCTGCTCCCTTGTAATAAGTCCGAGCGGTTCATTGTCTCCATGCAAATATACCTGTTAACCTCCCCGGTCAAATTCCATACCGGCCTTCGCCTCCTCTCGCTGATCTGCCTGTGACTCCTGCCCTGTCCGGCGCCACTTTGGCGACCTCGCTTTTCCGCAGGGCAAGGAACTTATTCCCTATATAGACATTCTGCGCCGCATCTTCCCTGGCGTATCCGGCTATCTGCTCCCGGAGGGAATCGGACAGCTTCCATTCCTTTTTAGATGATGCCTTGTGGATGTCCGCATGATGGCTTTTTGCTGTTCCTGTTATATCCATTCCAATCGCCTCTCTGCTTTGACGGAATGCTGGGGAAATCCGTTTATTCCCTATACCCTACAACAGCAATTGCATTTCCATCTTTCAAAATGCAGGCAACAGCCTTCCCTTCCCCCATAAGCTCTGCGCTACTACTGATCTATGCTTATTTCCTTTGCAGGCAACCAAGAAAACACATCTAAAACTGTCATCCTATCGCTCCTCACCTATATATTTTCTCCCCGATTCCCCAATCTGCCGGAAAACCGGGGATACCTGCCCTGCCTTGTCAGGCTGTGTCTTATCGGGGATATTACTTTGTGACCTCTAAAATATATTGATACGCAAATTCGATCCCTTTACAAGTCAAATTTTCACACATATGTGGCGGATCACTTTCTGAAAATCCCGTAGGACGTAGTTCAAAACATCTTAATGAACCGAATGTTTTTTCAAAAGCAGACGCAAAGTTATAACAAGCAGATACAATTTCATCTTCTGTTTTCCCCATCTTATGAAGATAAATCCCTATGAACATAAGTGTGCCTTCAACTAAGCCACACTGCGCCCTATAACCGCCAGCACCATGCAATCCAACCGCAGACCAGATTATCTGCTGTTCAATAGCAGTTTCAAATAATTCACTCAAACAGATGATTACTGTCCTCGCGCAATTTATATTATCATTCCAGTACAGTTCATGTACCCGATTCTTTATATATTCTTTCATAGATATACCCTCCCACTGTGGCTTATTGGGGGTATGCCGTCTGCAAATTATATTGAAGTGAAACTAAGCTTACATAACTGATCCATCAACCACTAAAACCACTTCTGCATATGTTTTGCTTAAAATGTTTTTATAAAGTTCAATCTGTTCTCCGCTCACTTCTCCATTCGTTTTTAACGACAATTCTATTGAATACTGCTCTGTTCCTTCATCGTAGGATACAATGGCATCCGCTGATTCAATCCCATCTTCGTCCGTAAACATATTTTCCGTATTCTTTGCCAGATACTCACAGTATTGTTCAGTCGGTTCGTTTTGTGTTGCCACATCATCAAAGTTTACTGACATGATATTTTCTTCCGTTTCCGGCTGTAAAATTTCTTCCTCTGCACTGGCTACCATTCCACACCCTGTCAATGAGAGAATACATATCAGTGCCAACAAAAATCCTGCTGTTTTCATCAATGCTATGCCTCCATTCTTTTTTTACCATTATGCGGCCTATCCCGATTCCCCAATCTGCCAGAACACCGGGGATGCTCGCCCTGCCTTGTCAGGCTGTGGCTTATTGGCGATTTGCGTCTTACAACTTCTCCAATTTCTCCAAAAACGCCCTGTAAAATTCCCCTTCTTTGATACGGGCCTGCTGAACCTCTATGCTCCTTGGCGTATATACCCTTGGATGCTCCAAATCGTACAGCGCCTCTTTCGTTGCCTGGATTGCAGATTCCACCGTGCTTCCAAGGATGTCAAAATTCTCCGTTTCACCCTTAAGCTGTTTATTAAGCCTCTGCACCATCATCTGCGATATGTGGCTCATCATTCCGTTGCCCCGGATTCCCATGCCATTCGCATTTACTTCTTTCGCCGCCTCAATCCACGCATCCTTCACTTCCTGCGGAGCGTTCGGGCCAACCATCTCAAAGGCTTTCTCATCCTGGTCGGCTGCCTTTCCCTGCGCCGCCTTTTCTTCCACCGTTTCCATGAATCCCACAGCCCCGGATTCCGCGCTTCTTCCTGTCTTTCTTGCCGTGTATCCTGTCAGCGGATATCCCGCTGTTCCTATTCCGTTAATGCTCATTTCAGTCCTCCATTTCTTTTTTATTGCAGCCCCTCTGTCGTTCAGAACCGCATCCGCTCCCTTGCAATAAGTCCGAGCGGTTCATTACCTCATAATTACATTTTGCCTATGTTCCCCGGTCAAATTCCATACTGACCTTCATCTCCTCTCCTTGCTCCCTGGTTTCCCAATCTGCCAAAAAACCTACCCTTGCTTCTTATAAAAATATGGAACCTTAGAATTATCTCCACCTCAATCTACTTGAAAAGTTTTTGCGTATTCGCCACAAAACTTGTATGCTCATTCAGTATATCCGCAAATATGCCTATCGCTGTTCCTTTTTTGTAACCAAAACTCTTGAATGCCGCCAAAAACTTTTCTCTTGTCTGCTCCATTATTGATAATGCCGAATCCCTATATTCTGTGTCGAAAAGCTGAATCCTGTCTTGTATTTTTCCTTCATTTTGGGGATCGCTTCTATTGAAAAACCATGAACTGTCCGGATTTTCAAAGGCTCTGTTTGTCTGTTGACAGGTAATATATCCTTCCAGATTTGCCAGACGCATCTTAAAAGCCTCATCCAGTCCCGCCAAATCTTCTTCAAGCGTAAGAGACCTCTTCCCCGTAAGTTCATAAGAAACTTCACGTTCTCCATTTTCATGTTCTTTCACGATTTCATGATACCGGGACTCATATGTATCCATGATTGATTTCATTACATCTTCCACATTATAGTTTCCGTCTTTTAATGTCTGGCTGCTGATTCCCCTCATTGCTGTATAATGTTCCCATGCTACCTCATTTGTATTTTGTATTGTCATCTCCCTTGCGTTGACATAATCCGAATCAGTCCCAAATTTGTTTACCATTTCCCGCAGCATATTTCGTCCCTCATCAGAAATGGAGAGATTAACTGGCTGCTGCGTCACTTTTCTGCCTGCATTTGTTTCGGATACCTTTTCCTGCACATGATTTGCAACAGCCCCCATATAACAATAATTACTTCCAATTCCATTCACACTCATTTTTAAATATCCTCCATCTTTGATACAGCGGCCCATCTGTCGGTCAGAGCCGCATCCGCTCCCTTATAAAGTCCGAGCAGTTACTCTCGACAAAGGCGCGTGGTTTTTGCGCCCCTGCCAGAAAAAATAATATTTACGCCTTTAAATCGAAACCTGTTACTGTCGGTGCTGCAGACATGGCACTGTTACCCATACCGATTTTACTTATCAAATTCTCTGTAACTTTTCCCATATCTGTTCCCATTACAGTAATATCATACTGCCTGCCGTCTTTCTTTTCTCCCAGCTTTTCCTGCTCGGCCTTCTTTTCCTTATTCTTTTCAAGCAGCTTTTCCCATTCCTCTTTACGCTCTTTGTTTCTAGCCCTCGCCTCCTCAACCATTTTCTTGGATTCCTCTGTGCCGGGGTCAGCCTCAAAAACACCTACGCACTTTGTCGTAATACAGTCCTCGCTGTCTATGCTGATTTCCAGACTGACCAGCCTCGCCCCATTTTTAGCAGAATTTTCACATATCTTATTGATACAGTCCGGCATTTGGGAAAGTGTATTTTCCAGCCATTCAGCCGTTTTGGGATTGGATGCCGCCTTTGAAAGCAGGCTGGAATTGATTGACACGGAACTGTCCTTTGTCGGTGTCAGGCAGGCATATTTATTATTCAGATATTCTGAATATTCCCTCCTGCTCCCGTATGTACTTTTCTTCTCCGTTTCCTTTCTTGATGCCTTTGCCTGCATTTCTTTTTCTGCGTCAGCCTGTTCCACATTGCTATAATTGTTTGTAATCTCCATTGCCATAATATCGTCCTCCTTAAAAAACCTTACCTGCTCCTCACCTGTCAATCATAGCCACTATGCCCATAATGTTTACTCACTAGGCATTGCTTTTTTCAATCCGCACTCCCTTTATGCGGTTCCGCCGAAATGATCTCCCCCTGCACGTTGGACTCATCCGAATCACCGTCCCGCTCATCTTCCTCAAGCTGCGGCTCCACCGCTATCGGGTCATCATCATAGACCGCCGGACCGCCATCCTCAATCTGATGCACGGCATCCGGGGCGGGGCTTCCCTGTGTGGTGCATCCGCTGATCGCTGGAATCATCATTGCCGTAATAAGTAATGCCGTTATTCTGCTGACACGCATTTTTCAAGCCCTCCGATTTCCTTTTATGTAACAGCCATATCTGAGCCGTCTGCTGCGGAATATCCCTTACGCCTTTAAATCAAAACTTGCCCCTGTGGATGATGATGTGTCTGAAACCACCTCAACAATATTCTGTGTAACACTTTTCATATCCGTGCTAATGGCAGATACCTTGTACGTCCCTTCCATTAGTTTTTCCATATGCTCTTTTCTTTCTGCCCGACGTTCCGCTGCTTTTTCTTCCTCCGCCTTTTTCTCTGCTTGCTTTTCAGCAATTTTTTCCTTTTCTTCACGTTTCTTTCTGGCTTTTAACAGGCGTTCTTCCTCTTCCTTATACTTCTTCTGTATTTTATCAGTATTGTTATTTCCATTCCCTGTATTTGCTGTCCTCATGCCGCCACAGGATGACTGCCTGTTGCCATTGGCATCATATGTAACAGTCCTTCCGCCAAGTACGACACCATCTCTCTGCGCCCACCCATAAACCATTGAGTTTGCAGCAACTTCTCCCGACAGATTCCATTCGATTTCTTTTGCGAATTCAGGATCATTTGCCATTTTCTTCAAACAGTCATACGAAAGATTTACCGTGACTCTGCTGCTATTGCTCGGTAATACGCCGCCATTTGTGTTGAAATTTATCTGTGGAAATTTTTTGCATAGCTGTTCATAATACGCCTGCACCTTGTCTTTGCTGTTTGTTGATTTGCTTGTCTTTACCTCTGTTGCCGCTCTGCCATCCGGCTTTTTCACGGCATCAGTATAATTTGCCGCATAGTTACTGTAATTGTTTGTGATCTCCATTGACATAATTTTCATCCTCCTTCAAAAAATCTTACCTACAGCCCCTCTGTCATTCGGAGCCGCCCATGCCCCCTTGCGGTAAGTCCGGGCATGATGCCCTTCATTAACCAAGCAGCGAATCACCACCTGCCGCTGTCTCCGTCATGACATTTGCATCATAAGCATTGGATGCCGCCGCCATCCGCTGCTTACTGCTCCACGCCTTTGCCAGCCTGCTTCTCTCCTGCTCCGCCTTTGCAATCTTTTCGTCCAAAAGTTCCTGCTGCTGTCTCTTAGTCTGTGCCCGCTTTTCCAGATATTCTTCCAGCAGTTCCTTCTGCCTGTCTTTTTTGTCACTCGTCCTTTTATAGAAACTGTTCTGTGAACGCACATCAAATTCCGAATCATAGCCAACGGGCCATGAATCCGCCCTGTACTCATTCAGGGTCGCACCGACAGTTATCAGCACGGAACAGTTCCTCGGCGCATAGGAATCCCCCCAATCCCTCTGAATCAGTGAAAGAACCTTCTCCCTGTATTGCGGGTCTTCCTTCATTGCCTTGAATGCCGCCTCCGAGATATTGACAGCCGCATTGCTCACCGTCCTATGATTGGTGACTTTAGAAAGGTCTTCATAAAATTCCTTCTTGAACAGTTCCATTTCTTCCGCTTCCGATAGTTCCTGTGTACTGTCTGTTTTTTCCAGTGCGAATTTTTCCGTACCGTTCACATTTCTCGTATTTCTCTTTGTTTCCACATTGTTCTGATAATAATTCTGTCCTATTCCACTGATAGCCATTTTTATTCCTCCGTTTTAATCTGTTTTTGAGTTTCATTTAGTGCAAGGTCACACCTCTGCAAATTTCTGTTCGTCCACGGGCTTTACCAGATACTGGAACGCCCCTACGTCAAACGCATCATACACATATTTTTCATACCCTGTTACAAAAATGATGATGGGCTGTTTCTGCGCCTCCATGCCCCGGATACGCCTTGCCAGCCCCATGCCGTCCAGACCTGCGCCGGAGCCTCCCATCTCTATGTCCAGAAATAAAAGGTCATGCTCCTTACCGTCCGAAAGGTACGCATCGGCAGAGGCATATTCCGTGATGCTGCATTCCCCGCCCTGCTTTTTGATGAGCGAAACGAGGTAAGACCTTATATTTTTTTCATCATCACACACCGCAATTTTTATCGTTTCTACCACCTCCAGTCCTCAACTAACTTATCGGAAAAATAAGGGCAATTTCTAACGCCTACTTCGTGAATAGTTAATCTGGCTACGTGAATCGCAGATTTTTTGTTTTTGAAAGCCCAAATCAGCCCTAAAGTTTTTCGCCATTCGTCCGATATAGGGGAAACGCAAACCGCCGTGTAAGCATATTACCTCTTATTCCCCCACTTTCCAAGTGATTTCCCTTATCAGGCCGCCCGGCCTGCCTGCGGAAACGGCAGACCGCCGCATATTCGCCTACTTTCCCTTCCGATTAACCCTGTTTTTCTATATCAATCACCCTATCTGCCCATTCTCTATAAAATGTTTCTTCATGCGAAACAAGAAGAATTGTACCAGCAAATTCCACTAATGCAGTTTTTAGCGCATCTTTCGCCTGAATATCTAAATGGTTTGTTGGCTCGTCCAGTATCAAAAAATTACACGGCTTTAATGTCAACAAACACATTTTTACTTTGGCCTGCTCGCCGCCGCTTAGCGTTCCGACAGGCTGCATGGCGTGTTTACTTGAAATACCACACAAGGCAAGGGCTTTGCGGACTTCTTTCACCACCATATCAGGATAGTTGTCAGAAACAATCTGTATAGGAGTCCTTGCCGTATCATCCCATATCAGATTCTGTTCAAAATATCCTATTGTGACCTGATCAGAAAATTTGTAATGCCCATGTATGGATGGAATCTGCCCTACCAGTGTTTTCAATAAAGTAGATTTTCCAATCCCATTAAAACCAGTTATCACTACTTTCTGCCCGCCCTTTATGGCAAAATCAACTTTAGATAGAACCGGATAATAATAACCTACCGATAGACACTTTACTAAAAGGTGCTCTGTATTTGTGAGCGATATTTCTTGGAAACGGAAATAAGGCGTTATCTCTTTTTGATCTAATGCTTCCATCTTCTCCATCCGTTCAAGTTGTTTTCGGCGTCCTCTGGCCATTTTAGATTTTCTTCCAGCAATATTTTTACGGATAAATTCTTCTGTTTTCTTAATCTCCTTCTGCTGGGCCGAATACTGACGCACATAATCTTCCCTTAGAAGCGTTTTTTTTCTTAAAAATTCAGAATATGTCCCATAATACTTTGTGATGCTGTCATTGTCGATATCGCATATCCGGTTTGCAATTTTCTCCAAAAAGGCATAATCATGCGATACTACCATAAAAGCATTATCCAGTCCTGACAAGTAATCCGAAAGCCATGTAATATGTTCTTTATCTAAAAAATTGGTCGGTTCATCAAGCAATAGAACCTCCGGTTTTTCAAGAAGTAATTTTGCCAGTATCACTTTTGCTCTTTGGCCGCCACTCATTTGATCAATCGGTCTGTCCAGCCCTATTGCCAGCAGCCCCAAACCATTAGCCACTTGTTCGATCTGTGTATCAATTGAATAGAAATCATGGATTTCAAGCTGCTCCTGATGCTTCGCTGCGAGGCTGAGATACTCCATATCCCCCATAGCTGCTTTTTCGTAAGCCATTGCCATTTCTCTTTCAAGTTGATATAGGCTTGAAAATGCTGATTTCAAAAAAGACTGCATTGTCATGTCTTTTTCTATCTCTGCATACTGATCGAGATATCCAACAGATGTATTCGGTTGCCAAGTAACACGTCCAGCATCCGGCATAATCTGTTCTGTACAAATTTTAATCAATGTACTTTTTCCTGTTCCATTTTGTCCCACTACTCCAATATGCTCACCCCTATTCAATGAAAAATCCGCATTTTTATAAAGCAGGTTTTCTCCGAAAGAATGAGTCAAGCCTTCAATCTCCAATAAACTCATGTGAATCACGTCCTTTCATTTTTCGTAATATACTGCCAAAAATCAAAAAAAAGCAGAAAGCACCTGTACACGTCCGTGTACTGCCTTCTGCCTGTATGGTTCCAAGTTCCCTATGACAAAAGGCTACAGACAAAACATTGTCCATAGCCTTTCATACGCTCAGTCTGCATACGGAAAATAAACAATAAACATACTGGCATACAGTATCTCTATTGCTTCATTTTCCGATGAAATCCAAATGCGTTATTTATACGCTATACTCTGCACAATGTTTCATCGGAATGGATTGTACAGAGTCCATTTTCTTTTTAGGTTGGTTCGTTAAATAGAAATTCATAGCACTTCTCCTTTGATGGGAAATTCTATCTCAGTCATAATACTATAGTTATGTTGATATGTCAATCTTCGATCGTATCCGCTATATCACGCTGGCTCATTCCCCTCGCATACATAGACAATACTTTATCTTCAATCCCACTGACATCCTTTGAACGTTTGGGTATGAGCTGCGGGGCGAAAGATCCATCCCGGTCACGGGGCGTGTCGATCTCAACTTCTCCCATTGTGGTCTTTAAACTTTTATGGGTATATCCATTTCTGCGGTTACTGGTTTCTTTATAGCCGTGATCATTTGTCTCATAGCCAAGGTGGCTGTTCATTTCCCCTTGGAGCATTGCTTCAAACATGGGGCCGAAGATATCCCTTAATGCGTCCTGCATATCCTCAGCGGATGCAGGCTGGTACTGGTCGATAATTGCCTGTGCGATAGCTTTGCTGGCTTCGCTTCTTTTGTTTTTACGTGGTGCCATAAGTGCGTTACTCATAATCCTTTCGATTCCTTTCTTTTAATGTACCGCACTTTATCATAAAAATAAAGTGCGTAAGTTTTTGTTACCGGTAACTTACACACTTTATATTACACTCCCGCATTATTGGTTTTCTTCTTATTGCATAAATCGATAGCCATTCCTGTCGCCATTCATACTGTAATGGTTCAATTGCTCCGTATCTATGTCAAGCAGTCTTGCACTATTGAACTTGCTAAGCCATGCCTGGTAGTTTGAGGCTTCAATCCCCATTGCAAGGTATTTCCGTGCTACACTATAATCCGAACTTGGGATTTCAATTTCCCATGCCTTATCCTTATCGCCATCATAAGGGATATAAGTAATGCCATTCGGTGTCAGGAACGTCATCCCTTCCCCTTCCCGTTTCAGGTTGCCGGATATTTCAAGCAGTGCATACAGCCCTGCTGTAGAACGCTGTGAACTGACTGAATACTTGGTAAATTCATCAGCCAGCTTTTCAATAATCTCCAAGTCCTCTTTCGATGTCGCAACAACAGACATCCCCTTTGCCTCATTGCCCTGTATGGATAAATAGCGCAGTCCGGTTCTAGGGTCTTGGTTCACTATCAGTCCGCCTTGCAACGGCACTTCCTTCAGATCAATCCCTCTTTTCCCGGCTATCTCATTCAAAATCCCTTTAAGTTCTCCCGTCATTGGCACATTACAGGAAAACGGCTGATCCATATTGATGACAAATTCCAGTCCGGTCTTTTCATCCTTCTGTATCATCAACTGGTCTTCCCTTATGTACAGCCCTCTTCCTGTTTCCTTATCCATGATCTCATATGCTGGAACCCCGTCCACATAGCTGGCATCCTCAATCTTATACCGTTCCGTTTCGATTGGCAGATTTAGGTTCTGTGATACCGATATATCTTTCCTTGAATACACGCCCATGTCATAAACACTGGCTGCATCCCCTCCTACATAATTGTCGCGCCCAGAAACGGCATTCGTTTTCCTTCCACTTTCGGAAGTATTCGCACCAACTATATCTGCCATCCTGCTTGCAAATCCTACTCCCGAATTATTCTTTTGTCCCCTTCCCGCTTCCTGCCATGCAGGATAGTGTGAAGTTCCAATTCCACTAATGCTCATTATCTTTAATCCTCCACAATTTTAATATTGCGGCCCCTCTGTCGATCAGAGCCGCCTCTGCTCTCTCATAGTAAGTCCGAGCAGTTTACTCCTTCATACAGAAACACTTTATCTACGTTCCACGGCAACACCTCCTCTTACTGCTCCCCGATTCCCCAATCTACCAGAAAACCGGGGAGACCTGCCCTATCCATCCACTGTGGCTTATTGGTGATATGAAACAAGATTAAGACATTTCTTAAAAATGAAATTTCCCCTCATCATATATCAGCCGTAAAATGGCGATATTTTTAACTTTCTCCACAGCACATAATTGTTCCGGTGCAAAAAGGTATAATAATGTTTTTATAGCAAAGGCATGAGTAACCACTAAAATACTACCGTTCTCATTATACGATTCGTTTTGAGCTATATCTTCAAGTACACCTTTCAGACGACTTGCTATAGCAGTAAAGGGTTCTGCCATACCTGTTGAATCATGCTCATAAATCGCCGCCGCAACATCCGGAAGCCTTTTATTTAATTCCGCAAATGCCGAAACACCTAACCAGTCAGAGACCACTTTTATAAAAGTTGTATTATGCTCTGCATCCATAGAACCTAGACACCACTCCCGTAGCCGCATATCTTTCTGAACTTTAATATCACTATTCCCACTGATTGATAAAATCATCTCCGCCGTCTGCACAGCTCTTAATGTGTCACTCGCATATGCAGCGTGGAAAATAGTGCCTTTAATTTCGAGCCCTAAGTCCTTTGCTGCCATTTTCCCATTATCAGTAAGCGGTGAATCACTCCAACCCTGTGCCCTGCCCAGACTGTTCAGCAAGGTTTCCCCATGCCGGACTATGTAAAAAGTAACCACGCTATCATCCCTTTCCTACCCGAAAAAAATTACTTATGCGTCTGCATATACTCTGCTTTCACCTTATCAATCGTTTTTCCGCCAATGCCAAAATTTTTGTCCGGCACCTCCTTAATTGTCGTAACAAAAAATTCCTGCGGCACTTTCATAATCTCAGAGGACACTTCTGTCAACCGCTTTATCAGTTCTTCTTTCTGATTATCTGATAAAGTTCCGCTTTCAACTGTAATGTAAGGCATTTTACCTCTCCTTCCCATTGTTATAAAGTCGCCCCCACTCCCCGATCTGCCGGAACGCTGGAGATGCCTGCACTTATCGGGATATAGGGGCAAAGAATAACTTATTTATTATCCAGAAAATCCCAAAACTGCTTATAGTCCAGATATCCTTTCAGATTCCCGGCATCATACTGCGTCTGCATAGCATCCTTTAAAACGCTGATCCAGTCATTCATCCCGAACAAATCATCATGTGTCCTATTGTCAGCGCCATGCTGATTTGCACCTGCCCTTATAAAAGCAGACTGTGCGCCCGGACATTTCCCGCTTGCCGATAAGTGGCTGGAATATGCAAACATATCTATATAGTCGCTGCCCGTTGTGTCAACTTTCGACACATCCACCATGCGTTCTGTCACATTTCCGCCTTTATCCCATACCTTCACTTTATATACCGGATTCGCAGGGTCAAAGTCCTTCGGCTGGTAGACCGTAAGGGAATAATCCGCCCCACACATTGAGCCGATTGCCTTTCCGTCCTTATCGTTTGAAATATGTAACTCAAATGTACCGCCGGATGACTGTGTTGCCGGAACCATATTGCACATCTGGTCAGAGTAATTCCTTCTTGCCCTTCTTGTTTCATACCCTGCCGCCGGGTATCCTGCTGCTCCTATTCCGTTTACATTCATTTTTCTTAATCTCCTCCATTATTTTTGTCAGCCCTTCTGTCGTTCAGAGCCGCATCTGCTCCCTTGTAATAAGTCCGAGCAGTTCACTGTCTCCATGCAAATATGCCTGTTAACCTCCCCGGCCAAATTCCATACCGGCCTTCACCTCCTCTCACTGATCTGCCGGAATGCCTGCCCTGTCCGGCGCGACTTTGGCGACCTCGCTTTTCCGCAGGGCGAGGAACTTATTCCCCATATAGACATCCTGTTATCTTCTCCCGAAGGGAATCGGACAGCTTCCATTCCTTTTTAAATGATGCTTTTCCTGCTCTCCGATTCACTTACCTGCCGAAAAACTATCTGTCCTCTATATCTTATCACTGCTTTTGATTTATACCGTATCGTCCTTGATCGCTGCCACAATGACATCATCCCTGATTTTCTTAGATGCCAGCATATAAATCGCATTGATTACAAACAGCACCAGTATAATATACGCCACCAATGCCCATACCGGAAAGGCATATAGGAATTCCACTACGGACACTCCCTCTATATAGCACTGTGCGGCACATACAATGGTGAGCAACGGAAGTCCGATCAATATTGGCCTGACTGACAGCAGAAATCCTTCCATCCCAAGCAGCCGCCGGATTCCTTTTTCATCCACTCCTACCGAACGGAACATGGCAAATTCCTTCCGCCTTTGACCTAAGCTGTTCAGAATTGCAGAAAGCACCGAGGAAATGCCCACAACCCCGAACAGCGCCGCAAGGCTGCACACGATAAACATTGTCGCGCCTGTCATCCTCCCGCGGTTCCTCATCCGTTCCGTCTTACTGGAAGTCATATAATCACTGCTGCCCAGATATGCGCCGCATATCCTTTCCGCTTCGCCCTGAATTTCTTCATCCATTCCATCTGGCACAGCATAATTTACATAGTTCCTGTAATTATAAACCGCCATCTCATCACTGAAATTCCCGATGATGGAGTAATAATCTTCCATCGGCACGATAACAGGCAGTGTATAAAACGAAGGATCAAGCCCAATCTCCGGCATTGACGGGATTACGGCTGCAACATCCACCGTAAATTCATAGTCACCCTGAGTATCATCCGAATACTTCTCTGTCAGCTCCACCCTCTGCCCCTGCCGGAAATTCAGGTAAGGGACTGTTTCCTGCATTGCCGCATAATCCCTTGCACCGGGGTTCTTTGCCACACTGTTTACAATGATAGCGTAAGATTCCGACAAAGCCTCCGCACCTGCTTCCCGCAGAACGCTTTCATAGGCATCCTGCTCCATCCCTACCAACACACAAGGCACACGGTAACGCCCGTCCCGCTCCACGATATAGCCGTCTGCGGCATCAAAACCTCCTGCCTGCAGGAATTCTGCCGACTGGTCACTCCCGGAAAGCCAGACAGCGCAGTTTGCCCTTGCATAAACAGATATTCCCTGTACCCCCTGCATGGCTTTCAGTTCTGCAAGGAGCGCACCGTCTATCCGCTCCCCTGTCCTCAACGTGATATTTACATCAAAATGATTCCTGTTTTCCGCCTGCGCATTGCTGATATCGGAAACCGTGAACGCTGCCAGGAACCCAAAGGCAAGGAGCATACACAGGGAAAGCGTCACCATGCAGGTATGGTACAGTTTTCTGCCCGCATTTACCGAGTTCACCGCTATCTCCCCAAGGAATCCGAAGTGCTTTGCCAATACGGGATGGCTCTTTGCTTTCTTTACGGAAATGCTGTGCTGCTCCCCGCGCACTGCCTCTATGGGCAGAACCTTTGACATCTGTTTCGCCGGCCCGTGCGCGGCAAGCAGGACCATAGCAAAGGAAAGCACTGCCGCCATGAGCGCCGCTGCCGGGGAAAAATAAACCTCCATCCTGCTCCCGAACACTTCACTGGTCATATCGGAATAGGCAGACAGGACGCCGAGGGAAAACAGGTATCCCAAAACCATTGAAAGCAGGATGGGAATAACCGAAAGGATACACGCCTCATAAATGACCGTCCTTCCTATCTGCTTCGGCCCCGCCCCCACAGATTTCAGTATACCGAGCTGATGAATCTTCTGTTTCGCCGAAATCCCGAAAGCGCCCCTTATGATATAGGCAAATACCGCCATCGATGTGCCTGCCGCAAGCAGGAGCCCCAGGAACAGCTTCGGCACATCACTCCCCCAAAAACTCCCCGGCGCATATACCCCGTGCCATGCAAGCAGCGCGGCATGGTAGCGGCACGGGTAGTTCCCGTATTCATCCTTCGGAAGCCCTATTGCCTCCGCAATCTGCGGGACTGCCGTATATACTTCCCCCCTCCGCTCCATCTGGAGGTAGACTACCACCTCACTGTCCGGCGAAAGCGCTTCCGGCTCCATAAAGCCATAGGCAAGGTATCCTTCATAACCGGAGGAAACAGACACATCCAGTTCCCCCACAATGGTCAGGCTGGCGGCATCCTTCTGCTGGCTTTCTTCCATGTGCGTCCGCACATTGCTGCCTATTCCCACAGCAAGCGTGTCGCCAATGCCATATGCCGGGTTCTGCAAAAAGAAATCCTTGCTGACCACGACCTCGCCAGAAGCCTGCGGGATGCGCCCCCGCAGGAGCATATTCTTTTCATACATGGAGCCCCAATAGCCGCTGTCACAATTCTGTATCAGCAGGCGGGGGAGCGCCGTCCCTTCCGGCAGGAAAGCGGTCTTATTATCCCCTTTCACAAACATGGCTTTTACGCCTGCATTGTCCCTCACCATGCCAAGCCTGTCTGCCGGGACATCCATAAGCTCCGCATCCCAATCCCCGCCAATATAAATCTCCTGCTGTACCATCTGGTTCCAGAAACTCTGCGCAAAAACAAGCAATGCACATAAGAACGTGGAAGCAATCAGAACCGCAACCATAATGGAAATGGAGGTGCGGCGGTTTTTACGCACCTGGTCTAAGCTGTATTCCCGTATGATGTTCATGGCCGCACCGCCTTATCCGAGATGATCTTCCCATCCTCTATCTTAATGATGCGGTCTGCCTCCAGCGCCACATTCTCATCGTGGGTGACCAGCAGGATGGTCTGTTTATACTGGCGGTTGGACAGTTTCAACAGGGAAATAATCTCCTCCGTATTCTTCCGGTCAAGGTTCCCTGTCGGCTCGTCCGCCAGCAGGATCGCAGGCTGGTAGATCAGGGCGCGCCCGATTGCCGCCCTCTGCTGCTGTCCCCCGGAAAGCTGCCCCGGCAGGTGTTCCAGCCTGTCCTCCAGCCCTAATGTCCTTACAATGTCATCAAACCGTTCCTTACCCGGCTCCTTATTATCCAGGAGCATGGGCAGACAGATGTTCTTCTTCACACTGAGCGTGGGGATAAGGTTATAAAACTGGTAGATAAGCCCCACCTTGCGCCTGCGGTACTGCGCCAGCCGTTCCTCCCCAAATGTCGCTATGTCCACATCTTCCACAAATATCTTCCCGCCGTCAGGGCGGTCAACGCCTCCCAGCAGATGGAGCAGTGTTGACTTGCCAGAGCCGGACGCCCCGATGATGGCAACGAACTGCCCCCTTTCCACCTGCAGGTCTACATGGTCTAAAGCCGTCACCATTGTCTGCCCCGTCCCATACTGTCTGGTCAGCCCCTCGGTCCTTAAAATATCCATAAACAGCACCTCTCTTGTTTTAAGTATGTAACAAACCCTGCACCACAAGGCTTGGAACTTCCTTACATACTACCACCCTTATGTGCTAATTCAGTGACAATGGTAAAATTTAATATAGAATCCTGCGCCCCCTGTCTCTGTATTTTTTGCCGTGACCGTCCCGTTTTCTTTCTCAATGATGGATTTTGCCAGGGCAAGCCCGATTCCTGCACTGTCTTTGGAAAAACCTGCGCCCCGGTAGAACCGCTCAAACAAGTGGGGAAGGTCTGCTTCATCAAATCCCCTGCCGCTGTCCTGAATAACGATTTCCGTATAGATAGGATTGTCCCGGCAGGCAATACTGATATTTCCCTGCTCCGGTGTATGTTCCACACAGTTTTTGATAATATTGCCGAACGCCTCGCTGCACCATCCGAAATCCCCGGAAAGCGAAATCCCGTCAGCGCCCCGTATCCCAAAGCATATCCCCTTTTCTTCCATCTGCCGGACAAAGGGCTGGACTGCATCCACCAGCATTTCCTCCAGGTCAAACTCTTTTTCTTCCAGTTCCAGCACGCCCGCATCCAGCCTTGACAGGGTGAGCATGGAGCCAACCAGGTGCTGGAGGTGGCCGACCTGTCCTTCCATCCGGCCGATGTCCTGTTTTGTCTCTTCATCCCACGCTTTCTTTTTCAGCAGCGAAAGGGTAAGCCCTATGGATGCCGCCGGGGTCTTTAACTGGTGGGACAGGTCAGCCATGTTGTCCGCAAGGTTCTTCTTTGCCCCCTGTGCCTGCTCCCGTTCCTCCCGGAGAAGCACCACCGCTTTATAGATGCTGTCCTCCAGTTCGGAACCGGTATCATGCTGCATCAGGGTGTCATACTGCCCTTCCATAATCCTGTCCAAATAGCCGGAAAGCACCGCCGTCCGCTTCTCATCCTCCCGCACTTTTTTCTGCCAGTAAAGCCTGAAAGAAAATATCATAATCAGCGTAATACAGAAAGGGATGGCATATGCCGCTGCCCCAAACCATGCCGGAACAAAAGAATATACATCCCTCCCATAACCGTACTGCCTTAAGATTTCTTCCCCCGCAATCCTCAGACCATCGCCAGACTTGTACAGATGCATGACATCGCCACGCTGTTCCGTGGCTGCAATCCCCACAGCCCCTGCCATATCCGCAATACTGCTTCTGATAAAAGTTTCTGACAGATGCAGGATAACACTGCCTGCCAGAACGCACAGGCAGATGGAAAGCGCAATCCCGCATATTAAAATCCTGTTCCCCTTCTTTTTATCCCTCATAGTCCACCGCCTTATACCCAAATCCCCGGACTGTCAGGAG
>RAYM01000064.1 GCA_003611805.1 bacterium 1xD42-87 | reverse complement strand
TTGCCTCCTTATTTCTCTTTGATTATACATCAAATCCTTGTGTATAAGGTGTCAACTAAAATGATACAACATCATATCGTGCCTATTGCACAAGATGTGGAGAGTATGCAAGAAGTACCACAGATTTTTATTCTGCCATTGATTCTATCGGACTTACCAGAAAGAAGACCAAAAAAGGCGTGTTCATTAAGGGCGTAAGACTGAAAGAGGAAGAGGATTTTCTGGACTAAATCCTAAAAGGGTGGTGGTCAGTTAAGGTCTTAGTAAGAAGTTTCTTATAGAGAGTTTTTTAGTAAAAAAATGCTATAAGAGGGTTTTAAGAAATGACTGTCCCAGACCACCACCCCTAATAAATTTGATGGAGGAATGGCATGAGAGAACGTGAGATTGAAAGAAAATTGGTATCGGTTGTAAAAAGCCGTGGTGGAATATGTCCGAAGTTTGTTTCTCCCGGATTTGATGGAATGCCAGATAGGGTGGTGCTGCTTCCACATGGGAAGATTGGATTCGTGGAAGTGAAAAGACCGGGAGAACAGCCGAGGCCATTACAGACAGCAAGGCACAGGATTTTAAGGAAACTTGGATTTTTAGTATTTGTATTGGATAGAGAGGAGCAGATTGGGGGGATGATTGATGAGATACAGTCCGCATGAGTATCAGAGATTTGTGATTGACTACATCAAGAAGAATCCCATTGCAGCAGTCTTCCTTGATATGGGACTTGGTAAGACGAGCATCACACTGACTGCCCTGAATGATTTACTGTTTGACAGTTTTGATGTTCACAGGATTTTAGTGGTTGCACCGCTAAGGGTAGCAAGAAATACCTGGTCATCGGAAATTAGGAAATGGGAGCATCTACAGGATTTGCAGTATTCCATAGTGGTTGGTACCGAAAAAGAGAGAATGTCAGCACTGGAGAAAAAGGCAGATATTTATATCATCAACCGAGAGAATGTACAGTGGCTTGTGGAAAAGAGTGGAAAGAAATTTGATTATGACATGGTGGTTGTGGATGAGCTGTCATCTTTTAAGAACCATGAGGCAAAGAGATTCCGGGCATTCATGAAGGTCAGACCGAAAGTGAAAAGGATCGTTGGCCTGACCGGTACACCTTCCAGCAATGGTCTGATGGATTTATTTGCAGAGTTCAAACTGCTTGATATGGGAGAACGACTTGGAAGATTCATTGGAGCTTACAGAGCCAACTTTTTCAGACCGGATAAAATGAATGGCCCAATCGTGTACAGCTACAAACCAATCCCAGGAGCAGAGAGCATGATTTATAACCGTATTTCTGACATCACCATTTCCATGAAGGCAACGGATTATCTGAAAATGCCGGAACTTATATCTTCCAGATATGAGGTGCAGATGGATGATAAGGAAAAACAGAAATATGAGGAATTTAAGAAAGATTTGGTTCTGGAGATTGAGGATGGGGAGATTACAGCGGCAAATGCGGCTTCTCTTTCCGGTAAGTTATCCCAGATGGCAAATGGGGCTGTGTATTCTGATGATCTGTCCGTAATGCAGATTCATGACAGGAAACTGGATGCATTGGAAGACATTATTGAAGCGGCAAACGGGAAATCGGTTCTGGTAGCATATTGGTTCAAGCATGATTTGACCAGAATTACGGAAAGGCTTAGGAAGCTGAATGTGATTTATCAGAAACTGGATTCTGATGAGAGTATCTGTAAATGGAATGCCAAAGAGTTACAGGTTGGTCTTATCCATCCAGCTTCTGCAGGTCATGGATTAAATCTCCAAAGCGGTGGTTCCACAATGGTATGGTTCGGGCTTACATGGAGTTTGGAACTGTATCAGCAGACAGTAGCCAGACTTTGGAGACAGGGACAGACAGAGAATACGGTGGTCATTCAGCATATTGTGACTGCGGGTACCATTGATGAAAGAATCCTGAAAGCACTGGAGCAGAAAGACAATACCCAGTCCGCATTGATAGATGCAGTGAAAGCAGAGGTGAGAGGATATGGCAACTAAGAATCTGCCAGAAAATCCATATGAAAGACTTGCCAATGCAATCATCATACAGGCATCCAAAGATTATATGACAAGTCTTAGGAAAAAGAAACGAAATCCGGGGAGTGCATCAGCAGAGCATGATATCAGGGAATGTGAACGATTTTTCCGTTCCGGTTGGTATCAGGTTCTGACCTCCGTGGATGGAGAGTATTTAATAGCCAAACTGAGAAAAGCAATATGACAATCAGAGTCAATCCGAGGGAAACAAATTTTCAGTCGGAGGTACTTATGAACGCAAAAGAATATTTGAGTCAGGCATTGAATATTGACAGGAGTATCAACAGCAAATTGGAACAGGTTGCTTCTTTGCATGAGCTGGCAATAAAAGCGACAACCCTGATGTCCGATATGCCGGGAAGTCCGAACAGGAACATTCACAAGATGGAAGATGCCATTGTGAAGATGGTGGAACTGGAAGATGAAATTTATTCCGACATCCACAGACTGGTGGAGATTAAAACGGATATTACCAGACTTATCAAGCGTCTGAGCAACAGGGACCAGCAGCTTATATTGGAACAGAGATATTTGTGTTTCCGTCCGTGGGAGCAGATTGCAGTAGATCTGGATTACAGTATCCAACACACATTCCGCATCCATGATATAGCAGTAAAAGAAATTGCAAAATTTCTGGAAGATGAGAGTTAATGTGATAGAATGAGAGTTCTTATTTATGATATTGTTATACTGACGAAAGAAACAAAATGACAGAGAGCCATTGCAGAGAAATTTGCAGTGGCTTTTTTCATGGAGAAAAAGAGGTGGAACATATGCCGAGAAAACCAAAGCGTCCCTGTTCTCATCCCGGTTGTCCGAATCTGACTGATGGTAGATTCTGTGAGGAACATGAGAAACTTGCCAACCAGAACTATGAGAAGTACGAACGCAAAAAGGACAGCAAAAGAAGATATGGCAGAGCATGGAAGAGGATTCGTGACAAATATGTTTCGTTGCATCCGTTCTGCGAGGTCTGTTATGAGAAGGAAATCTTAGTGGAGACTGAGGAAGTCCATCATAAGAAACCATTGAGTGAAGGTGGTACACATGAAAGAGATAATCTGATTGCACTGTGCAAGTCGTGTCACTCAAGGATTCATGCAGAGCGTGGAGACAGATTCAATACCAACCGTGAGTACACCTACTGAGGTGTAAGAAGTTGCACAGGGGTAGGGGTATCAAAATCTCTACAGGTTCGCCTATAGGGGAACGAGGCGGGGGTATCACGCACAAAAATGGGATTTCAAACAGGGTATATCAAACGATTTCAAAGGAAATCAAAGAAATCAAACGGAAGTAGGTGAGGGACATGGCCAAAGACGGTACACGAAGAGGCGGTGCCAGAGCCGGAGCGGGCAGAAAGCCCAAAGCACTGACAGAGAAAATCAATGAGGGCATCAGTGCCACGATCATTGAACTGCCGGAGACTCCGACAATGGAAGGCGTTGATGTGCCTCCGGTAAAAGACTATTTGAAAACAAAACAGAAAAGTGGGAAAGACCTGTGTGCAGCAGAAGTGTTTGAAGAGACATGGAAATGGCTCAAAGCAAGGGGATGTGACAGACTGGTAAGTACCCAGTTGGTGGAACAGTATGCCATGTCGGTATCCCGTTGGATTCAGTGTGAGGAATGTATTTCAGAATATGGATTCCTTGCAAAGCATCCGACAACCGGCAATGCCATTGCTTCTCCGTATGTTGCCATGTCGCAGCAGTACATGAAGCAGGTCAATCAGGTCTGGTATCAGATTTACCAGATTGTAAAAGAAAACTGTTCCGTGGAATGGCAAGGGGCAACACCACAGGATGATGTGATGGAACGACTGCTCAGGACAAGGAACGGATCATAGGAGGTAGGAACAAAATGGGAGAAACAAAATATTTTCTGATGGAAGTCGATAAGCTGATTCCTTATGCGAGAAATGCCAGAACGCATTCCGAAGTGCAGATTGCTCAGATTGCGGCAAGCATTAAGGAGTTCGGTTTCTTATCGCCGGTCATTATTTCAAAGGATAACACCATCCTGTGTGGACATGGAAGATACTATGCTGCTCAGAAACTGGGGCTTGAAAAGATTCCATGCATTCAGGAAGAATATTTGACTGAAGCACAGAAGCGTGCGTATATACTGGCAGATAACAAAATTAGTCAGAATGCAGGATGGGATGAAGAACTGTTAAGGATTGAGATTGCAGATTTACAGGGAGAGGATTTTGATGTTTCCCTGACTGGTTTTGAGGATTATGAAATCACGGATTTATTTGCAGTCCATGAGGAGCATTCACAGGTCGAGAAACAGGTGGAAAATAAAGAGTATGACGAAGAGGAGTTTGGGGATGAAGAGTTTGAACACGAATGTCCGAGATGCGGATTCAAATACAACTAAACACCGCTTCCCGTGGAAATGGAGATTATCTGACCTGAAAGATGTGGAGAAGAATGGAAAAAAGGTATTTAGCTGCTTCTCCTGTGGTGGCGGTTCCACAATGGGATATAAACTTGCCGGCTACACTGTGGTTGGAAACTGTGAGATTGATGAAGATATGGAAGCAATTTATAAGCAGAATCATCATCCGAAGCATACCTATCTTATGGATATCCGAGATTTCAACCGTCTGGGAACTTATCCGGATGAACTGAAGGAGTTGGATATTCTGGATGGTTCGCCTCCATGCAGTGTATTCTCCGATGCCGGAGCAAGAGAGAAGGGCTGGGGTACGGAAAAGACATTCCGTGAAGGGCAGAAGAAACAGAGATTAGATGACTTGTTTTTACATTTCATCCGTACAGCAGAAATATTGAAACCGAAGATTATCATTGCAGAGAATGTAAAAGGTCTTGTGGCCGGCAATGCAAAGGGATATGTCAATGAAATCATCAAAGCATTTAAGTCTGCCGGATATTCCGTGCAGATTTTTCTTTTGGATGCCCAGACAATGGGCGTGCCACAGAGAAGAAAAAGGGTGTTCTTCATTGCAAGGAGAAATGACCTGAATCTTCCTAAGCTGGTACTGGATTTCAGAGAAAAGCCGATTCATTTCGGAGAGGTCAGAAGTGATCATGGCATTCCACTGAAAGAATGTATGATGGCAAGTCTCATTAAGAAGAGAAAGCCGGGAGATAAATGCTTTTCTGATATTTCCGAGCGTGTGCGTGGAAAACGCTCAATGTTCAATGACAGGATTGTGGAAGACCATGTGATTGCACCGACCAATACATCCGGTGGCATGAGCGTGAGATTTGTGGACGGGGAGAAATATTCCGACACAGATTACATTGCGACACAGACATTCCCACAGGATTATGATTTTGGAAAAGAATCTGTCCAGTATGTGTGTGGGATGAGCGTTCCACCGGTCATGATGGCTAACATTGCAGCGGCGATATACGAACAGTGGTTGAAAGAGTAAGGGGTGGCGCATGTGATGAAGAAACTGAAAAAGTATAAACCGACAAAATTTATGGCAGAGGGTTCGTCCTATAGCAAAGAAGCAGCGGATTATGCAGTTTCCTTTATTGAATGCCTGTGTCACACAAAAGGGACATGGGCGGGCAAGCCATTTGAACTGATTGATTGGCAGGAACAGATTATTAGGGATGTGTTTGGAACGATTAAGCCAAATGGTTACAGACAGTTCAACACAGCATATATTGAGATTCCTAAGAAAATGGGTAAATCAGAGTTGGCGGCAGCAGTCGCACTTCTGCTTACCTGTGGAGATGGAGAGGAGAGAGCAGAGGTTTATGGGTGTGCTGCAGATAGGCAGCAGGCATCCATTGTATTTGAGGTTGCCGCTGACATGGTGCGTATGTGTCCGGCACTGAATAAAAGAGTGAAGATTCTGGCATCCCAGAAGAGAATTATTTACCAGCCGACGAACAGCTTTTATCAAGTGTTGTCGGCTGAAGCCTATTCTAAGCATGGTTTCAATATCCACGGGGTTGTGTTTGATGAGTTACATACACAGCCAAACAGGAAACTGTTTGATGTTATGACCAAAGGTTCTGGAGATGCGAGAACTCAGCCACTGTACTTTCTGATCACAACGGCGGGTACCGATACAAACAGTATTTGCTATGAAACACACCAGAAAGCAAAGGATATTATTGAGGGGAGAAAGATAGACCCGACATTCTATCCTGTGATTTACGGTGCAGATGAGAATGATGACTGGACAGACCCGGAAGTTTGGAAGAAAGCAAATCCGTCTCTGGGGATTACGGTAAGCATTGATAAGGTTCAGGCTGCCTGTGATTCTGCAAAACAGAATCCGGGAGAGGAAAATGCATTTAGACAGTTAAGATTGAACCAATGGGTAAAACAGGCAGTCCGATGGATGCCGATGGAAAAATGGGATGCGTGTGCATTCAATGTAAATGAAGACGATTTGGAAGGCCGTGTATGTTACGGTGGTTTGGACTTATCCTCTACCACAGACATCACGGCTTTTGTATTGGTGTTTCCTCCGAGGGATGAGGATGATAAGTTTGCTATCTTGCCTTATTTCTGGATTCCGGAAGATACATTGGAACTGCGAGTCAGACGCGACCATGTTCCATATGATGTCTGGGAGAAGCAAGGATATCTTATGACCACGGAAGGAAATGTTGTCCATTATGGATTTATTGAAAAATTCATAGAAAGATTGGGCGAGCGTTTCAACATTCGTGAAATTGCCTTTGACCGTTGGGGAGCAGTACAGATGGTGCAGAACCTTGAAGGGATGGGATTTACGGTTGTTCCATTCGGACAGGGATTCAAAGATATGAGCCCGCCGACTAAGGAACTGATGAAACTGACTTTGGAACAGAAACTTGCCCACAGCGGTCATCCGGTTCTCCGTTGGATGATGGATAACATTTATATTCGTAATGATCCGGCGGGAAATATTAAAGCAGACAAAGAGAAATCTACGGAGAAGATTGATGGTGCCATTGCAACTATTATGGGACTGGACAGGGCAATCCGTTGTGGAAATGATGTCACAGCATCTGTTTATGATGAGCGTGGCATTTTATTTATTTAGAAGGAGCGTGAAGTGCTATGGGAATTTTATCAGGAATTTTTAAATCAAGGGATAAGCCACAGAATGCAACATCCGGCAGTGCATACCGATTCTTTATCGGTGGCAGTTCCAGTGGAAAGAACGTCAATGAGCGTTCTGCCATGCAGATGACAGCGGTGTATTCCTGTGTGCGTATCTTATCAGAAGCGGTGGCAAGTCTTCCGCTTCATGTTTACAAATACAACGGAGATGGTGGTAAGGAAAAGGCGGTAAAACATCCGCTTTATTTTTTACTCCATGATGAACCGAATCCGGAAATGACTTCCTTTGTATTCAGGGAAACATTGATGACACATTTGCTTCTGTGGGGAAATGCTTATGCCCAGATTATCCGCAATGGCAAGGGAGAAATCATTGCATTGTATCCTCTGATGCCGAACCGAATGACGGTGGACAGGGATGATAAAGGACAACTTTATTATCAGTACAACACCAGTAAGGATGATGCACCGACCATGAAGGGGAGTATGGTAAATCTGAAACCATCGGATGTGCTTCACATTCCCGGTCTTGGATTTGATGGATTGGTCGGGTATTCTCCGATTGCAATGGCAAAGAATGCGATTGGCATGGCCATTGCCTGTGAGGAATATGGTGCAAAGTTCTTTGCTAATGGTGCCACACCGGGTGGTATTCTGGAACATCCGGGAACAGTGAAGGACCCGCAGAGGGTAAGAGACAGTTGGACATCCGCATTTGGTGGCAGTTCCAATGCAAATAAAGTGGCAGTTCTGGAAGAAGGGATGAAGTACACACCGATTTCCATTAGTCCGGAACAGGCACAGTTTTTAGAAACCAGAAAATTTCAGATAAATGAAATAGCTCGTATTTTCCGAGTTCCGCCACATATGGTCGGGGATTTGGAAAAGTCGAGCTTTTCTAATATAGAGCAGCAGTCTTTGGAGTTCGTGAAATATACCTTAGACCCTTGGGTTGCAAGGAGGGAACAGGCTATTGTCCGTTCCTTATTTTCCGCGGACGAAAAAACACAATACTTTGTCAAGTTCAATGTGGATGGGTTGCTCCGTGGCGATTATCAGAGCCGTATGAATGGATATGCCATTGGCAGACAGAACGGCTGGATGAGCGCAAATGATATCAGGGAACTTGAAAATCTTGACCGTATTCCGGAAGAGGAAGGTGGCGATCTGTACCTTATCAACGGGAATATGACCAAATTAAAAGACGCAGGAATATTTGCGGGAAAGGAGAGCGAACCGAATGAAGAAGTTTTGGAAGTGGAAGAACCACAAGGTTCTGAATCAGGAGACACAGACGGAAACGGTGGAGAGAACACTGTTCCTAAACGGCACCATCGCAGAGGATAGCTGGTTTGATGATGATGTTACACCGCAGATGTTCAAGGAAGAATTGATGGATGGGAATGGAAACATTACGGTCTGGATCAATTCCCCCGGTGGAGATTGTGTGGCGGCTGCCCAGATTTACAACATGCTCCGTGAGTATGAGGGCAAGGTCACAGTCAAGATTGACGGCATTGCAGCGTCGGCGGCTTCGGTCATTGCCATGGCCGGTGATACAGTGCTGATGTCTCCGGTATCCATGATGATGATCCATAATCCGATGACCATTGCATTTGGGGATTCCGGAGAGATGCAGAGAGCCATTGATATGCTGAAAAGCGTGAAGGATTCCATCATCAATGCCTATGAGCTGAAAACCGGAATGTCCAGAACAAAACTGGCACTTCTCATGGATGCAGAAACATGGATGGATGCAAACAAAGCTATTGAGCTTGGATTTGCAGATGAAGTCATCCAGAGAAATGGTGCTGTGGATGAGATGGAAGTTCCACAGGTATCCATGCTGTATTCAAAAACAGCGGTGGTCAATTCCTTAATGGATAAGGTTGCCGAAAAGTGTCGAATCCAGCAGAAAAATGAAACTGAAAACAGTAACAAAGTCAAAGCCGATTCGCTGATGAGTCGGCTTAATTTATTAAAAAATTGGAGGTAATCTACTATGACTATTTTAGAACTGAGAGAAAAGAGAAACAAAGCGTGGGAAGCTGCTAAGGCTTTTGTGGAAACAAAACGCGATAAGGACGGTCTGTTATCCGCTGAGGATGCAGCGACTTATGCAGAGATGGAACAGAAGGTGCAGAATTATTCTGCTGAGATTGCACGTATGGAAGAGATGGAGGCTATGGAAGCAGAGCTTAACAAGCCTGTGAATACTCCTCTTACCGGTAAGCCTATGAATGGTGCCGGTGGTCAGGAGAAAAAGACTGGTCGTGCTTCTAATGAATATAAGGAAGCAATGCTCCATGCAATTCGTAACAATTTCCGTAATATCAGAAACGTGCTTTCTGAGGGGATTGATGCGGATGGTGGTTATCTTGTGCCGGAAGAATACGATTCCAGATTGATTGAAGGTCTGGAAGAGGAAAATATCTTCCGTAGACTTGGTACAACCATTACAACCAGTGGAGAACGCAAGATTAACATTGCGGGTTCTAAGCCGGCTGCAGCATGGATTGATGAGGGCGAGGCATTAACCTTTGGTGATGCGAAATTCGACCAGATCAATCTGGATGCCCACAAGCTCCATGTGGCTGTAAAGGTTACAGAAGAGTTGCTTTATGACAATGCATTTGGCTTAGAGAATTATTTAATCCGTCAGTTCTCCAGAGCGCTGGCAAATGCAGAAGAGGATGCATTCCTCAATGGTGACGGTACCGGAAAACCTCTTGGTATTTTTGCAGAAGAGGGTGGCGGAGAGATTGGTGTGACTGCTGCAAGTGCAACAGAAATCACAGCGGATGAAATCATCAATCTTGTGTATGCATTGAAGCGTCCTTACCGTAAGAAAGCAAAATTCATCATGAATGATGCGACCATTACGGCACTTCGTAAGTTGAAAGATGAAAACGGTCAGTATTTATGGCAGCCTTCTTTACAGGCTGGAGAACCGGACAGACTCTTTGGCTATGAGGTAATGACTTCTGCATATGTTCCTACCATTGCTGCAGGTAAGCCTGTTATCGCCTTTGGCGATTTCAGTTACTACAACATTGGAGACCGTGGAGTTCGTTCTTTCGCAGAGCTTAAGGAACTCTTTGCCGGAAACGGTATGGTCGGCTTTGTTGCAAAGGAACGTGTGGATGGTAAGTTAGTGCTTGCCGAAGCGGTTCAGGTACTCAAGATGGGTGCCTAATTCTGATGATAGGGTGGTGTCGGCTTAGTCCGGCACCATCTTAATATGGAGGTGGAAACGTGGTAGTTACGTTGGATGAAATGAAAAAATATCTTCGTGTGGACTTTGATGATGACGATGTTTTGCTCCGTAATATCATGGAATCTGCTCAGACATTATGCATGGACGTGGCAAGAATGGCGGATGAGGATGCTTTTGAGGAAGAACCTTGTGCCAGGATTGCAGTCATGTATGCGGTTGCCTATCTGTATGAACACAGGGAAGAGGCAGACCATCATGCATTGACTTTGTCACTCCGTTCGTTACTTTTTGGGTGCAGACAGGAGGGATTCTGATGAAGGTATCTTTGCTGAATGAAAAAATCCTGTTCCAGAAGAGTGCTGTGGTGTCTGATGCTATCGGCAACCATAAGAATGAGTGGGAAGATTACTATTCCTGTTTTGCCACGATTGGTGCGGAAGGCGGAAATGAGAAATCAGAAGCAGGTCAGACAGTAGATGGGGCGAGTATTACATTTACAGTCAGATGTTGTAGCCAACTTGTGGACATTGTGTCTACAGGTTTCCGTATTCTGTTTCGTGGGGAGATTTACAATATTCTTTCGGTAGACCACATGAATTACAAAAAGAAATCTTTGAAATTCCGATGTGAGAAAGCGAGGCGGCAAGGATGGCATCTACAGTAAATATCAATGATATGGCAGATGTAATCATGCAAGGTCTGACGGAATTTGCAGAACTTGCCACGGATGACATGAAAGAAGCCGTGAAACACGCAAGTACCACAGTCCGTAAGGAGATTAAGGCAAATGCTCCGGAAGATACCGGAAAGTATGCAAAAAGTTGGACTGCGAAAAAGGTCAGGGAGACATCTCAGACACTGACAATGGTGGTTCATTCTAAAAACAGGTATCAGCTTGCACACCTTTTGGAATATGGTCATGCCAAAAGAAATGGCGGCAGAGTGGAAGGGAAAGCCCATATCGCACCGGCAGAACAGCATGGAATCCGGCAGTTGCAGGAAGAGATTGAGAGAGCACTGAGAGGTTAGAACATGGAAGAATTATTGCAGATTTTAAATGAGACACAGATTTCCTTTGCATACCATCATTTTGCAGAAGGGGAATCGCCTGAGCCGCCATTTATCTGTTATCTGCTTCCTGGGAGCAATAACTTCTCAGCGGATGGCAAGGTCTATTACAAGATAAATGAGGTTCATATAGAATTGTACACCGATTTAAAAGATTTGGCGGTGGAACAGCAGTTGGAGGATGTGTTGGATGAACACGGAATCTTTTACAACAAATCTGAAACTTGGATAGAGAGCGAAAAGCTCTATGAAGTCCTTTACACATTTGAGATGGAGGTATAGAGATGTCAGAGAAAAATAACAAAGTAAAATATAATCTGAAAAATGCACACTATGCGTTACTTAGCATTGCAGAGGATGGTACGGTTTCCTATGGAGATCCGAAATCCATTCCGGGTTCGGTGTCCATTTCTCTGGATGCAAACGGAGAACCGGAAAATTTCTATGCGGATGGTATCGCCTACTATGTTATCAATAACAACATGGGTTATGAGGGTGATCTGGAACTTGCACTTATTCCGGAAGATTTCCGTACAGAAATTTTGAAGGAAGAGTTGGATGACAATGGTGTGCTGATTGAGAACGCACAGGTAGAACTGGAGTCCTTTGCACTCTTGTTCGAGTTTGATGGCGACCAGAGACACATTCGCCATGTGCTTTATAATTGTGCCGCATCCAGACCGGGTATCGAGGGTAAGACCAATGAGGATACCAGAGAGGTACAGACAGAGACACTTACCATTAAGGCAACACCACTTTCCAGTGGTCTTGTGAAGGCGAAAACAGGAAATACCACAGATACAACCGTTTACAATGACTGGTATAAGGTTGTGTACATGCCTGTAGTTGCAGAAGAGGATGAAGGAGGCGTGGCATAATGAGCATGATTAAGCAGATTGAAATTGACGGTAAGCAGGTGTCCTTTAAGGCATCTGCTGCCATTCCGAGAATTTATCGCATGAAGTTCCAGAGGGATATTTACAAGGATCTGAAAGCACTGGAAAAATCCATTGGAGATAACAGTGAGGAAAGTTCCAATCTGGACATGTTTTCCTTGGAGATGTTTGAGAATATCGCATTTGTCATGGCAAAACATGCAGATGCAAGTATTCCCAATACACCGGAAGAGTGGCTGGATGGGTTCAACACTTTTTCTATTTATCAGGTGCTTCCACAGCTCATTGAACTCTGGGGACTGAATGTGCAGACTGATGTGGAAGCTAAAAAAAACTTCGTCCGACAGACCGTGAAATGACAACCCCATTGTTCCTTCTCCGATGCGTACAATTAGGCTTGTCGATGGCAGATTTAGAACTGTTATCGATAGGCCTTATCAATGATATGTATGCTGAGAGTAGAAATGATGATTGTAAGTATGCACAGATTGCAACACAGGAAGATTTTGATAGGTTCTGAGAATAATTTTTTGTGAAATGCATAAAATATTCCCAACTTTATTCCCAATGTGTTATAATGTTTTCATTGGGATTAAAAGTTGGGAAAAGGATGATGATTTATGAATATTGAAAAATTAGTTTTAGACTTATGTGCATATGACGATGAACAGGAATGGTTTGAATTTAAAGAAAATTGGTTTCAGCCAGAAGTGCTGGGTGAATATATATCAGCATTGTCAAACGCAGCGGCATTTCATTATAAACAACAAGCATATTTTGTATGGGGTGTAAATGATGAAACCCATGAGATTGTGGGTACGACATTTAATCAGTATTGTGATCATAATAAAGAGCCATATCAAAATTTCTTGGCGAGAAATTTGTCACCAAGTATCAACTTTTCGTTCGAGGAAGAAATCATTGATGGTAAAAGAGTTGTTGTTCTGGTGATTCCTGCTGCAGAGGAGATTCCGACGGCTTTTAAAGAAAAGCGATATATCCGTATAGGCTCTTCTAAAGCAAACTTGAAAGATTACCCGAAGAGGGAGATTCAGTTATTTAAGATTTTGGATGGAAGAGTGGAGACGATTGAGACATTACCGGCAAAATATCAGGAACTGACATTCTCTAAATTGTTTGGATATTATGGTTCAAAAGGAATCGTATTAAATGAAAGAACCTTTGAGAAGAATCTTGGGTTAAGAAATAAGGATGGAGAATATAATCTGTTGGCACAGTTGCTTTCAGATAATTCACATTTTCCATTAAGAGTATCAATTTTTGAAGGAGAAACGAAAGGTTCCAATTTGTTTTCGGTAAGAGAATTTGGTAATAATTGTTTGCTCTATACTTTGGATGAGGTATTAAGATACGCAGATGTATTAAATTTGATTCAGACAGATGAAAGTGAGCGCGTAGTGGAACGTCCGGAAACACCGTTGTTTGATAATAAGGCTTTTAGAGAAGCAATCATAAATGCTATTTTGCACAATCTGTGGATTAGTGGAAATGAACCGATGATTTCTGTATTCTCAAACAGAATTGAAATCTTATCGAGAGGAACATTGGCACCGGCACAGACTATGGAAGGATTTTTCTTGGGAGAATCAATTCCAGTAAATGAAAAGCTATCAGAAATCTTTTTGCAGTTGCATATCAGTGAGAAATCTGGTCGAGGAGTGCCTAAGATTATTGAAACTTACGGAAAGGAAGCATTTACTTTTAGAGAAAATTCAATCGTTGTAACAATCCCACTTCAGAAGATTAAAAAAGTTGGGAAAAAAGTTGGGGATAAAGTTGGGGATAAAGTTGGGAATAAAAAAGGATTAAACTCAAGAAGACAAAGAATTATAACAGAAATGAGAGATAATCCTAATATTACTACCAGCGAATTGCATCAGATACTGGGGATTAGCGAAACGGCAGTAGAAAATAATCTGACATTTTTGAAAGAAAATGGATATGTAGAAAGAGTTGGTTCTAAAAAGACTGGTTATTGGAAAGTGCTTGAATAAGCTGTTACAAATTATATAAAAATGAGATGAAGCATCTATCAGAAATGGTAGGTGCTTTTATTATGCAAGGAAGTGAGGAAATGTATCGGTTCAATATAAAAGAAATTTCAAAAGAAGATGCCCTGAGAATGATTCGGAAATATCATTATTCCAATACTCTTCCGAAGATAAATAAATATTTTCTGGGCTTCTTTCTGGATAAGGAATTGGTCGGTGTGGTTACGCTTGGATGGGGCACAAGGCCACGACACACCATACAGAGAATTTTTCCGAGTCTGGATACAAAAGACTATCTGGAGATTGGACGAATGTGTATGACGGAAGAGATGCCACGAAACAGTGAATCCCAGATGTTATCACAACTTGTGAAATGGATTCACAGGAATATTCCAGAATTGAAGATATTATTTACCTGGGCAGATGGAATGGTTGGTAAGGTTGGATATGTGTATCAGGCATCTAATTTTATTTATGCCGGATATTCTGATGGGGAAATGTACATGAAAGACGGTGTGAAGATACATGTCCGTCAGATGAAATCTTTTCTGGTGCCGGGTGGACAGAAGGATAGCCGGATTACGGTAAGACCGACAATGGAGCAGATGAAGAAGTATGGCATTCTCCATTTTAAAGGGAAACAGTACAGATACCTGCTGTTTCTGTGTGACAGGAAAGAAAAACAGAAATTGATGGATGAATGTCTGATTGATTTAGAACTTCCCAGACCAAAGGATAATGATTTGTCTTGGAGAGTTAAAGATGCGGAAACAGGGAAGTGGGTGGATTGTGATAAACCACCATATGCAACAGATGTAGATCAGAAGACAAAAGGTCTTGTGAATATTAGAGAATAGATAGATTTGACGGAGCAGAAATGCTTCTTTTTTTGTGCTTGAAAATGGGAGGTGAGAGGATAAATGGCAAGCAGAATACAGGGTATTACCGTGGAAATCGGTGGAGATACCACGAAACTTACAACAGCATTGAAGGGTGTAAACAGTGAAATCCGTAATACCCAGTCACAGCTTCGTGATGTGGAGAAGCTGCTGAAATTAGATCCGGGCAATACGGAACTCTTATCCCAGAAGCAGAGATTACTGAATGAAGAGGTTCAGGCGACAAAGGAAAAACTGGAGGCTTTAAAGACTGCCAGTGAACAGGCCAATGCCGCGTTGGAACAGGGAACGATAAGCAAAGACCAGTATGATGCACTCCAGAGGGAAATCATTGCCACGGAGCACGTACTGGAAGATTTGGAAGAACAGGCAGAGCAGTCAGCGGTGGCATTACAGAAGATTGCCAATGCGGGAGAGTCTTTAAAGTCTGCCGGGGATAAGGTCACGGATGTGGGTAAGAAGATGTCCGTTGTATCAGCCGGTATTGTGGCAGCGGGTACAGCCAGTACAAAGGCGGCACTGGATTTTGAAGATGCAATGGCAAAGGTATCTACCATTGCGGATGCCACGGAAGTTCCGATTGATGAACTGGAAAAGGCTATCTTGGATTTGTCCAACCAGACCGGTATCAGTTCCACGGAGATTGCGGATAACGTGTACAATGCCATTTCTGCAGGGCAGTCCACAGGGGATGCGGTCAATTTTGTTTCCAATTCCACCAAACTTGCGAAAGCCGGTTTTGCAGAAGCGGGAGATGCGTTGGATATTCTGACCACCATTTTGAATGCCTATGGCATGGAGGCAAGTGAGGTAACAAACGTGTCTGACATGCTTATCCAGACACAGAACTTAGGTAAGACTACGGTTGCGGAATTATCTTCTGCAATGGGTAAGGTCATCCCGACTGCCAATGCTTATGGGGTACAGTTAGACCAGCTTTGTGCCGGTTATGCCATTATGACCGCAAACGGTGTTGCCACAGCGGAATCTACCACTTATATGAACTCCATGCTGAATGAACTTGGGAAGTCTGGTACGAAGGTATCCGATATCCTGAAAGAGAAGACGGGAAGTTCTTTTGCAGAGTTGATGAACAGCGGTTACAGCTTATCAGACTGTCTGGCAATCATCGGGGATGCGGCTACGGAACAGGGGCTTGCCTTTGGTGATATGTGGTCAAGTTCCGAGGCGGCAAAAGCAGGTCTTATTTTACTTGGAGATAGTGCAGAAACCTTTAATGGAACTCTTGCGGAAATGCAGAACAGTACTGGTGCAACGGATACCGCATTTGAGAAATTAAAGACCAATTCCTATACCATACAGGTGGCAATCAATCAGTTAAAAAATACAGCGATTGAGTTAGGAAATGCGATTATGTCCGTGCTGGCACCGCTTTTGATGTCACTTGCAGAAACTATTTCCAAACTGACCACATGGTTTTCCGGACTGAGTGATGGAACAAAAAGGTTCATTGTCATCATAGGAATGGTGGTAGCGGCTGTGGGGCCTGTGCTCATTATTGTGGGTAAGATTATGGGTACTGTGGGTACGATCATGACGGTTGTTCCAAAACTTGCCGGAGTTATCAATACGGTAAAAACAGCATTTGCAGCATTGAATACAACCATGCTTGCCAATCCGATATTCCTGATTATTGCAGCCATTACTGCACTGGTAGCGGCTTTTATTTATCTGTGGAATACCAATGAAGAGTTCAGGCAGTTCTGGATTGATTTATGGGAGAGCATCAAGGAAGTTGCCATTGCGGTGTGGACTGCCATTAAGGAGTTCTTTGTTTCAGCATGGGAAGCAATCAGCAGTGCGGCGCAGACCATTTGGAACGGAATCAAGAATTTCTTCTCTGCAATCTGGGAGGGCATCAAAACCATATTTACCACGGTGTTAAATGTGATCAGTACGATAGTGACCACTTATTTCAATATCTATAAAACGATTGTTACAACCGTGTTCAATGCCATCAAAACCGTAATTACTACGGTTCTGAATGCGATAAAGACGGTCATTACAACGGTATGGAATACGATTAAGAATGTGTTTACTACGGTGTTGAACACCATCAAGTCCGTGGTGTCCGGTGCGTTTAATTCCATGTGGAGCGGGATTAAAAATACAGTGTCGAAGATTGTCGAAAGCATCAAGACAGGATTTAACAATGCTGTCAGTTTCATCAAGAATCTGGCATCTTCCGCATTCCAGTGGGGAGCAGATATCATTCAGGGCATTGTAAATGGTATTAAGAGTTGCATTGGAACGGTAAAAGATGCGGTAACAAATGTGGCGGAGACAATCCGTTCTTTCTTGCATTTCTCTGTTCCGGATGAAGGACCTTTGACCGACTATGAGAGTTGGATGCCTGATTTTATGAGTGGTCTGGCAAAGGGAATTGATCAGAGTAAAACAATGGTTACAAAGGCTGTGGAAGGTGTTGCCGGGGATATGGTTATCAGTCCACAGATGGCTATGGTCGGAGTTGAATATGAAAATAATCGCAATGCGACTATTTCACAGGAAAACCTATCCGGCATTATGTCTGCAATTACGGATGCACTTTCGCAGTTGAATGGACAGAATGGGGATATCGTAATTCCGATTTATCTGGGCGGAACAATGCTTGATGAAGTAATTGTGAATGCCCAGCAGAGAATGAATTTAAGAAGTGGAGGAAGGTAGGATGGCATTTTTTGAATATTTGAAATTTGACGGAACTGTCCTTCCTCTGCCTGATTCTTATGATGTGTCATTATCGGCAGTGGAAGCAGACAGTAGTGGGGAAACAGAGGCGGGAACTACGCAGAGGGATGTTGTACGTCAGGGAGTAGTGAATATCTCGGTTTCTTTTTCCGTGACAGCAAAGTGGTTGAAAGCACTGACTGCCTATTGCAAACAGGATAAGTTGTCGGTGGACTATTTTGACACAGAGACGGTGGACATGAGAAATACAGAAATGTATGTTGAGAGCTTTAAGGCGAAATTGGAAAAGGATACATCCTATAGGGGATTATGGACGGTGTCCTTTACCTTGAAAGAATTTTAGGAAGGCGGTGTTTGAATGTACCCAGTAAGTGAAGCGTTCCTGTCAGCGGTACAGGAGAACACAAGGAGATATTATTGGACTGGAAGAATTGCCACGAAAACAGGAGTGGTACATGAATTTTCCGAGAAAGAGATTGTAAAAGGAAGCGGATATATTTCTGCCCAGTGCTGTGATTCCAACGAAATGGAGCTTGGAACGGTGTATGCTTCGGAAATGGGAATAACTCTGTTTCTGGATGTGGACAGGTACACACTGGAAGATGCCAAATTGGAACTGTTCTATCATCTGGAACTGGATGATGGTTCATGGGAAGAAGTGCCGATGGGGATTTTTGAAGTCAGTGAAGCAAATCGAAAAATCAAGTGTCTGGATATTGTTGTCCTGCAAATTAGATGCACCAGCTCCATGCAGATTAGTTGCGTCTGATTTAGACTTTGCATGCCATGCCTCCGCAGATTGTCTGCCCCAACATCTGCAAGTTATCTGATCGACATAAAAAATGATGCAGATTAAGAGATCCAGGGAAATACAATAAAAGCAGGCTGCCCTGCTTTTACTGCTAAATCTCATTATTGTTGATTGCCTGCATGACGGTCTCTGCTGTGATCATGTCACTCTTTTTAGAGTCACCAATCAACAGGCAGCTGTTGCATAGATTGTTAATGACGCGCGGCGTTCCATCGGATGCATTCAGGATGGCTTCGAGTGCTGCATCTTCAAAAATGGTTCTTGCAGCACCTGCTCCCTGAAGCTTTTCGAGGATATAAGATCTGCCTTCTTCTTTTGTAAATGCAGGAATCTCATAATTCATGATGATCCTCTGACGGAACGGCTCATGTATACTCAGGCGAAGTGTGGCATTAAGCAATGGAAGTCCTGACAGGAGAACAACAGCACGGTCTCTGGAATCCATCTCAAAGTTAAACAACAGCTTAAAATCATTCAGAATGGCAGAACTGATATAGTTTGCTTCATCAATAATGATTACCGGGGTTTTCCTTTTCTCAACAGAGAGTCTTGTGAGTTCTTCCTGAATTACCCGGAAGTTATCCGGTTTCCGGTAGTGGGCCTGTGCACCAAGTTCCGTGGCAAGATTTCGATAAAAATCATTGGGACTAAAAGTGGAAAAACAGGTATAGACCACTTTGTATTGTGAGGGATTTAAGGTTTGTGCCCAGTATCTGACCGCAGTTGTTTTTCCACGGCCGGGGCTGCCGGTGAGCAGGCCGAAGCCCTTTGTTTTTGCAAGATAGTTCAGGCGGAACAAAACTTCTTTTGATTCATCCGTTGATATAAAGATTTCTTTGGAGTTCTTTAAAAACGGGTTGAATTCCAAACCATAGCGGATCGTATAATCCATTAGTCATCACCTCCATAAAGACGCGGCTTTTCACGTTTGATATCTGCATTTTCGATCTTATTAAGAAGACGGATGGGTGTAAGCGTACCATCTGCTTCTACAACGTAGATGGATTCCATATCAGGAGAATAACGGAGTCTGATCCTCTGTTTTGCAAAACGGTAATCGACCTCATACTCGATGTGGTCAATGGTAACCACACAGTCAATGGAAACGCGGCGCTCTAACTCCAGTAAGAATAACAGGCCAATCTTATCTTCGGGTAAGCGGTGGAAGCAGTCCGGTTCGCTAAAGTAACGTTCCTGCGGGCTCTTTCCGTTCAGGGAAGAGTGGATCCTCTGGTTATACTGATTGACATACGCGTACAGGCTTGTGCGAAGTTCATTAAGCGTATGGAAATCCCGCATGTCGAGGCCTGCCATCCACTGGTCTTTCATGGTACGGAACCAACGCTCCACCTTGGCTTTCTGGGTTGGAGTATACGGCCGGTCATAATGGACTGTGGACCCGATACGGGCAGCAAGCAGGTCCATCTGTCTGTTTTTGTAGGAACTGCCATTATCAAAGTTGAATAACTTCGGAACGCCAAACTTTGCAACAGCAGATTTCATGACAGACATAAGGTTTGCAAAGTTATCATTGAAAAAGGCATCAATGCCAACGATGTAGCGGCTGGCATCGTCAATAAGTGCAATCACATAAACCTTATGCTTTCTGCCATCTTCTGTTTTCAGGTAAGGGCCGACGCTGCTGTCCCCACACCAGACCTCGTTGACATGGGCACGTTCATAACGTCTCATGTCTTGGTTGTCCGTTGTCCTTTCTTTCCGGGCAAGGCTGTTAAGAAAACGGTTCACTGTGGATTCTGATAATTCATTGCGGTTGACAGAACCGTTGTCGCATAGCTGACGGAAGATGGCTGCCGCAGACATACGGGGATAGTTCGTTTTCAGATACCGGATCTGTTCCTCAAGATCCGGATGAATCTTTCGGGAAGTGCCTTCATCGCTGCGGCTGGAAGGGAGCAGCCCGTCAAAGCCATTCTTTTGGTAGTGCTGGTACCAGCGTTTGATGGATGTCGGCGCCGGATGGATGAAGGATCCGTTTGGATGGAGCGCACCACGTGCAGAAGCCGCACGAAAGTAAGCTTCCTTGGATCTGTACTCATCCGGGAGGCCGACAATCAGCGGTGAGATCATGGAATACCGCATCAAAGCGATATCCTGTGCTAATTCCTGTTTCATTTGAAGTCCTCCCTTTCGTTTTTTCTAAGAAAACTTAGTTTTCTTTAGTATAGAAGGAATCAGGAGAGGTTTCCTGTAAGGCTATGTGGGTGTTAGAAACAGGATGTTTGGAGTCTGCCTTATCTGCATGAACTGGTTCCCGAAAAAAGAAAAACACTGCTTTACGAGACGGGGCGGGAAGGATAATCCGATACGGAAGGAACGGATCTTCTGCAGCCAGTGCTTCCCATACCGTTTGATGATGGACGCAATGAGATTTTCATCAACGGAGGGAGTTCCAGCCATGATTTCCTCATAATCTCCAGAAGCCTCATGGCTGACTGTATCCCGTGGGATGAATTCGAAATAAAATATGCAGAGCTTTTCCCAAGCGACACCGGCAATGTTGC
>RAYM01000063.1 GCA_003611805.1 bacterium 1xD42-87 | reverse complement strand
TATTCCAACAATGGGTGGACGATGTATACCACCAATGCGGAGGCTTCCAGACAGACGGAAATGTGCATGATCTATAACGAGGCGTGGGGAAATGCAAAGAGGGGTATTCCGCTGGCGGGTGAAGAAGTAGCTAATGTGGGAGACACGCAGAATAGTTTTGATGCCAAGGCATAGAAGGAAATCAAACCGATAAATCTGAAAAATGAAGATATTTTACAAGACGCAGGAAAAAATAAGGGGTAAAATGGCTCATGACAAAATCCAAAAATTGAACTCGGAGGTAATCCACATGAAGAAAGAAATAAGGACAGTGGTATATGATGATGAATTGAGGATGGAGGCATACCGCTTTGAGGGAATCGTGCAGCCGTTTCCAAGCCATTTCCATGAGCATTATGTCATTGGGTTTGTGGAGAAAGGGGAGCGTGTGCTTTCCTGCCGGGACAGGGAGTACGCCATAGAAGAAGGGAGCATCGTGCTTTTCAATCCGGGTGACAGCCATGCCTGCGTGCAGAGTGATGAAGGGACGTTTGATTACCGGGGATTTAACATTTCAAAGGAGGTCATGCTCGACTTGGTGGAGGAGGTCACGGGGAAACGGGAACTTCCGGGATTTTCAAGAAATGTTATCTGCGATGAGGAGATAGCCTGCCACCTGCGCTCACTGCATGAGATGGTCATGAAAGGAACGGGGGAGTTTGGGAAGGAGGAAACCCTGCTGTTCCTGCTCTCGTACCTCATCCAGAATTATGGGAAGCCATTTGAAAGCTGCATCCCGGAATGCAGGCAGGAGATTGAAAAAGCCTGTGAATACATGACAGCGCATTTTGCGGAGCGCATCTATTTAGACCAGATATGCCGCCATGCAGGGCTTAGCAAGTCAACGCTGCTGCGGGCATTTACAAAGGAAAAAGGAGTCACGCCGTACCGATACCTTGAAACAGTCCGCATCAATGAGGCAAAAAAGCTATTATCGGAAGGTGTGCCGCCAGTGGAGGCAGCAACCAGGACAGGGTTCTCAGACCAGAGCCATTTTACAAATTACTTCAACCAGTTCATAGGACTTGCACCGGGTACTTACCGTGAAATATTCTCGGAAAAAGACGGGGATAGCGTGAATGAAAATACCATTCACACGGAAGAACCGTCCGCAATGCGGACTTGCTGCAAGCAGCATTCTTCCCTGCTTGGTGAGATGAAGGAGGGGCGCTGAATGTGGAATAGGAGAATGGCCGGGCATCCGGCGGCGCTGTTCACCATCATCATATGGGGGACGACATTCATATCCACCAAAGTCCTGCTTACGGATTTTAAGCCGGTGGAAATACTGTTCTTCCGCTTTGTCATGGGATTTGTGGCATTATTTTTGGTTTGCCCGCACCGTATGAAGGGAGTGGAGCGTAAGCAGGAGCTGACTTTTGTGCTGGCGGGAATGTGCGGGATATGCTTATATTACCTGCTGGAGAATATCGCGCTTACATATACGATGGCATCAAACGTGGGAGTCATCATTTCGGTTGCACCGTTTTTCACGGCGATACTGTCACGCTTGTTCCTAAAATCAGAAGGGAAGCTAAGAGCGAACTTTTTCATAGGCTTTGTGGTGGCGATGGCGGGTGTTGCACTGATCAGCTTTAACGGCTCCCGGATGGAACTGACCCCGATGGGGGATTTGCTGGCAGTCCTTGCGGCTTTTGTGTGGGCGTGTTATTCCATACTGACAAGGAAGATCAGCAGTTTCGGATACCCGGTCGTACTCACCACGCGGAGAACGTTCTTTTACGGCATCCTGTTCATGGTTCCGGCATTGTTCCTTTTCGATTTTAAAATCGGGCTGGAACGGTTTGCGGATGTGACGCATCTGCTCAATATCCTATATCTTGGGCTGGGGGCATCCGCACTCTGCTTCGTCACATGGAACCTCGCGGTAAAGGTGCTTGGCGCGGTCAAGACCAGCGTCTATATATACATGGTTCCCGTCATAACGGTGGTGACTTCCGTGCTGGTGCTGAAGGAGCCGGTGACATGGGTTTCCGTTATGGGGACGGTCCTGGCGGTTGCGGGGCTTTTCCTTTCTGAATATAGCGGGAAGGGGAGTGGGAACAGTGAATGAGCCTGCGATAAGGACGGAGGAGCAGATCATCAGCCTGTTCCCCGACAGGGAAACTTTAATCTGCCGGGGATGGGTGCTGAAAAGAATGGAAGGGCAGCTTTTGGTCTATCCGCTGTATTACAAATTTTCGGATGGGTAAGGATACTGGCAGATATTCCGGGGAGGGAAGGACTGCCGGAGCAGTATGGGTGGCTGGGCTTTCGCAGAGCCTATCTCTACCGCTGTTATCAGAAAAATCAGGAGGAGAAATCCTACAAGCAGATGCCGGAAGTTGTTGGTGCGGATGTGTATGACAGGACGGGCAACGGGCATTTGGAGATTATAGAATTTCCGGTGCCGATTTTAAAGGGAAATGTGGAGGTGATCAAGTCTATCCGAGAGAAGCTGTATGAGCCGGAGTTTTCGGATTTGACGGTGGTGGATTTCTCAGACCTTGCGCAGGGGTGCAGTGGAGTCATGTCTGAGAATGGCTGGCACGTTCAAGGAGATGGAGTAAATGGGAAATAGATAATATAACTGAAAAAAGGCGATAGGAAAAAATAAATCTATCCGTATCTTTATAAAATCTTCAAACTTATCTGCTATTCTTTCTGCAACAACAAATAGAAAGGATAGACAGAGTATGGACATCATTTTGAAAACAACGGAACTAACCAAAAGTTTTAAAGGGCAGATTGCGGTAAACCGTATATCTCTAAGTATAGAAAGAAATTCGGTTTATGGTCTGTTGGGGCCGAACGGAGCTGGAAAATCAACAATTTTGAAAATGATTGCAGGAATCTTTAAGCCGACTTCCGGCAGGATAGAGGTTGACGGCCATGATTGGAGCCGCAATGATTTGAAGGAAATTGGTGCTTTGATTGAAAATCCGCCGCTGTATGATAATCTGACAGCATATGAAAATCTGAAAGTACGCGCCCTGGCGCTGGGTTTATCAGATGAGCGAATTTCAGAAGTCCTTACCACGGTACAATTAACCAACACAGGAAAAAAGAAAGCAGGACAGTTTTCTTTAGGCATGAAACAAAGGCTCGGAATAGCACTTGCACTATTGGCCCAGCCTAAACTCTTAATTTTGGATGAGCCGACAAACGGATTAGACCCTATCGGTATTCAGGATCTGCGTAAATTGATCCGCTCTTTCTCAGCGAAAGGGATTACTGTTATTTTATCCAGCCATATTTTATCTGAGGTTGAGCTGATTGCAGACCATATCGGTATTATCTCAAATGGAAAGCTGGGTTATGAAGGTGAAGTCCATAAAGATGCGGATTTGGAACATATTTTTATGGAAGTTGTCGGAAGCACCAGAGGGGAGGGCTGATTTATGCTTGGTATCATTCAATCCGAATTGTTGAAAATGCGCCATACTTTTTCTATGAAACTGATAATTTTGGCTCCGTTAGTCACATTGTTGCTAGGGTATCTGTTAAGCGGCAGCCATGTTCAGCTTTCAACATATAACTGGTGGTATTTCATGGTTCTGCCGCTTGTAGTTTCGCTATGTTCTGCGAGCATGATTGCCGGGGAGAAAAAAAGCGGGATGCAGAACATAGTTTTCCTGCCCATACGACTTGATAAAATCTGGTTTGGAAAAACGGCAGCATTGGTTATTCTGCTCTTTGTGACAAACCTTTTCCTGTGGATTGCAACAACTGTTGCCGGCATGGCGGCAAGTGTTACGGTTTCTCCTTTGGATGGGCTGATTGGCTGTATGCTCCTTTTCCTGACTTATTTGTGGCAGATTCCCGTTATTATACAGTTAACATGTTTCATGGGGTATATGAAAGTTGTTTTTGTATCTTTAGCGGCGAACGTGATTTTATCTGCTGTCTGTGCTGAGAAGGAATGGTTCTTATTTGTTCCTTATGCGATTCCTGCCCGTGTTGTATGCCCATTCTTCAAAATGCACGTGAATGGGATTCCCCTTGAAGATGCATCTTCTCTTTTATCAGTCGGGTATGTTTTTCCGGCAGTGATTGTCAGTCTGGTGTTTGCATTTGCTGTTTTTTGGGGCAGTTCAAAATTGTTTTCGCGAGGAGGCTGGGTACATGAGTGAATATTACCAGTATCTAAAAAGTGACATTTATAAGCTGAAGCACTCATGGTTTTTAGGGATTCATCTGCTCTTTCCGGTTTTGGGGGCAGTTCTAATGCTGTTTTATTCCCATTTGTCGTCCGGCAGCGAACTGAATAAGCTGGCAGCCTTTGCACAGATTATCGCAATTGCATATCCGTTTGTAATCTCGGTTGTCTGTCAGATTATTGCAGAGCAGGAATTACAGGCAGGGCATTCCCAAAATATACTCACGCTCCCCAGCCGCAATAAAGCTATCTTTTCAAAACTCGCCATCCTGCTTTTGGCGGGACTGTTTTCCACTGCGCTCAGTGCTGTGTTATTTGGGGTTCCGTTTTCCTATATGACAGGAATCAAACTTCCGGTAAGATTTTTTGTCATAATTTCGATTGTACTTTGGGGAAGCAATGTTATGCTGTACGGACTGCATTTGATTCTAGCGTTCCGTTTTGGGAGAAATTTATGTTTAAGTATCGGTGTGGTTGGAAGTTTGCTGTCAGCGCTCCTGCAGACAGGTCTTGGTACAGGATTGTGGTATATTATCCCTTATGGTTTGGGAGTGCGGTTTGCAGAAAGTGCCTTGGCATACCTGTTCCATCTGCAGCCTGTGGGGACATTCGAAAACCAGATAGGGATACTTTTCTGTATCATTGTCACTTTTGGTACAATAGGCTTGACAGCATTTTGGTTTTCACGATATAGCGGAACATCTTCTGATTGAAATGAGGATTTTATCCTGTCACTGTTTAGATCAAAAATGATATATTCTTAAGGGAGCGGAACGATGGGACATATTTTAGTAGTAGACGATGAGCCTGCAATGCTTCAGCTTATCCGGCGTGTGCTGGAAAAAGACCGGCATTTGATCAGCCTGATATCGGATGCACAAACAGCCCTTCATATGAACTTTTCTAAATATGATCTGATTTTGCTGGACATTATGATGCCGGGACTGGATGGATTTGCGTTTTGCAGTCAGATACGTTCCTATGTAGACTGTCCCATTATATTTCTGACGGCCAAAATACAAGAGGCTGATATTGTGCGCGGGTTAGGGCTTGGCGCTGATGATTACATTACAAAGCCATTTGGAACGGATGAACTTCGGGCGAGAGTAAATGCCCACTTACGGCGCGATAGCAGGGAAAAGAAAAACGCCTTTTCCATTTCAGGCATCGTGTTTCAGATCAGCGCAAAAGAAGCGGAATTTCAGGGGAAAAAACTTCCGCTGACCAAAAGTGAATATGAAATCTGCGAATATCTGGCGCTTCATCACGGGCAAACATTTACGAGGGAACAAATCTATGAAGCTGTTTTTGGCTTTGATGGGGAAAGTGACAGTTCTGTTATTTCCACCCACATCAAAAATATCCGCAGCAAACTGACAGCTTTCCAATTAGCGCCGATAGAGACCGTATGGGGGGTGGGCTATAAATGGGTGTAAAAAAACTGCGTTCCGTATTCATGCGGTATGCACTGTGCCTTGCGCTTGCGGTTTTTATGGTGATTGCGGTTAATGTGGGGGCTTATCTTTTTTGCGTGAGCATAGGGGCCATATATCCGCTGACCAGCATAAGTACCGCAATAGAAATGGAAAAAGATAATCTGCGGTCTGTCCGGCAGGTTGAAGAATCTGAGATACCGTATCCATGCGAATATGTCATATTCACAAAAGACGGGCAGTACGCAGGCGGCTCCATTGGCTGGGAGTATAGCACCGCCATATGGAATACCTGCATGGAAGGGGGCAGGACCAGAGACGGTGCGTATCTTTATTCTGTCATTGAGAGAGAAGAAGAAATCCTGATTTTGAGATACCGCATGACGGCCCAATTTGGAAATGCGACCCTGAGAAGTATGTTTCCGTCTGCCGACTGGCTTTTGATCGTCTCTATCCTGTTGGAAATTCTGCTCTCTCTGATTGTAATATCTTTTATATTTGGGAAATATCTTGGGAAAAAGATTGATAAACTGCTGGCTGTCGTCCACAAAATAGAGGATCAGGATTTGGAATTTGAAATTCAAAAAAGCAGACTTTTTGAGGTGGATCAGGCATTGGATGCGCTTGACCATATGAGGCTTGCGTTGCGGCAGTCCCTTGAGAAACAGTGGTATGACGATAAAATGAGGCAGGAGCAGCTTTCTGCCCTGGCACACGATCTGAAAACACCGCTTACCATTATCAGGGGAAATGCAGAGCTGCTTTTTGACACTTCCCTTTCAGCAGAACAGAGGGAGTGTGCGGAATACATTGAGAACAGTTCCTTACAGATGCAGGACTATGTGCAGACCTTGATTGAGGCAGCAAAATCTTGGGACAGCTATAAACCTTGTATGAAAAAGGTCAATATGGATTCTTTACTGCAGGAGCTTAAGAAGCGAATTGATGGTTTATGTGCTGTGAAAAATATTCTACTGCGTTGGGATTGTGGACATCATCCTTCTTATATTACTGCAGATCACAATCTGCTTATAAGGATGCTCACCAACGTGCTTTCCAATGCAGTAGAACATACTCCGCAGGGTGGAGAGATTACCTTTGAAGTAGAGGAACATGGCAACGAGCTTTCTTTTCTAATTACAGATACCGGAAAAGGATTTTCTGACGAATCTTTAAAACATGCAACAGAAGAATTCTATATGGGGGATGACAGCCGGAATTCAAAATCTCATTATGGTATTGGTCTGTATGTGGCTGCTTCCATAGCCAAAAAGCACAATGGGAAAATCATTTTAGAAAATTCTGCTGTTGTAGGCGGTGCAAAAGTTACAATACAAATCCCGTACTGACTGGCAGTTAAAAAACGTGGCCTTATGCCGCCTTTTTTAATCTTAATGGAAGCGGCCTGTTCCCAATATAGTGACCTTAAAATCGGGCTTGAAGCGGCGGGGGTTATCGTACTGGAGGATGAAGCCGTTTCCTTAGAGCGGAATGGGGAAGGTCAGTCAGGAAATGGCTGACATGAAAACGATACGGGAGGCTGACAGGCGGTGGCTGTGCCTCCTGTTCGGGGAGCCGTATGAAGCAGAGTATGTCCCAGTTTGTTTTATTGTTGATGATGAAATGATTCGAGCGACAAAAGCCCAAAAAGGTAGGAATAGCCACTATATATAGTCTTGTTAAGAGAAGCACTTATACAATATATAGTGACTTCCTTAAGAAATCTACCTTTTTGCCGCTCGAATCGTGTGGTGTGGAGTGGGGATATTCAGTAGACAAAACGCATTATACTGTGCATTCCATGCGAATATGGCAAAGGTGGACTGCTACAAAAGGTGATAAAGACGATATGCAAGATATATGATACTTAGATGGATCAGGCATTAAAACGGAAAAGCGTTTGTTGGAAGAAAACCAATGAACGCTTTTCTCTTGATAGCAGGTTAGAGGTAAAGTACAATAGAAACGATATTGGTTAAAGGAGCAATCGTATGTACAGAGTCGGAATATGTGATGATGATAAAGTTTTGTGTTCTTTGCTGGAGGAACAGATTCAGGGGCTTTCGGCAGAATTTTCAATAAAATTTGAAATAGAGGTATGGTATAGCGGAGAGAGCTTGGAGAGTGATTTGAAAAAAGGTGTTGGATTGGATATCCTTTTTCTTGATATTGAATTATTGCAGAAAAATGGGATTGCGATAGGAGCTTTTATCCGTGATGAGATGGAGGATACAGATACCCATATCGCCTATATTTCTTCAAAGCAGAGTTATGCGATGGAACTTTTCAAGATGCAGCCATTGGAATTTCTGGTAAAGCCAATTTCCGCCGCACGGCTGAAAGAAGTGCTCGAAAGAAGCATGAAAAGGAAAAAGTATGCGGAAAGCTGTTTTGAATATCAAAGAGGGAGCCGGATTTTTCGTGTTTCGGTAAAGGAAATATTATATTTTATGAGCATGGATAAAAAGGTTTTGATGATAAAAAAGGATGGACAGGAGGAATTTTATGGCAAGCTGAAAAATGTCATGGAGCAGCTTCCGGCAGGATTTTTGATGATACACCAGTCCTATGTGATACATCAGGAATATGTGAGCGAGTATTCCTATGAAAGCATAAAAATGATGAATGGTGATGTCCTGAGTGTCAGTAAGCCCTACAGAAAAGAAGTCAGGGCGAAAATAAAACAATATTTGAAGGAAAAAATGTACAATGCATTATAAGATAGTATATGAATTGACAGTGGTTTTGATTGTAGGCATTTTGCATACGGCACTACTGAAAAAGGTCTTGGATACCTTTCTGCCTGCAGGGGATAAGGACAGGCTGATGTGGAAAATCGTTTTTGCGGGATATTATTTGTTGACAACAGCCGCCTACAGTGTATTTCATGTATCGTTTCCCTATGAAATATGTAATTTGGCGGGTATTATTGGCGTGGCTTGTTTTTATTGTGGGGCATGGGAGAAAAAAATATGGATTTCTATGGTTTGGTTCTGTTTGGATACAGGCAGCGGGACGGCTGTATCCCTTGCCTGTTCAGAGATGGTAGGAATGCAGCAGGCTGCGGTTTCTGCCTTGCTCCTGCTGATTTGCGTGGTGGTTGTGTGTCATATTCCTGATTCGAGAGAAGGAAGGGAAAAAGTGCTTGATAAAAAGCAGATGTGTTTGCTGTCTGCAATTCCCATATTAAGCGTGACGGTATTTTGGGGGTTTATGTATGAAAACATTGGCAGATTGACAGCGGTATTTGTGTGTGTTGTGGTTTTAGCGCTTAATCTGTGTGTGTTTTATTTGTACCATATTTTGCTTAAAAATTATGTGAAGCTAAGGGAACAGGATATTTATAAACAGCAGACGATTGCTTATCAGAACCAGTTTGAGATTATGAAAGAGTCGCAGAGCCGTATCAGGGCATTAAAACATGATATGAAAAACCATGTGTTAGCACTTAAGGGACTGGCAAAGGGTTCAAAGTTAGAAAAACTGATGGAATATCTTGATTCCATGCAGGAGTTTATGAAGAATCCGTCAGAACATATTTATACTGGGAATGAAGCCTTGGACAGCCTGCTGAATTACAAGCTGCAAAGGGCAAAAGAAGTATTAAAAAAAGTGGAAACGGATATTGTGCTTCCTGAGAAGATGAATCTGCACTCTTTCGATTTCAATGTCATTGTTGGAAATCTTTTGGACAATGCAATAGCAGCATCTGTTCAGACAGACGGACAGCTTTTAAAATTCAGTATGCGGATGGAGAACGGCGTTCTGCTCCTGCATATGATAAATAGCTGCATGGGGATACCTGAAGGTGTATGCGAAATACGCAGGCTTTCCGAGAAGTCTTATGCAGGGCATGGGATAGGACTTACCAATGTCCAGAGAATTGTGGAAAAATATCATGGCGATATGGAAATGTATTGTAAAGACAACTATATGGAAACAGAGATTATGCTGTATATGAAAAAACTGTAAACACTGAAAAAGCTGTCATATGTTTATGGCAGCTTTTTCATAAAGATTTTTGTAACAGATTTCTGGGTTGATTTCGGAAAAAATATGGTAGAATTTCGCCGAAATTAAAAAATGAAAATGAAAAAGTGTATAATCCCTTATAACCCGGATGGGAAATTTACAGGAAGCAGGTTGAGAGAAAGGCAGGGTTATTAAGATGAAGAAAAAAATTACAAGCATACTGATAGCTGGAGCATTAGGAATATGTGTACTGACAGGGTGCCAGAAAGCGCCGCAAGCGTCTGGGAACAGCGATGTTTATCATGCAAAAAGCTCTTTGGAGGGCGATGTGGAGAATATCGTGGCCAAGGAGTCTGACGGAAGTACGGCAGGGTCAGACGGCTCTGAGCAGGGAGAAAGTTACGATGCATTAGTCGGAACGGAAGAAAACGGTATCTGGATTTGCGCTGATATTCCTGACGTGCCACAGGCCGTTTTGGCGTTGACTTTGCAGGAACGGGGCGATTGGGATACGGAAAAGCTGAAAGAACTGCTTGACAGCGAAAACGGGAATATTCAGGACATCACCGAAGAATATCTTGCGCAGAGGGAAAAAGAGTTCAGTGAAATGAATGAAGAAGATAAGCCGGTTGAATGGATGAATTTCGGTGATGATTCTCTTATGATTTTGTCGGACGGACAGAAGGAGGTATCTTTTGCAAGAAATACATCTGTAAGTTATGCGGATGAATTATTAAAAAAGAACTGTGATGCAATTTATAAAGAAGCTCCGGAAATTGATGTTATAAGGGAGAGTGAAACCGCTCCCGCCCAATTTCCCGTTTCCCATGCGAAGGAAATTCTTCTGGAGAAACTGGCAGTATTGGATATTACAGAAATATATATTTCCAGGGCTTTGTATTATGAGCTTGACGGAACCGCATTTTATGAACTGACATTCACGCCTTCTTATGAAGCGATTGGAGTAGCGTCAGAGTTTGGCCAGATTGTGCTTGGGGAGGTTCAGCCGAGAGGAACTGCATGGATTACGCAGGACGGCATAGCGATGATGAATTTGGAAGATTATTGCGGCAAAATTGTGGAACGGTCTGAAACAGGGAATATTTTGACGTTCTCACAGGTGACTGATATTTTGGAAAAATATCTGGAAAATAATATGCTTTTCGGAAATTCCAAGGCAAAACTGACGCAGGCAGAGCTTATATATTATCCGACGCTTCAGGAAAAGGAACTGATCCTGACACCGGCATGGCACATCTACATTCCGCTCAACGAAAGGATAGATGCAATGGAGTCTGGCGATACAGTATGGCAGGAAGCGGTCGAGAGCGGCGCGGCGTGGAATATCTATCTGGATGCCGTGACGGGAGAATTGATAAAGGTGGAATAAAATGAATGGATTTTTTTGGAAGGATATGAAAAGAAGTTTCCTGAATATGGGTTTTTTTGTCGGGATGGCTTCCGTGGCAGCGCTTTTGACGGCTGCGGTGGTGACGGGGACACCGCCGGGACGTATACGGAGCAGCTACTATATTTTGTTCAATGTGTTTGGCGCTTCGGGATTTGGGCCTTTTGCGGCTGTCTTTCCCGTGCTGGCTTATGCGACTCGTTTTTGTGAAGAATATCAGAGTGGGTATTACCGTATGATTTTTTCAAGGATGAGCCCGACACGCTTTGGAAGAATCCGTATATGCAGCGTTGCATTGTCCGGGGGCGTCATGCTGGCAGTTCCGATTGCGTCTGCCTGTATCATGGCTTATATTCTTGGCGTTCCGGGCGTGCCGCAAGGCTCGGACGAGGGACTGCTGGATGGGACAATTATTCTTACCTATATCGTCAAATATGGGGATTGGTACATTGCCATTGGGAAAACCGTTCTCGGTTTTTTATTTGGGTGTGTATGGGCGCTTGTGGGATTCGCATTTGCAGTATGGATTCCAAACCGCTATGTTGCCCTGATTGCACCCTTTGTACTATATGAGTCCCTGTGGATTGCACTATATCAGATTATATGGCTGAATCCAATCTTTCTTCTTCGGGGAGATGATGTAGGAAGTTACCCTTTGGCGGCAGGAGTAGAATGTGTCTATATCATTGCCGTATCAACCGTCATTATGGCAGGACTTGTGAGGAGGTATCGGAATGGGTAGCTTTGCGGTAATCATAAAAGGAATGTTTCGGCAGGAGCAAAGAAACGTCAGGGTTATCATGGGATATCTTTTGGGATTTGCGATCGTGGGCTATTGGATGAGTGGTTTTTTGCGGTATGCGGCTGACACAGGAGAACCAGTCAATATACTGGAAGCCTTCTGCGTGGTTGAGCAGCATTATGTGAATATGCTGTTTTTGGTCTTAGGATGGCTTCTGGTAGTGGCAGACGCCCCGTTTATGAAAGGGAATATTTACCTGCTTTTATATCGGTGCGGCAGAAAGCGTTGGAATATGGGAATGTTTTTCTATATATTGATGCAGGCATTTTTTTATACTGCGGCTATGGCTGCATTTACCATAATCATCAGCAGTTTTTTGGGGTTTGTGGGGAATATGTGGAGCAGTCCGGTATATTCTCTTGCACGTGATGTCACAAACAACATTGGAGCCAAATATAATATTACATTTCCGTGGCTTGTGATGATGAAGGTCATGTCTGTTCCACAGGCATTTGCAGTGACATTTTTGTTCCTTTATCTGTATCTTGCTTTTATGGGAGTGCTTTTATATGCTGCTGCACTGCTGTTTTCGGGAATAGCCGGAATGGTGGCTGTAATAGGGGTGCATCTGACCGGATATTTACGAATGATGGACGGTTATACGGAAACTTCTTTGTTGGCAAGGGCAGTTCCGGGAAATTTTATAGATGGGACATTGTCTTACTGGCAGTCTGCCGCTTTGTTTTTGGCACTGATTGTGGTTTTAATGGTTTTATCATCTATTTTTGTGAAAAAAATTGAGTTTCAGTCGGGAACGGAGGTAGAAGGATAATGTCGGAAAGTGTGTTTATCAGGCTGTTTGCAGGAGTACCATCCGATTATTTTGAAGCCATACCGCTGATTCCTTTTGGACAATGGCTTCTGCCGATTGGCTTTTTTCTGTTGACAGTGGGTTTTTATGCAGAACGGAACAGAAAGGTGGAAATATTTTCCCTGTACCGTTATGGAACAGTTTCGGACTGGTGGACAAAGCATTTTGTGAAAAGGGTGATATTGGGTATAAAGACGGCAATGTTGCTCCTACTCATTGTTTTGACCTGCGATATTGTTATGGGGAAATTGATTTTACTTTCCGCAGGGTTTCTTGCAAAAATCAGTGTCTTGTGGCTGTTTCATAGTATCAGTATGGCAGCGTTTTTCGTGTTATTGGATTTATTCCCCATCAGGCGTTTTGTTCCGGGGGTGTTATTCCTGTTGGAAGGCATGACATTTATGATTGGCTGCCGGATTTGCGCAGTTTCCCATGCAATGTATGGAATGTGGGGGATGTATCTGCGAAGCAGTTTAAATGAAACAGGCGGCTTTCCGGTCGGAGTGATAATTGTAACGGAAGCAGTTTTGCTGGCAGCCAGTTTTGCTGTCGGGCGGGAATATTTGAAAAAAGAAACAGATTATATTTGAAGAAGGGAAGGTTTGCGAATATGGCAGAAGCAATCCGTGTGGAGAATGTAACAAAAAGGTTTGGAGAAGTCATTGCACTCGACCGTATTAACATCAGTTTTGAAAAAGGAAAAATATATGGGATTATAGGAAGGAATGGTTCCGGTAAGACTGTTCTGTTCAAAACGATGATTGGATATTTAAAACCGACAGGCGGAAGGGTTGTAGTGGAGGAAAAGGAGATCGGAAAAGATATTGATTTTGCAGAAAATATGGGAATTATTATTGAAAATCCCGGATTTTTAAGCAGATACACGGGATACAAAAATCTGGAATATTTGGCATCTATCCGTAAACTGATAGGCAGGGAGCAAATCAGGGAGAGCATGGAACGGGTAGGCTTAGATCCCGACAGCCGCAAAAAAGTTGGAAAATATTCCCTTGGTATGAGGCAGAGGCTCGGTATTGCCCAGGCAATTATGGAAAACCCGGATATTTTGATTTTGGATGAGCCAATGAACGGACTGGACAATCAGGGGGTAAACGATGTGCGGGATATTCTTTTGGGATTAAAGAAAGAAGGGAAAACCGTCATACTCGCCAGCCATAATAAAGAGGATATAGAGGTTTTGTGCGATACGGTATATGAGATGGAATATGGAAGACTGGTATAAAAGAGATAAATGTTACTAATATTCTGGATGGCCTACAGTCGAAATACAAGTGGAATGATTAAGAACTATGAGGACACCAATGAGGAATAGCGGCAGTACAGCATTTGGGAGAACCGTTTCGGGGTAATTGTGATAGAGCTGAAATGTCCGCACTGCGGTGAGGTGGTACGGGTGTATTGGAAACCGAGGCTGAAAGGTAAATATACATAGATGAAAAGAACGGCGGGAGATTTCAGGGGGGACAGTTCTTATCGGATTATTAAGTCGTTTGTAAGGGTCGTTTTAGATATGGGTAAGTATGTGCCAGTCTTAGATAACGAAGCGGCTGATTATGAGGGAACCTGTTCCTGTACACAGAAACTAAGATTGACAGACTCTGGACGGATATAGATGTTAACAATATTGCCTCAAACAGGGTGGTTGAGAAGTGTGGATTTACGCTTGAAGGAACAATTCGCCATGGGAAATTCGGATCCGGATATTGCGATTACAATACCGGTGGATTTTTGAGAGAAGATTATGAGAAAGGAAATTATATTCACATGAGGTACTGCCATAACGGGCAGGCGGTCAGTTATCCGATGCAAACGCAGAGGGGACAGCCCTTCTGACTACGGGTAAAACCGGGAAAGGGGGGATGCCTGATGAGTGACCATGAACTGCTGACGGTTGTTCTGATGATTCTTGGAATCATCGTTTCGATCTTGATTGCGTACATAAACCATACAAAAGAAGTGACCGCCCCGTCCAAAATCATTCTATACCAAATTCCGAATAAAAGCAGAGGTTTTTTGTCGAATCCCGTTTGTCGAATGTCGAATTGGGTGGGGTAAATGGGGTAAAAAGGGGTAAATCATTTACCCCTGGGGTAAAAGTCATCATAATCTAACAGCGGCGCAGGCGGCAATCTTGAATTGATGCCATAGGAATTTGGGTACTAACAGGCGAAAGTATGGAAGAATGGCTTAAAATCAAGGGATTTTTAGGCTTGGTGGGGTTCACTGGAATGGTTGGTGAACCCCATTTTTTCATGTTTTTAGATGCCGCTGATAGGATGGCGATTGGGGCAAAAATCGTACTATCAGGCAAAAGTATACTTTCACGCAAAAGTCAGGGGTTTCCGTGATAGTATAAAACGGAAAGGTAAAAAGGAGTAGGATATTGGCGGTTTTGGCTGAAAGGCGTATTAGCATGACGGAAAATGCTGTTGAAAAACGGGGGATATGATACAAACACGGAAACTGCCTGGAGTTTTCGTGTTTGTATATGAGTTTCCGTGATAATATGGGGTTTTGCGTGATAGTATACAGAAAAATTGAAAAATGTTAGCAGGAGGGCAAGGGCTGTTCAATGGCCCTTTTTTCTTTTGGGTATTTCTGATTCACTTCCACTCTTTCTAAAAATGACGGTGTTTTTAATATTTTTTTGAGTTAAAATAAAAAAAGTATTTTTCTCTGCAACCAAATCTGAATTTTTACGGGATATACAATGAAGGGCATAACAGCCAGGGAGGTGAGTGAGACCATGCAGGATGACAGAATTGTTGAATTATACTGGGAGCGCAGTGAGGCGGCGATCCGGCACACAGACCAGAAATATGGACATTACCTGATGAAATTGTCGTATAACATTCTTGCTGATTGGGAGGACAGCAAAGAGAGCGTAAATGACACTTATTTAAGTGCATGGAAATCTATGCCCCCGCACAGGCCGAGTGTTCTTTTAACATACCTTTGTAAGATTACGAGGCAGATATCAATCGATGTTTTCCGAAAGAGGAACAGTGCGAAAAGGCAGGCATCAGAATATGCCCTGTCTCTATGTGAATTGGAGGACTGCGTTTCTGCCGGAAACACAACAGAACAGGATGTTGACCTGCACCTTCTGGCAAAGGCTATTCAGGATTATCTTGCAGAATTACCGGGGGAGACAAGGGATGTATTTATTGGAAGATATTTCTTTTCGGATTCCATCCGTGAGGTAGCAGGATATTATGGCATGAGTGAGTCCAAAGCAAAGAGTATGTTGTACCGCACCCGTATCGGATTAAAAAAATATTTGGAGCAGGAGGGATTCTTTGATGAAACGTGAAGACATCAGTGATGCATTAGGGTTAGTGGATGAAAGTATGATAAGCCATGCTCTTATGGTAAGAAGAAAAAAGAAGAAGTTGCGGTCAAAAAGAAATAATATATGGATAATGCGATATGCTGCGGCAGCAGGTCTTTGTCTGGTCTGTGCAGGTGTTGCAGCCATTTGGTCTGTATTACGGCATGAACCGGAAAGTGACCTTCCACAGAATGGGTATTGGGTACAGGAACAGCCTATACAGGAAGGTCCAGAGCCCGAAATGCCGGAGCAGTTTGCCCCAATATCTTCCCTGCTTGCATCAAATAGCGGGAACTTTATGACACAGCAAACAGAGAAATATGCAGCCGTCCCCATAGCACAATACAGCGGGTTTTATACGGAGGTTCCCTCGGCTGGCAGTTCCGTGTTAGCAGAAAGTATGGGTAAAAGTATTGACAATACCGGGGAATGGCACTATGTTTCGGGACATTCAGACCTGCAATATCTGATCCGGAACGATGGGCAGGAGAGTTCGCTATGGAAATTCCAATGCTTCGATAGCGGTGAATACCCATACAATGATGTCCTTAAGCTGGTATATCAGATTGATTCCGCGGATGCGATTACAGAAATAGAAGTGGCGCCTGCAAGAATGGATAATACGGATGCAGGAAAGAAAATACAGGAAGAGGTTGGGACACGGAAAATAACCGACAGGGCCGCAGTAGAAACAATATATGAAATGCTGTCCGGCATGACCTGCTATGGGAGCGGCCAGTGGGAGAGGATCGATTACGGAGATGTGGAAGCGGCGGGCGATGGTCAGACACCATCCCATGAAGCGGTGAGGCTTGGGCGGTATTTGTCAATAACTACAGGTTATGGGAACGTAATAGATGGCTTGAAGTATACAGCGGTGTCGGATATGTTTTACGAGTTTTCAGGCATTGCCTACAGCCCCCTGACAGAAGAACAGGCTGCAAGTATATGTGAAATTATCGGAATCAAGGAGTATGAGGGAGAAGACCGGCAAAGCCATGACGTGAAGACAGAGGATGCCCAACAGGAGAAAGAGAATTCAGATGACGGAGCAGGCACGGCCCTTTTGGAGAATACAAATACAGATGTAAGTTTGGAATATGTGACGGAGTTGCAGACAAAAGTGAGCAGTGCCATGATGAACCATGAAATGCCATTTGTCATATCATCCTCGGTCTATGAGAATCCATACAGGCTCCATATTGTAGTGACATCAAATGCAGAAGAGGATTTGCAGAGGCTCCGGGATTTGGATACGATAGGCGGGGTTATGGAAATAGAGTATGTTCCTGAAAATACCAACAGCCGACAGGATTTATATGAGCAGAAGAATTAGCAATCCTGCTCTTGGCTTTAGTGGGAACGATATTCTACCGAAGTAGTATGGAACAGTCCGGGAGGCATACAGGCAAAGCACGGAAAATCTAAATTCCTATATGCAGCACCAATGGAGCCTTGCTGGGGGAATGGCCGGTACGTTCAGGGAAATGGAATGATATTCCCCAATTTGATAGGTACTACCCCAAAAGTAACTGCTTGCTATTTTGACAACGATTCCTTATACTGTCAGCGGAGGTGACAGGCATGGTTCGTTTTTACATAGTCAGGCATGGGCAGACGCTTTTGAACAGCTTAGACCGGGCGCAGGGATGGGCTGATTCTCCGCTCACCGAAGCAGGAAAGCAGATGGCGGCTGACATAGGGCAGAAATTAAAGGGGATTGATTTTGAGGTGGTTTATACCAGCGATATGCTCCGGGCCGTACAGACGGCAGAGATGATTTTGGAAGCGGGCGGAAAGGGCGGTGTGCCGATAGAAAAGGACGCAAGGCTGCGGGAATGGTGCCTGGGGTGCATGGAGGCGGAGAACAATGCAGTTTTCGTAAAGAATGTATCAGACTGGCTGGGAGGGACAGCCTCTTTTGCAGAGCTGAATCAGCGGCTTCCCGATGTGGCGGATACCATTTATGAGCATGACACGACAGGAATGGCGGAGCCGTTCCAGACAATAGAAAGCCGCCTGAAAAGCGTATTTGCGGATGCCGTCCAAAAGGGCGGGATGCAGGAAAGCACCGATATACTGATAGTGACACACGCCTTTGCCATAAAGACCATATTCCATTTATTTGCGCCGGGGCAGTTAGGCAAAGTGGGGAAGGTAAAGAACACATCGGTTTCCCGGCTTATATTTGAAAACGGGATTTTCTCATTGGAGCCGGATATACAGTTATGAAAAGAACAGCAGGAAAGCCAGTCAAGGTTCTCCTGCTGATTTTTTTGTGCAGCATGGCGGCTGGATGTCCAGCCCGTCCAAAAAGCCTGCGCCCCAATCGCACATGGCATCCAGTACGGGAATGATGCTCCGTCCAAATGGAGTGAGGGAGTACAGCGTCCTGGGCGGCTTGTCCGGGATGACTTCCCGGTGCAGCATCCCGCATTCCTCCAGATCATGTAACTGCTGCGACAGCATTTTGGGTGTCGCTTTCGGGATCATGCGCTGCAGCTCCATGTAGTGGAGCGGTTTTTCTATCAGGTACCAGAGGATGAGGGGCTTGTATTTCCCGCCGATCAAAAACAGCGTGGCCTCCACCGGGCAGTTAAACTGGTCTTTTGAATATTCCATTATCTGTATCCTCTCCTTTTTATAGCTACCCTTTTGGGAAGTATCTACCCAAAAAGTGCATTCTTGCAGAATTTCTGTATCCTGCTAAAATTTAGGTCAACGGTTGACCAACACGTTCAGTATACAATAGAAAGAGAGGATTTGCCACTATGGATTTTATCGAAATTGCAAAGAAGCGTTATTCCGTCCGGGGCTATAAGGACAAGAAGGTGGAGGAGGAAAAGCTGAAAAAGATTCTGGAGGCCGCCCACGTTGCGCCGACTGCGGCCAACCTACAGCCCGTCCGGCTGATCGTTGTGCAGAGCAGTGAGGGGCTTGCGAAGATTGGGAAAGGGGCGAACCTTTACGGAGCGCCGCTGGCGGTCATCGTCTGCGCTGACCACGGAAAGGCATGGGTGCGCCCGTTTGATAAGAAGCAGACCGCCGACATAGACGCCTCCATACTGACAGACCACATGATGCTGCAGGCAACGGAATTAGGGCTCGGTTCCGTGTGGATTTGCTATTTCAAGCCGGATGTTATCAGCAGGGAGTTTGGACTTCCTGAAAATCTGGAGCCGGTCAATATCCTTGCAGTCGGGTATTCGGACGAGGAAGCGGCAGACCCGGAGCGCCACTCACAGACCAGAATCCCGGTGGAAGAACTGGTTTCTTACGAAACGGTATAGACAGTTTTTTACAACTTAATACTGGCATCTGCAGGGCAGGGTGAGATTCCAAAACCGACAGTATAGTCTGGATAGAAGAAGATGAGAACGGGTCTTAAACCGGAAGCCGCCTGTCTATTATCTAAAGGCAGAATGAAAGCCTGTGCTGGCATGGCATTGCAGCGCAGGCCCTTTTTGTAGTTCAGCCTACATAAGATGCGTGTCGCTCCATTTCTTCATGTCTTTTAAGATTGGAATAAAACTTTTCCCAAGGTCAGTCAGGGAATACTCCACCTTCGGCGGCACTTCCTGATAGATATAGCGGGAGATGAAGCCGTCCTGTTCCAGTTCCCGGAGCTGCTTGGTAAGGGTGGACTGCGTGATGTCCCCAAGCCTCCGCCTCAGTTCCCCGAACCGCTGCACCTCATATTCCGCGATGTACCATAATATCGTTATCTTCCATTTCCCGCTTAAGATGTTCTGTACCCTGACCATAGCCGCACATTGGGGCAGCGGCGCTTTCATGTTGCTCATAAGGTGTCCCTCCTTCTAACGGCATTATACTATATCCGCCCTGTCTGTTCAAGGTACTATGATTTTTGATACCGGTATCATTTTCCGCACTATAAACGAAAAAGGACAGTACTTTTCTTTTTCTTCGCCAGTTGCTATCATGTGATTCAGGAAGGAGGCGGACGGGATAAACACATCAGTGGATATAGCGGGCATCACGTTGAAGAACCCGGTGATGCCTGCGTCCGGGACATTTGGCTCCGGGCAGGAATACAGCGGGTTCGTGGATCTGAACCAGTTAGGCGCAGTGGTCACGAAAGGCGTCTCATGCGTCCCGTGGGAGGGGAACCCGGCCCCAAGGATCATGGAGACGGCCAGCGGGATGATAAACGCGGTGGGGCTGCAGAATCCGGGGATAGACGTCTTTATAGAGAGGGACCTCCCTTTCCTCAGACAGTTTGATACGAAGGTCATTGTGAACATATGCGGCAGCACCGTGGCGGATTACCTGGAAGTGGTGGAACGGCTGTCCGGGCAGGAGATAGATATGCTGGAGGCCAACATCTCCTGTCCGAACGTGGAGCATGGCGGGATCGCTTTCGGGCAGGAGCCGGGGATGGTGGAGTACATCACGAAGGAGATAAAAAAGAAAGCGGCGCAGCCCGTTTCCATGAAGCTGACGCCGAATGTCACGGACATAACGGAGACCGCAAAGGCGGCGGAGGCCGGCGGCGCGGACGCGCTCTCGCTGATCAACACCATCACGGGTATGAGGATTGACGTGAAGAAAAGGGCGTTCTGCGTGGCAAATAAGACGGGCGGCCTGTCCGGGCCTGCCATAAAGCCGGTTGCGCTGCGGATGGTCTGGCAGGCCTGCCGGGCGGTAAATATCCCGGTCATCGGGATGGGAGGGATTCAGACGGCGGAGGATGCGCTGGAGTTCATCATGGCCGGTGCAGCCGCGGTGGCGGTGGGAACGGCGAATTTCAGGAACCCCTGTGCCATGCCGGAGATCATCGGCGGGCTGGAAAAGTACATGGAGGAAAACGGTATCCGGGACTTAAAGGAGATCAGGGGTATCGTCAGTTAGGTTTTTACAGACAGGAAGGAGAGATGGTTCATGCATTACACGGGAACGATATGGAGGCCGCCCTACGAGGCGGGGAGCGCACTGGTACAGGTGACGGCGGGCTGTACCCACCACAAATGCAGGTTCTGCACGCTCTATGAGGACGTGCCGTTTAAGTTCCGTATGTCACCTTTATCTGAGGTGGAGGCGGACTTGAAGGAGATCAGCCGTTACTACCGGAACGCAAAGAGGGTATTCTTCACCGGGGCGAACCCCTTCGTATTAAGTTTTGACAAGCTGAAAACGCTGGCGGGACTGGTGCGGAAATATTACCCGAAAGTGCAGTCCATCGGCTGTTTCGCCCGCATCACGGACATCACGCCGAAGACCACGGAGCAGCTGCGGGAACTGAGGGGGCTTGGGTACAACAGCCTTACCATCGGCGTGGAGGCGGGTGACGAGGAATCCCTGTCCTTCATGCATAAAGGGTTCGGCACGAAGGAGATCATAGAAGAATGTAAAAGGCTGGATGAGGCAGGGATGGATTATAACTTCTTCTACCTTGCCGGGATATACGGCTCCGGGCATATGGAGGAAGGGGTGAAGAACACGGCGGAGGTGTTCAACCAGCTCCACCCGAAGGTCATTGTTTCCTCCATGCTGACGGTCTACCCGACCTCGGAGCTGTACCGGGAAATCCAGGGTGGCAACTGGACGGAGGAAACGGAGATAGAAAAGCTGTATGAATTAAGGACGCTGATCGGCAGCCTTGACATAGACACCTATTTTGCAACGATGGGCGCATCGAACTGCATCAACGTGGAAGGCCATCTGCCGAAGGACAGGGGACGGATGGTCAAGTGGCTGGATGAGGTCATCGGCGCTGTGGATGAAAAGGAACTGCGCAGATACCGTGAGAACCTGCGGCATCTGTAAGGAGGGGAGCCATGATACAGGATATCTCCCCTTACAGGCTGGATACGGCATACCGCGGTACAGCCCCGGTCCCGGATGACTGCTTTTTCTCCTTCCGGGGAGAGGATGTGCTTTTGCGGGATATGGGGGACGGGCATAGGAGCCTCCCGTCCTTCCGGGATTTGGGGCATCCGGCAGGAAAAATGGAAAGCAGGGCGGTATTCCTGTTCCGGGCGGGCAGGGAGCCCGTTTACCTGCTGGGGCAGGAGGTAAACGGATGCCGGGGGCTTGGGTATTTCCCCATCTGTGAATTAAAGGGCGTCCTGCCGGAGTGGGTTTTCTTTGCCGGGGCCACGGCCCTGCACTTAAGCCGCTGGTATGAAGGGAACAGGTATTGCGGCAGGTGCGGCGGGAGGATGGAAAGGAAGCCAGGGCAGAGGACGCTTGCCTGCCCGGAGTGCGGGAATACGGTATATCCCGGCATCGCCCCGGTGGTAATGGTGGCGGTCACGGACGGGGACAGGCTGCTGATGACAAAATATGCAGACCGCTCCCTCCCGCAGTGGGTACTCATATCCGGTTTCGTGGAGGCGGGGGAGACGCTGGAGGAAGCGGCGGAGAGGGAGGCCTATGAGGAGACAGGCATCCGTATCCGGGATTTGCAGTATTTTGGCAGCCAGCCGTGGGGGTTCTCCGGCTCCGTGATCGCAGGCTATACCGCAAGGCTGGACGGCCCTGATGAAATCCGCTTTGACAGGAAAGAACTGGCGGAGGCAGAGTGGCATCTGCGTTCCAGACTTCCGGATGAATTGACGGATATCAGTATTGCCCATGAGATGATTGAATCATTGAGGCTTTAGAGGAAAGGCTGGATAAAGATAGTTTACTGTACTAAGGATAAAGAGGAAGAGGGCTCACAGGCCCTTTTTCTATGTGCGGCGGTCTGCCTTTTCCGAAGGCAGGCCGGGCGGCCTGATAAGGGAAATCACTTGGAAAGCGGGGAAATAAGAGGTAATATGCTTACACGGCGGTTTGCGTTTGTGCCGCCTTATATCGGCCGAATGGCGAAAAACTTTAGGGCTGATTTTGAAATTCCGTACTGCATTTATGCCTTTCGCTCCATTTTATATGCCTTTCGTTCCCTGCATCCCAAAATAACAGAAAATCTGTCGATAAATTAAGTGACGGCTGAAACGGAAATCCGAGGTGATGAATTTTGAATATAGCAGTGGTCGATGATGAGGAAGCCATCAGAGAGCAGATTAGTGGTTTCATAAAAAAGCGGAATCCTGATTTTAATATAAGCGG
>RAYM01000062.1 GCA_003611805.1 bacterium 1xD42-87 | reverse complement strand
CGTCATGGTCGTGATGACAATGCCCGTGTCCCTCGTCGTCCTCGTCGTGGCAGCAATGTCCATGTACATGGTCCTCATGCTCATGGCCGTGATGATGGTCATGCTCCTCGTGGTCGTGATGATGCCCATGCCCGTCGTGGTCGTGATGGTGATGTTCATCCTGCATCTTCATCACTTCCTGCATCAGCTCCGCTTCCAGATCCTTCGCCCCCTCGATGGTCTCCAGAATATCTTTGCCGTCAAGCGCATCCCAGGGCGTCGTGATGATCGTTGCCTTCGCGTTGTGCTCTCTGATCATCGCCACACAGGCTGCAAGTTTCTCCTCGCTGATCTTATCCGTCCTGCTGAGAACAATCGTGCCGGCGTGCGCGATCTGGTTGACAAAAAATTCCCCGAAGTTTTTGATATACATCTTACATTTGCAGGCGTCCACCACGGCAACAGCGCTGCTAAGCTGCACATCCCTGTCCTTCATGGCATCCTGCACCGCCTTCATAACGTCGGAAAGTTTTCCCACACCCGAAGGTTCGATCAGAATGCGTTCTGGCGCGTAGGTATTAAGCACTTCCTTTAGGGACGTGCCAAAATCGCCCACCAGCGAACAGCAGATACAGCCGGAATTCATCTCCTTGATCTCGATGCCGGACTCCTGCAAAAACCCCCCGTCTATGCCGATCTCGCCAAACTCATTCTCAATCAGCACCACCTTCGTATCCGCCAGCGCCTCCTTTAATAGCTTGCTAATCAGCGTCGTTTTCCCGGCTCCAAGAAATCCCGAGAAAATATCAATCTTCGTCATGTTACATCCTTCCTTTCTCTATAAATTACAATTACATACAGAGAGTGCCGCATTTCAGGCATTCTCCTGAGTGAAAGTGATTTGCTGGGCAAATCCGGAACTCCTTTGCGAGACATCCTTTACTGTCGGGCTTTGGAAATTCTTTTCGCTCTAATCTAAATTTAATTTTCTGTCCATCACATACCACGTCAGAATATAGAAAATCACGCAACTGAAAATCCCCGAAATAAGCGTTGTCTCCCAGTTGGTGCCGAAACCGGTCAGATAATCTATGGAAGACGCCTGTCTGTAGATCGTCGAGCTGATGGCAAAATACATTCCCTGAAACATGCTCTCCACAATATAAATACCTATATACCATGCAAAGGACAGCATCAGCTTGTGGTTGGAGGAGAGCTGCCCGAGTGAAATGCATGCACCCACCTTAAGCACTTTCGCAAAAAGCGTGAAAATATACGCGATAAAGGTCATAATCACCATAAACACGGAGATCTCTTCCGATCCCAGATACTCAATGGTACTTACCAGCCCATCCATCATGGATTTGATAGTCTCCGTTGATGTGGCAAACAAAAAGATCACAGAAAAATATATGATCAGCGAATTCATCATCACCCACAGCACGCTGACCAGCACCTTGGCGATAATAATATGATGCGTATCCACCGGCAGCGTATGCAGAAGATACCCCTGGTCGCCATAGGTGGATGTGTAAAAACGGTGAATCAGATAGATCGCCGTGCCCACGTAAACCGCAAACATACTCGCCACATAGGTAAACAGTACCATGACCGCCACAAAGTCCACCATCTGGAAATCGCTGGAATAAGGTGCCTTATCCATCAGGTATACCATCCACCTTGCAAGTCCCGTCATCACCACTGTCAGAAGGTTCGCAGACAGAAGCAGCTTCCATGTCGCCTTCCACTCATACTTCATCAATTTCCCTAGCATGCGAACACCTCCCTGAAAAACTGGTCCACGGACTTTCGCTCATTCTGCCTGATCTGCTCCGCTCCCGCCTGCAGCACAATGCTTCCATACTTGATGAACACCACTTCATCCAAAATGTTCTCCACATCCGAGATCAGATGGGTGGAAAGCAGGATGGAACCGCAACGGTTATAATTGTTCACTATCGTATGAAGAATGTAGTCTCTGGCGGCAGGGTCTACGCCCGCAATCGGCTCGTCCAGAATATAGAGATCCGCGTCCCGGCTCATCACCATGATAAGCTGCACCTTCTCCTTTGTGCCCTTGGAAAGGTTTTTCAGCCTCTCCTGCGGCGGAATCTGCAGTCTCGCCAGCATGTCAAAGGCTCTGTCCACCCGGAAATCCGGATAAAAGTCCTGAAAATACTGTACCAGTTCGAGCACCTTCATGCCCGGCTGTAAATAAGTCCGCTCCGGCAGATAGGAGATCCGCAGCTTCGTGTCAATCCCCGGACGCTGCCCGTTTATCAGCACCTCTCCCGCTGTCGGCTTCAAAAGCCCGTTCATAATCTTAATCAGCGTCGTTTTTCCGCTGCCGTTAGGTCCCAGCAGACCAATAATCCTGCCCCGCTCCAAATTCAGATACACCTGATTCAACGCGATCTTTCTTCCGTAGGTCTTCGTCAGACCCATGCACTGCACCACTGGCGCCATAGTTCCCCTTCCTTTCCCGGTCTCATAAAACCGTGATCCGATAGGACGCCTCAAAAGCCGTCCCCTCAAGCTTCTGTCCCCACTCCCGTTCCTTAAAACCTCCTGTGAAATCCGTACTGTCACATCTGCCATACCACGGCTCAATGCAGATAAACGGCGCCTTTTTCTTCGGCGGTGACCAGATTCCAAACAACGGCGCGTCAAAATCCACCGTCAGATAAGGCGTGCCGTCCGGTCTCGCAAGCGCCACACTGTGCGCCTGATCTCCCTCGATCACAAGCGCGTCGTTATCAAAAAGATCAGCCGTAACAGGCAGCGCGCCGTCCCGCAGCACGTATGTCTTCTTCTCCTTACCTGCCAAACCACCGTCAATGCATGTGGATACGATCTCATCCTTCACATCAAAAAGCAGCTTATACTGGGTCTGGTCCGTACCCGGATCGATGGGGCATAAAAACCCCGGATGTCCGCCGATGGAAAACCAGATCACATCCCCCGCCTGGTTGACCACCCGCCATTTCACGATCACCGTACACCCTGAAAGCTCATACCCGATTTCCAGCTGGAAAGGATAAGGATACTTCTCCAAAGTCTTATAATCAGAGTTTAAGGTAAACCAAATTTCCGAAGCCACCTGGCTCTTTAACTGAAACTCCATATCCCGGGCAAAACCGTGCTGCCCCATGGCATATTCTCTGCCGTCCACCCTGTATGTACCGTTCTTTAAGCCGCCCACAATGGGAAAAAGCACCGGTGACGTCCGCCCCCAGTAGGCAGGATCCCCGTGCCACATATACTCTCTTTGGTCGGGCAGACTCTTTAATGATTTAAGCTCCGCACCCAGACTGTCCACCTGTATCGTAATTTTATCGTTGCTGATCTGAAATAACGCCATAGCTTCCTCCTTTTCTCACATTATTGTATCACAGCTTATCCAAAAAAGGTATCTTTTAAACTCCCGTAACTTCCCAATATGCCTCCAGTACCTGCGTCACGGGCACACCCGCAATCTCATTCTGATAAGTGCCTCCTGTCAAAAGCCCGATCAGCCGCCCACAGCCGTCAAACATACCGCCGCCGCTCATCCCCTCTCTGGCAAAGCCTCGCCCGTAAAGCATTTCACTGCCGAAGGTCTCGATATACTTATCGGTCTCCTCCAAAACAGCCTCTTCAAAGATCATCTCGTCTTCCTCTCTGCCCGCCCCCAGACAGAAAATCTCCTCATCAACCCGCAGACCGCCATAAATACCATCTGCAAGGGCGCTGCGAAGCCCGGAAAACGCCCGCAGACCGATCTCCTCCTTCTCCACCAGCAAAAAACCGACGTCGCAGGTTTCCGAACTGCCAAGCATACGGGCGCCTGCATAATACCCTTGCGGGAAACGGACCACCCCCGTCTCCTCCCGCCAGTATTCAAGCACATGCCTGTTTGTGGCGATCACCGCACCCTCCTCCGTCATCCAGCAAATCACGCCGCTGCCGTAGGCTCTCCCCATATCGATCCGCACCACGCTGTCCCTCACATTTTCATATGCCGCTTCCAAATCCGGCTCTTCCAGCACGGGACAGTGGAACAGGTCAAGCGCGAGCATACCCTCAACGATATCCTCCTCGCTCACACTCTGAATCAGATGGGGCGGCAGGGACGGCTCCTCCGCCTTCACTGGCAGCGTCTGGAAAAAGCATTCCAAGGAAAATAGAATAACATAAGCTATTTTATTTATTCTCCCACCCTTCTCCACAACCCTCTCCTCATCGGACATACTTTTCACAGGGGCACTTGGAGGACTGCGCGCCCTCCCGTGCCCCTGCTCTGATCATGCTAAATATGTACAGAGAATGCTGCATTTCAGGCATTCTCTCGAGTGAAACGGAGTTGCAGAGCAGCTCCTAGAACTTCTCCACGAAGCATCCCTTGCTGCGAGTGGCTAGAAGTTCTTTTCACTCTGGTAAGCAGAACGATAAGCCGGGTTATGTCTTGAATGATCATCTATCTAGGAGTTTCGTCGCCGAAACCCTCCAGCGACCTACCTGAGAGCGGACCGGGCCGGTCATTGCTCTCTGCTTGGTCTTGCTCCGGATGGGGTTTACACAGCCCGTCCCGTTACCGTGACGGCGGTAGTCTCTTACACTGCCATTCCACCCTCACCTCGGCGTATCGCCGGGGCGGTATTATTTCTGTTGCACTGGCCTTGGAGTCACCTCCACCGGATGTTATCCGGCATCCTGCCCTGTGGAGCCCGGACTTTCCTCACCTGCACCCTTTCGTCTGTGCAGCCGCGATCATTTGTTCCACTTACGATTACTTGCTTATACTATCTTTTAATTATACAAAAAAACTTTCACTCTTACAATCATTTCTTTGATTTTAACGACAATGGCAGGAAATATCTGTATGATATTCTGGCAGTAAAAAGAGAAACGACCGAGCCATAACAAGATGTACGGTGAATACAATCAAAAAGACTACTATGCCAATATTGGACACAGCAGTCTTTTTGTTGCCATAAAGCAGACTATTCTCAGGAGGTTCGGAGAGATATTGGACAGCCCATAAGCCGTCTCCCTGTCCTGCTCCGAAATGCTCTGCGAGATATTTTTGATATCCACCCGGAGTTCCAGACTCTCGCCGCTGTCCACGAGCTTTATCTGCTCCGGCGTCAGAATTGCATTTGCCACTGAAAGGAACCATTTGCAGTTTTTACACCTCAAAACAGCTCCCGCCCACAAACTCCCTGCAAAGTGAGTTTTTCGGCAGCTCCTCGCTGCTGATGCCGAGGAAATATTCCAAAAATTTGAGCAGCCGCTTCGCCTCATGGTATCCCGGCTCCCCTTTCTGTATGCTGAATAGCAGCGGTTCCGCATACTGCTTGAGGACCGACAGCTCGAAGAGCATCGCCGAGTTAAACATGGCGTCCGCATCCTCCTGGAACGGGAAAATATATTTTTCTTCCCCCCTCCTGACCGAAGGCCACATGGAGATCGTTTTGGCGGCGGAAGCGCCCCTCGTCCTTGCGTCCCGCACAAGACGGCGCAGGAGACGGTTGTCCGTGGTGGGAATCCTGTTGTGTTCGTCCACATTCAGGGTGGTCAGCGCGCTGATATAAATTTTATACTTGCTCTGCGCTGGCAGGGAATAGGACATCTTCTCATTCAGCCCGTGGATTCCCTCAATCACCAGAATGTCGTTCTCGCCGAGCCACGTCGTCTTTCCGCTGTACTCCCGTTTCCCGGTCTTAAAATTAAAAGTGGGAAGCTGCACGCTCTCCCCCTGCAGGAGTGCCGTCATGTCTTTATTAAACTGCTCCACATCCAACGCCTCGAGGCACTCGTAATCCGGCTCTCCGTTCTCGTCAAACGGCGTCAGGTCGTGATCCAGATAATAATTGTCCAGCCCGATCGGATGCGGCTTTAAGCCGTAGGTCCGAAGCTGGATGGAAAGCCTGTGGGAAAAGGTCGTCTTTCCGGAAGAGGAAGGACCCGCAATCATAACAAACTTCACACCCTCGCGCCTTGCAATATCTCTGGCAATCTCGCCGATCCGCCTCTCCTGCAGCGCCTCCTGCACAAGAATCATATCGGCAATGTTGCCGTCGCAGATCTGGTTGTTCAGGTCGCCCACCGTATCGATTCCGATATCGCGCCCCCACTCTCCCGTAGCGAGAAGCGTCTGGAACAGCTTCCTGCGCGGTTTAAACTCCGGCAGCGTTTCCGGGTCCTCCTGCTCGGGAAGCAGCAGAATCATCCCCTCCTCGTAAGCGAAAAGATCAAACAGTCTGATATAGCCCGTACTTGGCAGCATATAACCGTAAAAATAATCGTAATAATCCCCCATGCAGTACACATTAATGTTGGAACTTCTGCGGTAACGGAACAGGGAAACCTTATCCTTCATGCCATTCTCCGCAAAGAGCGCCACCGCCTCCGCGGCCGGATAAGCCTTCTTTGTCACGAGAAGATCCATGTCCACCAGCTCGCCCATGCGGTCCTTCACCTTCTCGATCGTCTTTTGATCCAGTTTCAGACCGTTTCGGAACGCGCAGTAGTAGCCCGCGCCGATGGCAAACTCAACTTTCACGTTTGCCGCCGCCTCCATGCCCGCCACATCCTTGATGGACTTTAACATAAGCATGATCGCCGTCCGCACATAAGTCTTATGACCGATCGCGTCCGCATAGGTGATAAAGTCAAGCTCACAGTCCCTGTCCACACGTTTCATCAGCTCCTGAATCTTGCCGTCCACCGTCACCAGCGCGATCTGGCTGACAAAGTCATTCTGATGCGCCTCCGCAATGATCTCGTACTTGATGCCGTCCTCGTAACGTTTCTCTTTTCCTCCGATCATAATCGTAGCCATAGACTTTCCCCCTCCTTTTTCTGTATGATATCCGCAGGCAAATCCGATACTCCATCGGTCTCTCCACGTTATATCTTATGTAAACTAACTATAACGGTTCCTTGTCTTAACCACATCAGGGTGCGCTAAATCATGTTGCGGCTGTCCCGATGCGTTCCGCCAGCCGGTTGTCCCGCAAAAGAAGCTCCACTTCCGCGTATCTGGCGCTCCTCTTTTTCTCCGTCAGCCCCTGCGCTCTCAAATTCACGAGAATTTCCTCATAAACAGCTTTCTCATGTTCCAGAAAGGATAAAAATACAGGTGCTTTTTTTCTTAGCAGCACGGGACCATATCTGTCTTCAAGTTTACATAAATCTCCTTCCTTCACCCCGCGCCCCGCCGGACTGCCACCGCGTCCTGCCCGGATCACCTGATAAAACTTGCCGTCCTCCGACAGCATTTCCTCATCGAGAATCCTGTAACCGCTTTCCCTGAGAAAACCCCGGAACTTCTCGATCTCCGACTGTGGCTGCAGGACCATTTCCTGAAACGAGTCCGTCTTGTCCCGCTCTGCCTCCAGAATCCGCATCATCAGTCCGCCGCCCATCCCGGCGCAGATCAGGGTGTCTGCCTCGCCTGTCTTGTAATTATGTAAACCGTCTGACAGTCTGGTCTCTATCTGCCCCTCCAGCCCGTACGCCGCCACATGCTCTCTCGCCGCGCGCAGAGGTCCTTCCCTTAAGTCCATCGCCAGAACACCGGGGCTGATACCCTGCTGTACGAGATAAATCGGTACAAAACCGTGGTCGCAGCCCACATCGCAGACCCGGTTCCCTCCCGTCACCATACCTGCCACGGTACGAAGCCGTTCGGACAAAGCCACCTGCCGCATCAATCCAGATAATCCTTGAGTTTCCGGCTTCTGCTCGGATGCCGCAGCTTTCTGAGCGCCTTTGCCTCGATCTGCCTGATACGCTCACGGGTCACGTTAAACTCTTTCCCCACTTCCTCAAGCGTCCTCGCCCTGCCGTCATCCAGCCCGAAGCGGAGCCTCAGCACCTTCTGCTCTCTCTCCGTCAGCGTGCCGAGCACTTCCACAAGCTGCTCCTTTAACAGCGTAAACGCCGCCGCATCCGCAGGGACAGGCACATTGTCGTCCTGAATGAAATCGCCCAAATGACTGTCTTCCTCCTCGCCGATGGGCGTCTCGAGAGATACCGGCTCCTGGGAAATCTTCAAAATTTCCCTCACCCGCTCCACAGGCATATTCATCTGCGCCGCAATCTCCTCCGGGGTAGGTTCCCGCCCCAGTTCCTGCAGAAGCTGTCTGCTCACCCGGATCAGTTTGTTGATGGTTTCCACCATATGCACAGGAATGCGGATAGTTCTCGCCTGATCCGCTATCGCCCTCGTAATCGCCTGCCTGATCCACCATGTCGCATAGGTGGAGAACTTGTAACCCTTACGGTAATCGAATTTTTCCACAGCCTTAATCAGACCCAGATTGCCCTCCTGAATCAGATCAAGAAAGAGCATGCCACGCCCCACATAACGTTTCGCAATGCTGACCACCAGACGAAGATTAGCCTCCGCCAGACGCTGTTTTGCCTCCAGATCGCCCATCTCCATTTTCTTCGCCAGTTCGATCTCCTCCTCCGCGGAGAGAAGGGGCACTTTGCCGATTTCTTTCAAATACATTCTGACGGGATCTTCAATGCTGATGCCGTCGGGCACGGTAAGGTCAATGTCCTCCACATCCACCTCGTCCTCTTCCGTCAGGATGATCTCCTCGTCATCCACGTCGTCTTCCTCGGTGATGCGCAGCACATCTACGTTATTCTGTTCCAGTGTCTCCAAAATTTTGTCAAACTGCTCCTCCTCCAGAGTCAGATCAGAGAAAAAGTCATTGATCTCCTGGTACTCCAGAACATTTTTCTTCTTCTTTGCAACAGCCAGGAGATCTTTCAGACGCTCCTCAAACTTTGCCTGTACATTTTCATCCATGAATTGCTCCATCCTTCCTATGTTTAACCTTACTTAACCTCTGTCCGATTGTAAACGTGCCTTTTTTCGATTAGCTTACCCCGATCACAGGGAAATATGCGTTTTTCTAAGTTCCTCCAACGCCTTTTTGCCGGATATAACCTGATTTAGCGCCTCCATGTCCGCTCCCGTTCTCGCCGAATAGTAGTTGAAACTGTTGTTCTTCACAGATACCACCACATCATGGAGCGCCTTTTCCCTCTCCTGTTTCGTGTCAAGCCGCTCCAGCTTCGTGTTGAAGATCGCCGCCACTTCCCGCTGTTCCTCTTCCTCCTCGAAGGCGCTGACAACGGATGCCGGGGAAAAAGAGCCCTGCTCCAGTCCGTCGAACAGCTTGTCCGCCACCTGCCGGTACAGCTCCTGCGTAAAGTCAGCCGCGGAAATATACGCCTTGATCTTAGGGTAGATTTCCGGCTCCTCCGAAAGCCATGTCAGGAGTATGCGCTGCGATTTCCTGATATGGTCCTCCGGCGTAGGCCTTCCCGCCGTCGTGGATTTCGGTCTCTCTACCGGTTTTACCAGCCCTGTGCGCGCCGCGTAGCCGTTCACCAGTTTACGAAGGTTCTCGTACCCGATATGATACCGTTCCGCCACCGACTCAATATAGTTTTCCCGCTCCACCTCTTCCTCGAAACCGCAGAGCTTCTTCGCAATCTCCCGGTGGAAAGCGGTCTTTGACTCCGGATCCTCCATTCGGTAATCCCGTTCCAAAACTTCCAGTTCAAAGAAAAAGCCGTTCTGCGCCTGATCGATCCTCTCCTGAAAGGCATCGGCGCCGAGATTCTTTATAAATTCATCGGGGTCTTTGTAGGGTTTCATATTGATCACCCTGCCCCGAAGCCCTGCTTCCTTCAAGATGCCAAGCGCTCGAAGAGCGGCATTCGTGCCCGCCCCGTCACTGTCGTAAGCGAGCAATACCTCCTCGCCGAAGCGTTTTACCAGACCTGCCTGTCCCGCCGTAAAAGCCGTGCCGAGAGACGCCACAGCTTGTCCGAAACCAGCCTGATGCAGAGCAATCACATCCATATAGCCCTCGCACAAAATCAAATTTCCCGTCCGGGAAGTCCTGGCAAAGTTCAGCCCGTACAGATTACGGCTTTTGTCAAAAATCGTCGTCTCCGGTGAATTTAAATACTTGGGCTTGGCGTCCCCCATGACCCTGCCGCCAAACCCGATGACCCGGTGATTGCCGTCCTGAATCGGAAACATCACACGGTTCCAGAATTTATCGTGAACGCCCCGTTTCTCGTCAAACCCGGTCAGTCCTGCCTCTGTAATCAGATCGTCCGCGTACCCCTTCGACCGCAGATAAGCCGTCAGGTCAGACCCTGCCCCGTCCGCATAGCCAAGACCAAACTTTTTCATAGTCTCATCCGTCAGTTCCCGCCCCGAAAGATATCGGTAGCCCGTCTGCCCCTTTGGGGAACGCAGCAGATAATAATAGTATTTCGCCGCCTGTTTGTTGACCTCCAGCAGTTTTGCGCGTCTGCTCTCCCTGCGGCGCATCTCCTCGCTGTACTCCACTTCCGGCAGCGCCACGCCCGCGCGGTCGGCAAGCATCTTAAGCGCCTCCTGAAACGTGGCGTTCTCGTATTCCATCAAAAAGGTAATCACGTTGCCGCCCGCCCCGCAGCCGAAACAGTAGTACATCTGCTTGCCCGGCGAGACTGAGAAAGAAGGGGATTTCTCATTGTGGAACGGGCAAAGCCCGAAATAACTGCTCCCCTTTTTCTGCATACGCACATAGCCTGAGATCACTTCGACGATATCGTTTTTCGTTCTGATCTCCTCGATCAGCTCCTCTGGGTAACGCATGTTATTCTTTGATAATCCTCCTTCAAACCGCCGCTCTTCCCTTTCTCAAATTCGTGCAGAGAATGCCGCTTTTCAGGCATTCTCCCGAGCGAAACATAGAGTTTCATAGCGAGGCAGCCTTTGCTGCCGAGCTTTAGATGTTCTTTTCGCTCTGCTAGCCGTGCCATGTCTTCGGAATAAACAGCCTCTCATACTGCGCGATGGCAAAACGGTCTGTCATGGAACTGATATAATCGCACACGATCTTTTCAAGCGGTTCCCCCGCGTCCAAAAGCTTAAACAAAAAGTTCGGCAGCTGTTCTGTATGCACCAGATAATGCTCGTAGAGCGTAATAATCAGATTTTCCGCCTTCCCCTCCTCGCTCTTTGCGATTGGATTCCTGTAGACATTCCGGAACATAAATTCTCGCATCTTTGTCATTGCCTCCGCCACCTCGGGAGACATGCAGATATCGTCCCGGTCACGACTGTTTGTCACAATATTATGAATAAAGAAGTCCAGACGCTGTCCGCAGCTGTAGCCGATCACGCTTCCGATCTCCTTCGGCACATCCGCTTCCTTCAATATCCCGGCGCGCACCGCGTCATCCATGTCATGGTGAATGTAGGCAATTTTGTCCGCCAGCCGGACGATCCTTCCTTCCAGCGTCTGAGGCATACCGGAAGTCTGGTGGTTTAAGATGCCGTCCCGCACCTCTATCGTCAGATTGATGCCTTTGCCGTCCTTCTCCAAAATGTCCACGGTACGCACGCTCTGCTCATTGTGCTTAAAGCCGTAAGGGCACACCCTGTCAAGTGCACGTTCCCCCGCGTGACCGAAGGGCGTATGCCCCAGATCATGCCCGAGGGCGATCGCCTCCACCAGGTCTTCGTTCAGCTTCAGCGCCTTGGCGATCGTCCGCGCCGTCTGGCTTACCTCCAGCGTATGCGTGAGCCGCGTCCTGTAGTGGTCCCCCTCAGGCGTCAGAAACACCTGCGTCTTATCCTTCAGCCGGCGGAAGGACTTGCTATGTATGATCCGATCCCTGTCCCTCTGAAATACCGGGCGGATATCGCACTGCTCCTCCTCCTTGAGGCGTCCTTGGGAATTCATGCTGAGCATGGCGTAAGGACTCAGATATTCCTTCTCCCACTGTTCCAAACTTTCCCGTATATTCATGGCTGTGCCTTTCCTTTTTCTAAAAAACCAACCTTTCTATTTATATTATTCGCCCTAAAACACCGTAATCCTTTTTTATTTTTAAAAAACCTGAATTTAAACGAATTATATTGCAATAAATAAGGTGGACTCCCGCCTGTACCGTTCAATTAGCGCAATCCACCAAAACTTTTCCATTAACTGCAAATATTCACTTGTCGGTAACCATAATGAGCTTTTCCGCAGCTCATACATCTACAGATATGCATCAAACGGATCTATTCATAAATTTTCCCAACATAGAACAGGGTAGCAATAAATTTCCAATCAATATTTTCAGGGATCTCCATATTCATGTTACGAAAATACCCTTCCATATCGCCGACCCAGGAACACACACCTTCTAAAAACGCATTGATATCCTTGTTTTCCCACTCTTCTCCCCTTTGCTCGTTATCATAACGTAACTCATTTAAAAAATTCATAAACTCTTCTTTTGAATTTACACTACTTAATATATTACTTATATCCATTTGTGCATCTCTTCCTCCCTGTGCAGTATCCATCAAAAACTGGATATCCTTTTTACATTCTCAATATGATTGAGTTTCATTCCTATTCTCCCGGCATATTGAAGTGTGGGCATAGCATTGTACCAATGTTTTCGACATCACCACATAATACCACATCTGCATATTTGGCAAAGTCTTCCATATTTCGAAAATGAGTCATGCCTACTGATTCAATTTCAAAGATGTTACCTTTTTCATCAAGCAGCTTTAAACCTATTTTAAGAAATTTTATATTCCCTTCAATTGATACGCAATGTATATTATTAGGCAGGCTTAATCTGTCTAAAACTTTAAACACTTTCAGTTACCTCCTATTTCTTAATCGCTTCTTTTGTGCCGCAATCTTATTCTGAATAATTTGTATTCTCTTCTAATAAGTCTCCAAAAACTTCTTTCAGTGTTTTTCGCGGAACGGCATTATTCTCTACCATTTCAAAAAAGGGTTGCGTAATCTCATTCCATTCTTCCTCACTTACATCTTCAAAATAAGTTGGATCACCACCTACTCCTACCTTATAGAAGAGAGATTTCGGATTTATCCCCTTCTCCAACCATAAGATATCCTGAAAGCTCCCGTCTTCTCCTAAACCGATATAATTATCCCGCACAATATCAGCATGCAATCCATCATGATACCAGATCTGCCCTGCGCCGACTATTGTTTCAAAATAGCAAGATTCTGTTTGATAAAGAATCCTGCATTCCCCTTGTTCCTTTTCGTATTTAAGCAGAAACATGCAGCCCTGATTGATCGCAAATTCCGGCTTGCCGTCCCCATCCAGATCATCATAATAGTATAGATAAGGATATTCTCTTGTATCCTTTTCTTTTAACAGCTGTTCAAATTCAATTCCCGCCTTCCACAAATCTTTGTAGTACTTCACTTCCACTTTGCCAATAGTCGGGATTCTGTTTTTTAACACCTTCAGGTATCCCTCTAAATAGATCTGATTTTCTTCTGACGTGATATCCAGCTGCGGTTCTTTTGCAGTAAAGTCCATTGCTCCTACAATATCACATACAGATCTCCCTTCCTCATCCTCTTCTTTCTGAATTTCACTATCTTGACTGTCTTCTGGCACGACAGATCCTTCTATCAAATAATCCTCTTTTGTAATATCTCTTTTTTGGGTTTTTAAATATGCTGACAATCCGATAAATAGCATAAAAAAGAGCAGAATTAAACTTATAAAAAGCATAATAGATTTTCTATTCATTACAGTTCCTCACTTTTTAGGAATTAGAAAATCCGCAGGAATATTTGGCACTTACTCCGTAAAAACCACCGATTTTCTTAGTCTGATCTGTTTTAGCCAAGATACTTTTTGTATAATCCATGCTCTATATATGTATCAGCAAAGCTATCAATAATTTCTCTTGAATAATCACCTCCCTTTGCATAGGAAAAATTCATAATATCTTCCGTAATTCTTTTTAATTCGACATCTTTTACAACAATATTTTTCCCCTGCAATTTTTCCCTGACAATTTTAGAACATCTGCTAAAATCAGCTCTCTGCAAAAACAGCATCTCTTCCTCCTTTGCTTCAATAAATATTCCAGACTATATGTTCATCAAGCAAAAACTAATTACAAATTTCAAGAAGTTGACTTAAATGTCTATCTGCCATTGCTGCTTTAGGCTCTAAGAAAACAGGGTGTGCTGTCAGTTCAGAAATATCAATAAAATCAGCATTTTCCCACCATTTTGGCAAATTCACCCTACTGGCATGTGAACAAGATTTACACTTGCTACACCATGTCCATATAGTACCCCTACCATCCTTCCAGCGATGCATATAAATATGGGCATTATAAGTATTACAAATTGGACATTTTATGGGAATTTGCGGTTCTTTGCTGTCTTCTATCCCCTCAATGATATCCAGCATTGCATCATTACTATCATCCCATTTTTTATTCTCATTCATGTTATCTGCCTCCATTTATAAAATCCCCCAATCTTTTGTTTATGTAGATATTATAGCCATTTAAAATGCAATATTATTATGCCTTGGTTGAATTGAGGGGATTGTCTAAAAAATCAACACATTTATCATGTAATTCTATCCCTTCGTTAATTACTTCGCAAGTTGCACTATTAACAATATTACACCTTGGCAGTTCACCCCCATATCCATCAAGCAATTCCATGATGCGGTAAATAACTTCATAGGTCACATCTTTCAGAAGTGCTTCAATATCACTAAAACTCTTTTCTTTACCCACTCTAACATTTATACAATACTCTTGTATATACGCCAGTTCCTTAAAAAAATTAACTTGTTGATTTGTCATAGCCATTCTCCTATTGATGATATCTGCCATTGTTTAAATATTCATATAACTGCTTGATGTCTCTTCTATGGTCAACGCGTCCCCTGCTGATTCCCTGCTCCAGAGCGGTTCCGTAGAAACCTGCTACGCCGCAGAAGAAGCCGTCCGTACCGCTCAATTTATATCCACGCTGTCAGATTATAGGTTACCACTTTTTCATAATGATAACGAACCGCCAAAAAATTTATCCCTGACAGGTGTATGATAGTATAGATTAGCAATACAGCTCAAAATCTCTCATACATCTGCATACGCCTGATTTATATCATCATATACTTTATTGCCATTTTTCAGCATTTCACTAATCAGCCTTTGATCCAGCTCTTCATCCTCCACTAACAGCATGGATTGCTTCCTTTTATCTACAATACAATAGGCAAGGTCTGTTTTTACAAGCACAAAATCTTCTCTCTTTTCATTCCATAAATACGAAAAATTTCCTATGCACACAATTTATCACCCCTTCCCTATTTAATCCCGTCTTTCCCAACTGATACTTGATAATTACAGTTATTGTTTAAATCATGCTGTTACCTATCCCTCATTGATTTAAGATTCCTAATTGCCAAATACGTTCCTTACTCAATTAGCGCAATTCCACCAAAACTTTTCCATTAACTGCAAATATTCACTTGTTGGTGACCATAATGAGCTTTTCCGTAGTTCATACATCTTTAAATAAGCCTGACGATATTTTTCTTGCATAATAAGCAATTCAATTTCATCAACATCTTGCATTAAAGATGTTGGCAATTCCTTTCTTAACAATGTAATAATTTTTTGTTTCACGATTTCCATAAGCTTTGAAAAATTAAAATAAATATTTATTAAACTTTAAGAGTATTTAATTTCATTTTCCAACATGCCCAACATGTATTTGCAAGCATCACTCTCATTATCAAACATTCGATAATCCTCCTTATTGCCTTTCTCATCAAAATAGAAATATTCCCACTTTCCATAAACTTGATTTAAAAAATGTGTGTCTGGCAATAAATCTCCATTTATAGAATAATACCGCTTAGGCACTCCAATTTCATCAAGTTTTCGGATTAAACCAGTAACGTTCATATTAATTTTCTCCTATCATTTTTATTATGCCTCTTTTTAACAATATTTCTGCTTTTATTGCTGAACGATACTGAACACCTAACCCTATCTTTCCAAACCACGGTTTTATAACAGATACTTTTACCTCAAAAGGCTTAACTACTTCAAACTGCCCAGATTGAGTTGTGTCGCATTATAGGGCAAAGCTCTCATTGCCAGTGGCGTACCCACCGGAGAAAAATACTTTCCTCCCAATTTACCATATCTATCAATTTTATCTCCGGGTAATAAATAAACTTTTCTCTCGGTTCCTAACACCACACCGTTATTGGACGGATAATAAGTTACTAATTCTGTGCTCTCCACACTATCCGCGCGCCCGGCAACACTCCCCCAGAGCGCATCCACAGCCTTCCCGGCTCCATAGAACCCTGCGCTGCCAAGACCGCCCACTACTGCTCCTGTCAGCACATCCCTCACGAAACCGCCGAGACTAAAGCCGCCTGTTCCGCTGTCGTGTCCTGCTCCGCTGCTGTATCCCCTTCCATTCCCCAGTCCACCAGACAAATCAAAAGGATCGGCTACGTCGCCATGCTTTCCAAAGAACTCCTTAAAATATGAGGTCTGTCTATGCGCTAAATTTTATTATTTCTATTTTCCATATAGAAAAAAGCAGAGGATTCCTTGGCGCTATATAATCCGTAGAATCCCCTGTTTTCTTTGCAGTAGAAATATAGCGCAGAGCTACCACTATTCCAAACACATCAGCTTCTAAATTTCATTAATTATAGGAAAAGTTCACACTGCTTTGTCTATATTTTTTCATATAACGCTGCCAATTCCATCAATTCAATTCCCAGTGGGTCTGAGTAGTCCCATGAATCAACTATAACATTTGGATAATATAAAGGAATATTTTTCTTAATACAACTATTTTTTAGTTCTTCCAATATTCCCTGTAACTGTAACATATTTTTTACGCTTTGTCCCCTTTTTACTTTTTCAATCTCTACTGCTACTTTTTCCTGTAAAATACTATTCCTCTTCCAATATTCCTCTAATAACATTTTATCAAGTCCCCCAGATCATTAATATACCACTGTGCAGCACCACCGATATAGTGACTACCAAAAACATTTTGTGCCGCAACTCTTCCAGTTATCATTGTTGTGCCCTCCTTAACCTGAAACTGCTGAATACTCGTCATACTATTCCATTTATACGGTAATGCCAAATTCTGTCTGTTAATCAACGGCGTGAATGTTTCAAATAAGTACCTTCCTTCCGCCTCAGCTTTTCCACCATAGAATCTCATACCAAACGTATCGTTTCCCGCAATTTTAAGTTGTATCGTTTCCGCGCCCAGCAACACTCCCCCTGAGCACCTCCAGATCCTTCCCGGCTCCATAGAACCCTACGCTGCCAAGACCGCCTACTACCGCCCCTGTCAGCACATCCTTCACAAAGCCGCCGAGACTGAAACCTCCGTTCTCTCCCGTCCGGCTGTGTCCTGCTCCGCCGTGGGCTCTTCCGCTCTGGTACCCTCCTCCATTCCCCGTATGCCTGCTGCCCTTGCGATATTGTCTATCCCCGACATCACCGCGCCAGTTCTGGCTCCTCTGAGGAAGGCGTCCTTTACGCCTTTGAGTTCACCCGTTCCATACAGAACCTCGCTTAAGGCATTTCCTGCCCCGCTTAAAAGGCTCTCGCCGATGTCTATGCGTCCTCTGCCGATTCCCTGCTCCAGAGCGCTTCCGACAGTTCCCGCCGCGAAGTCTGTGGCAAAGGCTCCCAGTACGCCCACGCCGCTTCCTACCAGCGCACCCTTTGCCGCGCCTGCGGCTTTTCGCCAGTTGAACTTCCCGCCGTCCATGAGCTGGGATGCCGCATTTCCGAGGAAACCCGCCGCACCGCTCACTTTGATTCGTGCTGCCAGAATATAGTTTACCACATTTTCATAATGATGGCGAACCGCTAAAAATTTTATCCCTGACAGGTATATGATACAATCCGACGTTCAGACAGGGTATTTACACAGCAAAAAGTCGGAGGTCTTCCCCGACTACTTGCAGTCTGCAGAATACTCCGACTTTTTGCCTTGCTCTTAAGGCTTACGGGCAAATTAATTTACCTACGTACTTGATCAACAAAGTGCTCACTCATCCTCTTTCTCGCTCTTCCACTTTAAATAATTTGCACAGACATCATGCATTTGCATACCTGTTTTTAATGAACTGTTATCCCTTTTATTAATTATATCCAACTGTAGATTACTGTTTGTATAACCATCCAGTAATTCACAAATAGAAGTAAGCGCTTCATACGTAGCATTGTACAACAAATCTGTTAAGCTATCCGTTTCCTCATATTCTCCTAGCGCTTGATAAACAGCGTTATCCTGAATAGAACTTAACGTTTCAAAAAATTCTTTCTGGGCTTCATTCATATTGTTCCCCCCAACAATGATATTTCCCATTCTCCAAATATTCGTATCGTTGCTTGATATCCTTTGCTCTTGGTATAGTCACCCCATGATTTTTAGTTTTTGTACCTGGTTTTCCTGTAATTACTCCATTATTAGGATTAATATTTCTTGTCGGTTGATGGACATGTGGTCCAATTATCCCATGCTTATTGGGTTCCGTACCAAATCTTTTAAAATGTCCATCATTTCTAGGATTAGTATTATAACCACTAGAATGAGTAAACAGCTTAGTTTCTACATTTTGAGGAACGTTATTATTTACATACCCTTCAAACGTTCTTTCTCCCGGCTCGGGGAAATACCTTTCTTTGAGAAACCCTGTCCATGGTTCGGTTTTGGAACCGTGTATCTGTCATCCACGCGCCCAGCAACACTCCCCCAGAGCGCATCCACAGCCTTCCCGGCTCCATAGAACCCTGCGTTGCCAAGACCGCCTACTGCTGCTCCTGTCAGCAAATCCCTCACGAAACCGCCTAGACTAAAGCCGTCTTCTCACGTCCAGCTGTGTCCTGCTCCGCCATGGGCTCTTCCATTTCGGTATCCTCTTCCATTCCCCAGTCCACCGGACAAATCAAACGGATCGGCTGCACCGCACATACCCTTCGGGTCGCGTCCCGCCTTTATGGCTTCGGGAATGATGGCTTCATTCAGAGTTTTCCCAAAAAGCCTGCTCCCTGCCACTCCGTAAGGTCCGACACTGTCAGTAATATTCTCAAGCCCCGACATCACCGCGCCGGTTCTGACTCCTCTGATAAAGGCATCCTTTAAGTCGTCGATCGGACCTGTTCCATACAGAACCTTGCTTAAGGCATTCCCTGCCCCGCCTAAAAGGCTTTCCCCAAGGTCTACGCGTCCTCTGCTGATCCCCTGCTCTAAGGCGCTTCCGACAGTCCCAGCCGCGAAATCTGTGGCAAAGGTTCCAAGTACGCCCACGCCGCTTCCTACCAGCGAGCCCTTTGCCGCGCCTGCGGCTTTTCGCCAGTTGAACTTCCCGCCGTCCATGAGCTGGGATGCCGCGTTTCCGAGGAAACCCGCCGCACCGCCAAAGAAACCGCCGAGTCCTGCTCCAACGAGGATATTCGCGGTCTCTCCTGTGGGGTCGTTGTAGTTGACCGGATCATTATCACAGTACGGGTAAGGGTTTATGCTTCTCTTAACCGGGTCGGGCGAGAGCATCCTGCCCTGCACACTGTCATAGAATCCTGCCTGTGCAAAGTACTTACCGATTACGGGATCGTAGGCGAAGTTGGTAAAGCATATCTTTCCATATCATGCATTCAGGTTGTGTTGTTAAGATACAGTTTACTACACGTTGTGCTTAATTACAAATTTCTGAACATTCGATTTCCAATCTGGTGCTTGGTATTGGGAACAATATAAATTCTATTATGCCATAAAAAACAGAGATTTTCTTTGATTCACCATTGTGACCCGCGAAAATCTCTGTTTTTCAACTATTATGGTACTTTTCCCATACGCCTACTGCCCAATAAGTAAACCATTTAGAATTAATAGCGAAAACATTACAGTAGTTTTGCCTTAAAATGACTCTTGCTACATTCCCTTATTCACCTTTTAGAAATTGAACAGTATATTCCGTCTCCTCAATCTGCAATTGTCCATCTACAAATTTAATAATTAAAGTAACCTTTGGCATTGTTTCTTTATCATTTGTCAACCCTTTAGGCTTAACACCACTAGGCTGTGCAAAGCAGCATTCATTTGCAGATAAGGCAAATCGTTGCATTTGCAATTTTTCAATAGATAAACCATGCTCTATACAGTACTTTTTCGCATATTCAACTGCCAATGCCTTTTCAAGTTCTTCTTGCATTTTCCATTGACTCTTTCCCTGCATTTCATCCCCCTATTTCAAATAATGCAACCTTACCCTGACTATCCAAGATAGCACTCCTTTTTTGTTTAAATTGCTCCAAAATATACAAATCGCCATCTGAAGGCATTCTAACGTTAACGCCTTCTCCCGGATAAGTATGTCCGCTCCATTTAAACCCTGCATTATGCAACTCTAGTGCCTTACTTTTATTAATGTTTACCATCTGTCGTGTCCTGCTCCGCTACGATATGCTCTTCCGTTCTCAATCCACTGGACAAGTCGAAAGGATTATATCCACTGGCAAAGATCGAAGTATTCTAAAGGCAGCAACTGCACCCATAAGCTTATCCCATTTAACTTACTTTTCTTCAATTTCAACAATCAAATTATCTGGGCACCTAAAACTAAAAGGTGACATTTTAAATAACTCTACACTAATATTCTTAGCATCAATACGCACATACTCATTTGATGTTTTTCCTTTTTCTGCAAAGGAACATATAATTACACTCAGGTTACTTATCGCTAATGTCCGCAATTCGTTAATACCTTCCATAAAGCATTCGATCTCCTGAGGCACATCCCCCATCATTTCCCAGTTTATAAATGCACCTAAAAAATCATCTTTTTCCAATTCAAAGTTATACTTTCTCCAATGCTCAGAAAAATAATCCTTTTTTGATATTTCAATATCTTTGAACTCAATAAGTGAAAATCTCTGTTTTGAAAATATTTCCATTACTCTATTTCACACATTTTCATATGCTAAATCAGAGTCTACGGAAATAAACTGTGTAAAATCAAAATTTCCCATATCTCAAATCTCCTTATCACAATAATACTACTTGGGCTACGATATCTAATATTAACCGTAGCCCAATAGCTCGTGTTATTGTATTTATTCACGATATTTTTTGTTGAAAAAGAACTGATACAGTTGTTTGATATCCAATCGTTTTGGAGAATCCACACCAATTCCTTTCTTCGGATTAAATACTCCTCCCCTAATCTCTCCTGTTTTCAAATTGACATTTCTAATAGGCTGATGTACATGCACTCCGGTTATACCATGTCTTCCGAATTTCGTTCCAAAACGTTTGAATACTCCACCAATATTGCCTACATTATTAAATTCTTTAGATTTAGTATAAAGTGACAATTCTGCATCAACAGGCACCGGTATTACGGCTCTGTTTGACTTTTTCCCGAATATCCGCTCTCCTGCCACTCCGTAAGAGCCGACATGATCCGTGATATTCTCAAGCCCCGATATCACCGCACCGGTTCTGGCTCCTCTGAGAAAAGCGTCCTTTACTCCCTTGAGTTCACCCGTTCCATACAGAACCTCACTTAAGGCATTCCCTGCCCCGCTCAAAAGGCTCTCGCCGATGTCTACGCGTTCTCTGCTGATTCCCTGTTCTAAGGCGCTTCCGACAGTTCCCGCCGCGAAGTCTGTGGCAAAAGCTCCCAGTACTCCCACGCCGCTTCCTACCAGCGCGCCCTTTGATCCACGCTGTCAAAATATAGTTTACCACATTTTCATAATGATGTCAAACCGCTAAAAACTTTATCCCTACAAGTGTATGATACAATCTGATGCCCAAACAAGGCACATATCTACGTCGCCGCGCTCCCGCTCCGTTCCAAGCGTAGCAGATGCTAAACTCGTGAGTTGCTTCGCAACTCAGAACCTCGTTAAGCACTGGCGCTTTCCAAGGGGTTCCTTAAGATATGTGCCCTGTCTGGGCTGGGTATAAATATAGCAAAAATCGGAGGCATTCTCTGACCATTTTAGTCTATAGAACACTCCGATTCTTGCTGAGAGATAATACTCCAAATGTTTACTGATATTTAAAGAAAGGCTTTACGATAAAGTCCACATTCAATTCTTTTAGCTTATCAATCCCCTCTTTAATTTTTGGTGCTTTCGCTTTTAGTATACATACTTCTTTTTTTTCAAGCATTTCTTTCGCTCTGAGAAAATTAACACTAGCAAGTTCTGCTATCACTCTTATTCTCTCTACATTTATTATCGAGATGTTTCTTATGTAAAGGCTGTACTCTGTAGCATCAACATCTATTTCAGGAAAGTATGTTGTGACGACACCCCATCCACAGGTAGGACATGCCCATCCCTGTGTAAAATGTTCAGCATCAATAGTTCTAATCATTTTTCCTCCACATTTTTCACATACCATTCTGATTTCCTCCCGGCATAAATAGCTTGAATTTTCCAATATTTTTTCTATTGGGCAACGCAAATTTGTTCATTCCCGCAACAAAATACTCACCACTCGGAGTTGCCCACAAATAGTTTGTAGGCGCGTAGACTTTCACATTCAGCCTATTGGCTAAATTTTGTGCGAATCCAACATTTGCTGCTCCAGTATTACAAGATAGCAATCTAATATCCTGACCTTTATAACCATCTGCTTGTTGAATTAAGCGAGCTGCCGTTCTGTGATTTACCAACATGTGCTGTCCATTATGAGTAATCAGTATTCCGTCGGTTTGACCATGAGCAATAACATCATAGTATCCTCTGACATCCACGTCTTCTCTACGACTAATATACTTAGCAAAGCTGTCATCTGCATCCATAAAAGTTGCGTCTCCAACAGACAATTTTTTCCTTCTACGCCCAGCAACACTCCCCCAGAGCGCATCCACAGCCTTCCCGGCTCCATAGAACCCTGCGCTGCCAAGACCGCCTGTTACCGCCCCTGTCAGCACATCTCTCACGAAACCGCCGAGGTTGAAACCTCCGTTCTCTCCCGTCCGGCTGTGTCCTGCTCCGCCGTGGGCTCTTCCGCTGTGATATCCTCTTCCATTCCCCAGTCCACTAGACAAATCAAACGGATCGGCTGCGCCGCACATTCCCTTTGGGTCACGTCCTGCATTTGTGGGTATTACGGCTCTGTCTGCCTTTTTCCCGAATATCTGCTCTCCTGCCACTCCGTAAGAGCCGACATGATCCGTGATATTCTCAAGCCCCGACATCACCGCGCCGGTTCTGGCTCCTCTGAGGAAGGCGTCCTTTACTCCCTTAAGTTCACCCGTTCCATACAGAACCTCGCTTAAGGCATTCCCTGCCCCACTTAAAAGGCTCTCGCCGATGTCTACGCGTCCTCTGTCGCTAAGAAACTTTGATATAGACCAGACACCAAGTATTTATAAACATTATTGTTTTTTTTGAATTGCTTCTCGAACTTCTTCTCCTACAATTCCATAACTTCCCAAACCATAAATACCACAGTATTTAGGTTTTTCCCTTATTTTCTTTCCTTGAATATCAACATACTCCTGCCTAAGTACATCCCAAAAACCAAACTCCAAATTTCTCTCTCTTTCAGATACGGATATGTTCTCCACAAACTCAAAATAGCCCTTAATCCATGGTTGATTATTGACAATTATTGGTGCAATCAATAACTCTCCCTCATCAAAATGCCTTGGTACCACTTTTTCATTGCAAGTACCGTCATATATATATATAAGCGTCATACCATTAATAAAAGAATCTGTACTTTTTAAATTTGTCCGTATAACTTTTCCGAAATAGAACAGATTTTTTTGAGGTTGCAAAACAAACACATCTCCCTCCTCTGGGTGTTTTAGCGACTTCTTCATTGCGATCAATTCCTTAAAAGCCATTTTTAGTTCCTCCATAAATGCATGGTTAGGGGACAACCATCCCCTAACCACATTTTGACCATTTATAAACCTTAACAAAACAAAGAATATATTTGCTTGATAAAACTTAAATCATCTGGTGTATAACTCACTTTTTTCTTTAAGTCTAATTCCGCCAATACACCTTTCAGCCCTTTCATTTTTTGCTCATCATCCAACGTTTCAAGAAACGCTAAATCCACCTCATAGTATCTATACATTTCTTCCACACGTTGTATTATAGCCTTAGAATCAATCTCCAATAATCTTCACCTCCAAAAACTCAATAACTTTATCTATGCGAAATTGTTGCGCACCCCCTTCACCATATTCCGGATAGCTAACTGCAAAAGGCTCTGGAACTGTAGTTGTATTCCCCAATGTTATTGGAATATACATAGCATCAATTACCTGTAAGGTATCAAATGCTCCCCTTATCTTACAGTCACTCCAATTGCCTGAAATCTGAAAAGCCTCGCGTGCTTCCTTTGCAGAATCAAATTTGTCAAAACCAAAATATGTTATATACTGTCTTCCCGTATTTAATGCATCTGTCGCACCCCAAGATGACATATATCTATAACCCGTAGCTGGTACTGCTACCCCATTGGGTGCGACATAAAAATCTGGTCTTCTGCCGCTGACAGGTATCTCACCACTTCCGCGCCCAGCAACACTCCCCCTGAGCACATCCACAGCCTTCCCGGCTCCATAGAACCCTGCGCTGCCAAGACCGCCTGTTACCGCCCCTGTCAGCACATCTCTCACGAAACCGCCGAGACTGAAACCTCCGTTCTCTCCCATCCGGCTGTGTCCTGCTCCGCCGTGGGCTCTTCCGCTCTGGTATCCCCTTCCATTCTCCAGTCCACTAGACAAATCAAACGGATCGGCTGCGCCGCACATTCCCTTCGGGTCACGTCCTGCATTTGTGGGTATTACGGCTCTGTC
>RAYM01000061.1 GCA_003611805.1 bacterium 1xD42-87 | reverse complement strand
CAGCCTTTGATTTACTGCTTTTCCCGGAACTTGGAATGATAGACCAGTCAGGCCCCTTGCCGCGTAGTGGCATACTGCGTTTCGTATTTACAGAATTTACTGCACTTAAAGCCGAAATTCTCATGAGTCCACCTCACAATTCATTTTCCTATCTGCGGTTCTTCTGTCGTTCAGACTGCACATTCCACCTAAACCTGCACATCCAATGAACTGCCGGAAACGGATGACCTTCTCACAAGTGTATTGCCGCTTTTCACAAGCGTGCTTTCTACGGATTCCCTCGTAACATTGTCTAAAATGCTTGCATCAAACGGATCTCCATTTTTCCAGTTCGGATTAGCCGCCCTTACTGCCGCAGCAAGCGCCGCACTATACTGCTTTTCATACTGCTGCAATGACCATGTCCCTTTTAAGCGGTCACCCTCCTTGATGCTTAACTGATATGCACGGAAAACCTCTGAACGCTTTGTGGTATCTCCATTCGCCACGCCATTTTCCTGTAAAAAGTGGCGTTTACATTCATCAAACATCTTCTGGCGGTACTCTTCCGAAACACCTATCATCTGATGCATTTCCGCTTCGCTTTTGCCGTTCATGATCATTCCTCTTACGCACATACCGCTTTCATAAATAATTTCTTCAATTTCCTTATCCGATTTTACAGACTTATTCGCCATGCCTTTCTGATTCCTGGCATTGAACATTCCTGCCGGATTCAGCAAGCCGTTGCCCTGGTTCTTTTTCACCCCGAACAACTGCGACATCAAATTGTACCTTGATGTTAAATTTGAAAAGTTAAAATTGATATTCATATTCATTTCCTCCAATCATCACTTCTCATATTTTCAAGACCCTGCTTCCTTATGAAATCTTAATGCCTGCGAGTAACTGTGACAATGTGCCTGCATTGGGATTGAACGCCACATATTTCTCCTTAAACGAGGCCACCGCACTTAACATCTTCTGATTAAGGTTCTCAGGAACTTTGTCTATCCCCCTTGCCTTTTGTTCCTTTAAGAAACCTGCCGCCTTTGTTTCCCTCCTGCTGATCTTTGCGATCTTTTCCGCTTCCTCGCCAATGATGGTGCGGGCGTGCTGGTTCGTCCGCTCCATCTCCACAAAGCTGTCCACTGTTTTCCTGTATGCCGCATCCAGGGCATCCAGCTCATCTTCCTTCGTGAGCCTGCGGGGACCGTCTCCACCTGCCACATATATCTCCCGTGTCCCGTCCTCATATCCCCGCACGATCTCATCGTACAGTTCCGCATATGCCTTCACATAACCGCCCGCCCTGCCTGCCGCGTTTAGGACGCTTTTCCCGGTATCAGCCCTCCTTGAAATTTCATAGCCATAGTCAACCAGACTGATTTTCTCATTCTTCAACTGCTCCCTACGCTGGAGCATGGCATCATAGCTTTCCTGCCCGCCCTGCTGTACGCTGTTGCGGTATTGCTCCTTCCCTGCATCGGAAATGGAAAGGCTTACGGGCTGTTCCGCCATCTTCCTGCCCACATCCCTTGCGTTTGTTTTCTCCTGCACATAATTTGCTGCAGCTCCAATCTGATTGTAACTGCTCCCGATTCCTGAAATTGCCATGTTCTTATCCTCCTGTTATATTCTCATATCCAATGTGCTGCCCGAAGATACTTTTTTCACAAGCGTGCTTTCTCCAGATTCCCCTATTACTCCGTTCCAAATCGGTGAACAGAATAACCTCTATCCGAGTAAATTTCCGGACTATAAGTTCCATCTCACTGCTACATACAAAGAAATTATGCCAAATCGTTTCGGTAATATATCTATTTTAAACTGAAACTGAAATGCTTGCCTCTTGTTCCGAAGGAACCGTCTCTCCTGTTTTTGTATAGGTTACAGGCTCCTTTGTGGCATCCATCTTTATTTCATCAGAACCTGTGCTGCCAGAATCTACGTTATCCTTCAGCAATACCTTTCCTTCTTCACTGATCTCCACGGTATCTGTATTGGTATCAGCATTCCTGTTTTCTTTAATCCTCTCTTCCAGTTTTTCACGTTCTTCCCTGCGCTTCTGGATAGCCTCCTCGCGCTGCAATTTGGCTTTTTCCCTTGCCTCCCTTGCTTCTTCTTCCATTCCTTTGTCAGCTTCCGCCTTATAATCCTCCGCCTTACCGGAAAATTCATCAACATACCCCATTGCACGTTCCATTGTCTCCGTATCTCCTTTACGCCTTGCTTCCTTGAAAACACGCATAGGAGTATTCATCAGATTCATATTCGTCCTTGCTCCTACAAGACCTTCCATCGTCTTTGTATTCATAACACCGCCTCCTGTTCATCACTCCAAAATGCCCGCCGCCTCATATGCGGCAATAGAAACCGCCTTTTTGGTCATACTGTCCTTATAATATCTCTCGTCTGCTTCCTGCTCCATCAGCCTGCGTTTCAGGGCAGCTTCCTCCGCCAGCCTCTCATATTCTGCGTGTTTTGCCTCCCTTGCTCTGCGGGCTTCAACAAATTCCGATGATGAAACAGTAAATTTCAGTTCTCCCACCACACAAGCGTGGTTGATTTCTCCATTTTCATCAAATGTCATCAGAAAACCTTCGTTCTTGTACCGCGGCGAAATAAAGTACCCATCTACCGCAGCTTTACCGCAGATTAAATTCGCAAAGTGAAAATAACAGTTACACAAGTGTGCCGTTTCTTACAGCATGCTTTTTTCGTTATAGAATACGGGCATCTGTGCCGATATACTGCCTGGATACCAGGCAAAAAGAAAAGAGGAAGCCCACCCGCTAAAGTCGGTCTCCCTCTTTGTATGAATCCAGCCAGACCCTCCTGATTCCGCAGGACCACCGGGCTGTACCCTCAAGATTATGATACGATTAAATTCCCTTGATTGCAAGCTGAAAAACAGGATCCCTCCTGTCAAAGAACTGTTTCGGCAGTCCCTTGCACAGTCCCCGCTGTTTCTTATGGCCTGCCCTTTCTGCGGCGCAAAAGGAACCTGCCGCAAAAGGGGCAGCTATGAACGCAGCCTTGTCACCTTCTCTAATGGAGCTGCGGAAGTGGTCCGTCTGAAGATCCCCCGCGTGCAGTGCACCTGCGGAAAGTCCCACGCACTCCTGCCGGATCTTATCGTGCCGTACCTGTCTTACTCCCTCCCCATGATCCTGCTCATCCTTTCCGACTACTTTAAAAGGCGCCTGACCATCCGTGGTATCTGCGAAAAATATCTGGTCAGCCCGCCCCTCATCTACCGCTTTAAAAAGCTGTTTCTGCTCCATAAGAAGCAGTGGCTCGGCGTCCTGCGTGACATGGAGCTTTGTGCCCCTGATTTCGTAGAGCGGTTACAGACGGACTCTTACTCCCGGTTCCGGGATGCCTTCTTACGCCTGACTGCATACAGCTTCCTTCAGTCACACAAAAACCCGGCGAATTGTAAAAGCCCCCGTTTGGGTCCCGCAGACGCAAAACCTTTTTGCCACGGCCTGTGAATCGACTCTTTTTACCGCCTCCCTTATCATAAAGAGGACTACAAAAAAGGAGGTCTTCTTATGGAAGAAAAGAAAAACAACCAGAAACCGGCAAGCGACTGTGACGCTGCCATACAGATCGCCCAGTTCCGTTTCGCGCTCATTGCTCCTCTCGTGCAGGGGCTTGTTCCCGATGGGAGTGATACGGCTTACTTCATGCGTATCACAAAGGAGCCGCTCACCTTACCCGATGGCAGATGTGTGAAGTACAGCTGGAAAACGCCGCAGAAATGGCACTACCTCTATAAAAAAGGCGGGTTCGACGCACTCCTTCCTAAGGCCCGTTCCGACAAAGGCATCCCCCGCGCACTGCCGGATACAGCGATCGGAGAGATCTACCGCCTGAAAGAGAAATACCCGCGCCTGAATGCCACCCAGATCCATATCCGCCTTGTGCAGGACGCCTTTATCCCCGCCAGCGTCAGCGTGGACGCCGTACAGCGTTTCATCAGGAACAACGGCCTGAAATCTTCCCGGGAACTGAACCACAAGGACAGGAAAGCCTTTGAGGAGGATTCCTTTGGCAGGCTCTGGCAGGCGGATACCTGCCACTTCTGTTATATCAACGATGCCGCGGACAATAAAGCCCATAAGGTCTATCTGGTTATCATCATCGACGACCATTCCCGCATGATCGTCGGCGCAGGATTGTCCTACAGCGACAATTCCTACGGTTTCCAGAAGGTGCTTAAACAGGCAGTCTCCACCTACGGCATCCCTGACAAGCTTTATACCGACAACGGCTCCCCCTACATCGATAAGCAGCTCTCCCTGATCTGCGGCTCCATCGGTACCGTTCTCCTGCACGCACCGGTAAGGGACGGCGCCGCCAAAGCCAAAGTGGAAAGGAATTTCAGGTCCATGCGTGAGAGGTTCCTCTACGGCCTTGACCTTGATCAGATCCATTCCCTAGATGAATTTGAGGCGCTCCTTAAGGATTACATCCGCACCTACAACATCGGTTACCACTCCGGGATTGGATGTGCCCCGTTTGAGAGATACCAGGCCACAAAGGAACACATAAGGCTCCCACGCTCACGGGAATGGCTGGAGGAATGTTTCTTGAACCGCTTCACCCGCAAGGTAAGGAAGGATGCCACCGTCCCCATCGACTGCAAAAGCTATGACGTCCCCATGCAGTTCATCTCCCAGAAGGTGGAGATCCGATACCTCCCCGAAGACATGGACTCTGCGTTCATCCTTTATGAAGGGGAGCATTTCCCCATCCGGGTCACGGATAAGAATGAAAACTGCCGCACAAAACGGGAGAACAGTCTCCCTGTCGATTATACGAAGATCGGAGGTGGAAACTGATGTTCACGGATTATTACGGCCTTTCCTTCAATCCCTTTGACAAACAGTGCCAGAAGGAGAAGGACTGTTTCCAGTCAAACGATTTCAAGCAGATGTCCTCCCGCCTCTCCTATGTACGGGATGTCAGGGGCATCGGCGTCTTTACCGCACAGCCCGGCATGGGCAAGTCCTTCTGCCTGCGCTGTTTTGCCAAAAGCATGAACCAGAACCTGAGGCATATGGAGTATATCTGCCTCTCCACCGTCGGCATAAGAGAGTTCTATTATCTTCTGTGTTCCGTCCTCGGTCTGGAACCATCCGGCTCCAAACCCCAGATGTTTAGGGCCGTGCAGGAGCAGGTATACTACCTCTACCATGAGAAAAAACGCCCCCTGTGCCTTGCCATCGATGAATGCCAGTACCTCTCCCCGGCCATCCTGAACGACCTGAAACTGATCATGAACCACGGCTATGACTCCTTAAACTGCTTTTCCCTCATCCTCTGCGGGGAATCCTATTTTAACCGCACCCTTTCTAAGCCCGTAAACGAGGCGCTGCGCCAGCGGGTCGTTGTCCATTATGACTTTGGGGGCCTCTCAGACGAAGAGGTGGCCAGGTATATCTCCCACAAGATACAGATGGCAGGCGGCAGCCTTTCCATCTTAAGCGAAGCGGCTTTATCCGCCGTCCACGGGTACGCACAGGGCAATGCCCGCATGATCGACAACCTGATGACGGATGCCCTGATCATCGGTGAACAGACAGAAAAACAGGTCATTGACCCGGAGACCATCCTTGCGGCTGTCAATAACCAGCAGCTTTGAGGTTTTCAGGTAACACTGCCCCGGCGCACCATCCATCTATTCGTTAAATACCTGTTTTATGAAGTGTTTTAATACAGGGGACAATTCTTAAAAAGAACCGAAGAAGGCCGCGTGCATCTGTGTACGCGGCCGTTTCCTTAACCATTGTGTATGAAAGTGGCACAATTCCCCGGGAACTGCTTTTTTCTGTCTGGAATATTTTTCAGACGATTTCAGACCCTGCCTCCCGGCTGTCCCGCTTATCTGGTCCCATATGCTGCCAGCAGCCTCATTGTACATACAATTTGGGTTGGAAGGTTTCGATTTGACTGCACAGTTTCGTTGACAGTAGTGTGCGGTCAGCGAAAAGAGGGTGCCGTAATGGTGTTTATACTGTCGAAAATAAAATGCTTTTTCCGTCTACTACAAAGTGCCGCGTTACAACGCATCAGCGCCTCCATCCTTTCTTCATTTTCCTGTCATGCGCCGCTTTCGCGGCTTCATAGGCTTCCACTTCCTTCTCGATCTGCACCAGCTTGGCAGCGAGGCTTTTCGCCACGATGCTGATTGCCTGTAAGATGCCGATAAGCTCCTGTGACTTTTCCATAGGCTCCGTTCCTCCTTCCCTGCTGTTTTGGAAGGCTCCGAAATATACCCTCCTACCTTTCGTAATGACACTTTTTTGAAAACAGGCAATGAAAAATGGAACTTTTTTGAAAACCGTTCGACAAACGTATCTTTTCCTGTCGAATAAGGGAAGAACTACACATCAAACCCCCGTTCCCGGAAAAAATGGCGCAGTTTCTCCATGACCTTATTTTTGCGAAAATCAAGCGTCCGCCTGTTCCCGCCTTTTACCCGTGCATATTCATAGACGCTCATTTCCTCCCCGAACACCTTCATGGCAAGCTCCCTCTCTTCCGGCAGGAGGGAGTCCATCGCATCCGCAAGCACACCAAGCAGCAGCTTTTTCTCCACCAGCTCATCCATCCCCGGCAGTTCCATATCCGGGATGCCCACTTCCTCCAAGGCATTATCCCGCCACGCTTCATAGGATTCTTCTGTATAACCATTCTGCTCCATTGCCTCCCGGTTCCTCTGCTCATGCTTTTTCTGCTGCCACCATTATCCAAGAAGTCTGATTATCCAAGGAATTCCTGAAACTCCGTAAGGCACGGTACTTCTGCCACATCTTCTCGGATAATCATAAATCCTTTAGAATGAATAGAAGAAATCTTAATAAGGAGGATATCAACCATGGAACCAGCTGAAATTCAAAATGAACAATTTAGGGAATTGCTGGAAAACTTCATAAATTTCCTAAGAAAGAAATGTTACAAAGAACGTCCTATAAACAAATACCGACGGATTCTCGCAGGGATTGATCTGTATATGCAGGAAAACGGTATTGATGGGTATGATCCGGATGTCGGCAGGAGCTATTATGATTACATAGCAGCGAGTGGCACCCGCCATTTCAGAATTGTGGAAACGCGCACTGCTGTTAGAAGGCTGAATGATTACTGTCTTGACGCGGAATACAAAGTCCGGAAATCCTACCACACAACATATACCCTGCCAGAAGACTGTGAACATGCCATCCGGTCTTACGAACAGTATTGCCGTGATATCGGGAACAAGGAAAAGACTGTTTCCGACAAACGCCGGATGTTAAGGACTTTCTTGACGAACTGTCCTGCCTGTGGAAATGATGGACTAAATGGTTTGACTGTTTCCAGTGTAACCGGAGCCTGTTTTAAACTTAAAAACAAGGATGCCTGGGCGGTGGTACGCTCTTTCCTGAAGTTCCTTTTTACCAGAGGGATTGTGGCGGCAGACTACTCTACATCCATCCCTCATTATAAACGGGAATTTAAACTTCCTGCCAGTTACACCACCGAGGAAATTCAGAAAATTGAGGCCGCAGTGGACAGAAACACCGCAACCGGAAAACGTGATTATGCAATGCTTCTCTTTGCTACAAGATTAGGGATGCGTTCGGGAGATATCGTTCTGCTCCGTATGGACAATATTGATTTTCTGCATAAAAACATATCATTTGTACAGCAAAAAACCGGCGTGGAACTTTGTCTGCCTCTGCTGCAGGAAATTGAGGCGGCACTGCTGGACTATATTCACAATGCACGCCCGGCAACAGATGAAGACAGGATATTTCTGCGGCACAATGCGCCATACTTTCCGGCAACAACGGCGCTGCTGCGGTCTGAAACGAAAAAATACTTTAAAGCCGCAGGAATCAATACGGAAGGAAAGAAACGCGGACTCCATGTATTCAGGGCTTCATTGGCTACATCCATGGTTAATGACGATGTCCCATACGAAATAATAAGGGGAATTCTGGGGCATGCAGACCCTGATTCAATCAATCATTATGCAAAATTGGATATTGAACGGCTCCGCACCTGTGCGGTTGCTGTTCCTGAACCGACAGGGGCATTTAAAGAATTTTTGGAAGGAGGCTGCGGGATATGAAGGTTTATGAAAGCATCTTTTCACCGGAGATCCGGGATTTCCTTTCAATGCGCCAGAAGTCTGTAAGCAGAAGCGCATATGAGCATGACATACAGACACTGGAATTGTTTGACAGATATCTTTGCAGTGTTGGCCATACTGATAAAACCATTGATGAACATTTGGCTGTGGGATGGATAAACACACTCACAGGAAGACCGAGAACCATTGCCGAAAAGGTAAAAATTCTGCGCAAGTTTCTTGATTTCCTATCCGGGTACGGAATAAAAGTATTTATTCCGACAGTTCCAAAGGTACATGATGATTATGTCCCCTATATCTTTTCCGATGATGAGCTGGAACGTATATTCCTGCAGGCTGATACCTGCCCGCCAGTAAATGGCAACTCAAAATATCCCCTGATCCATCTGCAGATGCCCATGATTCTCCGGCTAATGTATGGGTGTGGCATGAGGATCGGTGAAACGGTTTCCATAAAAATGAAGGATATTGACCTTGAAGCAGGGCTCATTACCCTGCGGCATACAAAAGGTGACAAGCAGCGTATCGTTCCAATGCATGATACCCTTACAGACATACTCTACAGGTACTGTTGCGCAGCTGGTCTGATAGGCAGCCCTGATGCCTTTGTATTTGGTGTGCCCCATAGCAACAATGCCATTCCAGCCGTCGGGGCAAAATATAGATTTGAGAAAATACTGGGGGTTTCCGGAATAGACATTCCCGGACGGAGCAGGCACGAGCGTGGTGCATGCCTGCACTGTCTGCGTCATATATTTGCATTCAAGGCATTCAGACAGGCTGATAAAATGGGAGTCAGGATTGATGATGCCGTTCCTTATCTCTCTATCTATCTGGGACATAACAGCCTTGCAGAAACACAAAAATACCTGAAGTTTAATACCGAGATCTTCCCGGATGTATTGGACCGGTTTGGAGACTTTACATCAAATATTTTTCCGGAGGTGGCGTATGAAGAATAAACCGTCAAAGTTTATGGAGTTATTGGAAACCTTTTTTGACAGGCACCTTCCTGTTTCGGTGGGTGTGAGTCCAAATACGATAAAATCTTATAAATATGCATTCCGGCTTTTGCTGGAGTATATGTATAACAAACACGGGATTCCGGCAGGTGATATCAGCTTTGAGGATCTTAATTATGAGAACCTTACGGGATTTCTGGACTGGCTGGAAAATGAGCGCCACTGCAGTGTATCGACGAAAAACCAGCGTCTGTCCGCACTCCTGTCATTTTCCGGATATGCACAAAACAGGGATTTTGATGCAGCAGCCGTTTTCCGGAACAGCCTTTTAAAGATTCCTCTGAAAAAAGGGAAAAAACAGCTGCGGACAATATTTACGGTCCCGGAGATAACCATACTTCTGCAGATGCCTGATGAAACGAGAAGCACGGGACTCAGGGACAAAGTGCTGTTGAGCACCATGTACGCCAACGGGGCACGCGCGCAGGAAATATGCGACCTCACTGTCAGAAATGTCTGTTTTAACAGTAATGAAACAGCCTCGCTCATCCTTACAGGGAAAGGCAGAAAGGCAAGAAAAATCGGGATACCGGCCAGATGCGCAAAAATGCTGAGGCAGTATCTTATCCATCAGGGCATCCAGAACCAGTCAAACAGACATGTATTTTCAAGCCAGACTCACGAGCATATGAGTGTCTCCTGTGTGGAAGAAATTTTCAAAAAATATGTTGGCGCCGCCAGGGAGAAACATACGGACATGTTCATGGCAGAAAGCTATCCTCCCCATGCAATGCGGCACACGACTGCAAGCCATATGCTGGAGGCAGGGATACCGTTGGTAGTAATCAAAAATTTTCTTGGCCATGTGTCCCTCAGCTCTACCCTGATTTATGCAGAAATGACACAGGATACAACGGACAGGCATCTGCGTGAATGGAATGAAAAATGGTTTGGAAGCGAACCGGTCGAGTCCGGCAGCGACACGGAAAATAAGATGCCTGGGTTTTTATCTGTAAAATAAACAGCTATGATTATCCGAGAAGATGCGGCAGAAGTACCGTGCCTTACGGAGTTTCAGGAATTCCTTGGATAATCAGACTTCTTGGATAATGGTGGTTATCTGAGTTCTCAGATAACCACCACGGGCGGTAATAATTCCTGTATTCTTCTTCCGTAACTTCCAGTGTGAATTCTTCATTTCCAGATTTGATTGTGATTTTCCTAAAAGACATAAAGCGTTCCTTCCTTTACGGCTTCGTAAAGTTAGGAACGCTTTAATTTAGATGTGGGACTGGCTTTGAAAAAATGGCAGAGAATGGCCAGGGAAAGCTATCTAAAAACTACACACATTAAAACCCACTAGCTTTACTCCGGCCATTCGTGACTCGACGCAATGCGGTCCCACTCGCTCGGTACTTTTTATTCAGTTTTGCGTACAATGGAATTACCAAAATTTTCCATTGATAGCATAATTATTCCCATTAAAGGAACACTTTAATCTGTAAAAGCAAAAACAGCAGGATACCCTCCCGCCGTTCTTACCGTCTATGTATATTTACTTTTTCTCCTTTGGCTTCCAGTATACCCGTACTACTTCACCGCAGTGTCGGCATTTCAGCTCTATTACGACCACCCCGAAACGGGTCTCCCAAATGTCGCAAACCCGCTTCCTGCACTGCCCGTTCGAGCATCTCATTTTCCGGATATCTACCACCTCCTTTCTCCCGAAAAGCGCAGAGGCGCCTATTGGTATCTTCCAATAAACGCCTCCCCATAAAGTCTGCTTTGCCACTATTTATCCGTTGTATTTATCATTCTTCACTTATTTGCCACACTGTACCAACTGGAACCTATGATGCCCTTTATCCATTCGCTCTCCTGTGCATAAACTATGGACTGCTTCGTGTCAATCAACCTGCCCGACTGGAAGAGTATGCTGAGTTTCATATCTGCCACATTGTTCCAGCCTTTCCCGGAAATTTCTGAAATCATCCCGCATATCCACTGTTTTACCTGCGACTTATAATCACCCGGAACCGTGGCTGACTGATCCACTGCCGCACTGACCAGATCCTTTATATCCTCTCCTTCCTTCGTATAATAGGTTCCGCCTCTCTCCTCCAGTTCATTCAGTTTCAGCCCGGTATATTCATACACTTGTTGGAATGCCTGGTATTTCAGCCTGGAATCCGCAGAAACCTGTGAACTGTTGCACCCGTCCTGTGTGGAACAAGTGAGGATGTGCTTATACAGGTTCTTCCCATTGTTCCCCTGATTAAACGCCTGCTCCATCGACAGCTTCAGCGAATCACCCACGCCATCAACCGAAATATAATAACTGTATGGATCAACCGTAAAAGCGCAGGTGTCCGGAATCCCTGCAGTGTCAATCCCCACACCCGACAGGATGTTGGATATCTGCCTGTTTACAGTCTGGCGTTTAAACATAATCCTGTCATTATCCACCACATCCCCATTTATCTCAATTCCTCTGAAAAGGGAATCCTGATAACTTACGCCGTTTATCTTACCGTCCTTATACATCTGCATTTCATAGTTATAGGCAATCCGGCGCTCCGTTTCTGTCAGGTTCGTTTCATAATACTGTGAGCCTTTGTCATAATATTTCCCATAGATATATTCTTCCGGGTTGGAATGCGCCTTTGCCTCTGCCGCCAGTCTGGAATATTTGTCCGTCAACGCCGCCCGGAACGCTTCAGAACTGTCCGTGTATGGAACAGCATTGACATCAATCTCATTGCCCGCATTTTCCAATGCCGCACTGTTGCTTTCCCTGGCAGCGTCCACATACTTCTGCAGGTCAATCGTGCTGTCTACGCTTGTGTTCCGCGTCCTGCCCGATATGCTTTTTCTCATGGACAGTTCCTGTGCCTCGCTGCTTATGGTAACGGTATCCCTCCTGCCAGACTGCATATTTTTATTGGTTTTTGTGTTCTGTACCTTTCTGCCAAACATGATGTCAAGCAATGTCCGGTTACGTTGAATTTGATTGTTCAGAAAAATATTCATCGATACCTCCTCCATTCTTATTGTTCCCCCGCGATTCACAAAGCCCCCTGCTCCCCGATTTCCCAATCTGCTGGAAAACCGGGGAAGTCTGCCCTGTCCGGCGCAACTTTTGCGACCTCGCTTTTCCACAAGGCGAGGAACTTATTTCCCATATAAACATTCTGCGCCGCATCCTGTTATCTTCTCCCGGAGGGAATCCGACAGCTTCCAGTCCTTCTTGGATGATGGCTTTTCTGACTTTTGGATGCCTGCCAAATACCCTACCTTAATCCCTGTTATCTCCATACAAAAAACACCCTTTCAAAAATCATTCATAGTAATCTAACTTGTGGAAATTATTACGAAAAATGTAAAATTCCATTCCCGTTTTCCATCTATTCGTTTCCAGACAATCACCCTATAGATGAGATACTCTTTTTAACAATCTTTTTTATACAATGCCTTGTAACTGCCAAGATTCAAAAGAATACCCACCATCAAAATCACTGCCGTCATAACCACCTCACAATATTTTCTACCTGTTAAACGGTATATCAAATTACTCTCGCATAAAGCATTCTGCATCAATAGTGCAATGAGGATTCCACCAGCCAATGCCGGGATTGCCTTTAACAACATTGATGTCATATTCGGGCTACGCGCAGACAGGCAAAACAGAATGCCACTAACTCCAAGCGCCAGCAGGTAAACCATAATAATAAAAAGCATGATATATTTCCCATAAGTAATTGAGATTGCAAAAACCTCTGTATTGAGGAAAGAGGACATATCAGACCCTGCAAACAAGAATGCTCCCGTAGTTCCCCATGCCAGCATCCCGATGGCTGTAATAAAACTGACCACAATGAATGCGGAAATCATTGTACAGACATACTGCATCCGGTACGCTTTTTTCCCGATCCTGCTGGAATACTGAGCTGCCACTATATTATTCTCCCTATCGTTCACCACAACAGGCGCAGCTATAAAAAATACACAGACCAGACACCATATTGCCAGATACATCAAATAATTGCTGGTATACACGAAAACTTCAAACGGCAGTATGCTATTTTTTTCCTCCCCGTATTCCCTATACTTCTGCATTACATTCTCATATTCCTGAAACCAGATACGGAAATAGCCTGTATTTTCTTCAAGCAGACTGCGCATTTTGGAATAAACGCTGTAATCATACCCCTCATAGCCATTTATAGCTTTCTGCTCATAGTCCAGATAACCCCCATAATCCTCTACTCCGTTTTCCTCAAAGTAACCATTCTCACCAATCACTGACCGGGCCTGATAAAGAACATTATTGTAACCATCCTCTATCTCCTCAAATTCTGCCTGGTCAATGGTATTCCCATATCGGGCAATCCAGTCCGAAAGGATATCCAGCCGGACGCTCAGGCTGTCTCCCTCCCACCGGAACGGTTTTATCCATTGAAACAAAAAGGAAAAAAAGAATAGAATCGAAAAAATTGCAATAACCAGAACTGTCCGGAATGTCCATATTTTTTTCATTTCTGCTGTAAACATTTATGCAAGCTCCTTCCTCTTAAAATAATACAGACCCACCATCAATCCGCCCGCCAGAAGGAGCAGATGCAGCGTTACCGTCCATACTTCCTGATAAGCGAACAGGGAATAATTCCCCAGATCGGTAAACCACCACTGATTGCAATAGATCACAACGGGCAGTGTCAATGTGTCCAGATAAAACAGTCTTGGAAGATACAGTTCCGAAAACAGTATAAGTCCGAAAAATGGCAGGCAAATCACAGCCGCCAGTGCCATCCATCCATAACGGATATTCCGGGCAAGGAGTACAATCAAATTAGTAAGAAGCCACCACGCAAGGAGAACCCCGGCCATAAGTACCAATGTACAGACAAAATATCTTTTCAGCGTGAAACTTTGCCATGTCAGAAATGGTTTCCCGAAAATAGGATCATCTGAATCTATCACGTAATGAAAGCTGCTTGCCATATTCGCATCCCACAATCTACTAAAATCCCAACCGGCAAAAAACACAGCCAGCGAAACAGAAATCAATATAAGGCAATAGAGCGCACCAATGATTCCATTGGCAAGAATTTTATCTTTTGCTATTTTCCTGCCCCGGCCTGAACTGTATATCAAGGCAGCCATTTCCCGCTGCTGCTCTATCTCAAATGACCGGATACCAAGCAGTGACAAAAGGATGACGCACTCAATCATAAGCGTTTTTAACTGATAAACAAACAATGCTTCATGGACAGAAGATGTAACTTCTCCGGCAAAATAGGATAAATCTGCATCCTCCGCATCGAGCAGGTCAACCGACTGCTGCAATTTTTCATACTTTGCCTTTATCCACTGATTCAGCAGGGAGGACTTGATATACCTTTCATTATAATAAAAAGAGCCTATCACATTAGTGTCCAGCGTATCATAAATTTTCTTTCCCTCTGAAAGTTCCCCGTTTTGTGCCAGACTGTTGACTGCGGATCTGGTGCCGGGGTCACTGAAACACAAGCCTATATTCAGACACAGGCACAAAACAATGAATATGAGAAAAAGTTTTTCCCGTAATAACTTTTTCACTTCCAGCAAACAGTATATCATCCTGTTACCTCTCATCCCTGTACACAGTCAAAAATACATCTTCCAGATTTGGGTATACTTCCACTGCACTTCCGCAGTATTCTTCGCTGTAAAAGCGTACCATGCTTCCCTGTGTGCTCTGCCTCTCGCTCAAGACCTCATGATCTATCGTAATAACAGAACCAGCAGGCACCTCAAATATCTTCCCTTCCAGCCATCCGCAGACCTGATCCGGGGTCTCATTGCAAAAGACTTCATGGTCTTTTAGCATGATGATCCTGTCCGCTATCGTTTCAATGTCTGAAACAATGTGGGTGGACAGAATGACGATACGTTCACCAGACAGGTCACGCAGCATATTCCTGAAACGCACCCTCTCTTTGGGGTCAAGCCCGGCAGTAGGTTCGTCCAAAATCAGGATTTTCGGATCGTTCAGCAGAGCCTGGGCAATACCCACCCGCTGGAGCATCCCTCCTGAAAACTTTCTCATCTTCTGGCCTGCTACATCCGATAAAGAAACCTTCTGGAGCAGCATTTGAATACGCTTCTCCGCATATGTGCGCTCCAGACCTTTCAAAGCCGCCATATATTTCAAAAACTGTACAGGCGTATAATTTTTGTAATAGCCAAACTTCTGCGGAAGGTAGCCTATCAGGTCACGGTAATCTTCATCTAAATCCGTAATGTTCGTTCCCTCCCATGTGATTTCGCCCTTTGTTGGAAAAGAGAGCGTGACCAGCATCTTCATCAGGGTTGTCTTTCCTGCTCCATTAGGGGCAAGCAGTCCATATACCCCATTTTGAAATTCAAGCGTAATGTCCCGGAGTGCTGTAAACTGACCATATTTTTTCGTCACATGATTAACTGATAGCATATTGTTCTTCCTCCCTGGTCTTTGATATGAAAAAAGCAAACAGGGCAATAAGGTATCCTGCAAATACGATAACCGTAATAATAAATACCAGACTGCCTGCAAGGTTCAAAAGAATTGTCTCAAGTTCCTCCCCATAAAACACAATCACAAAAGCATTGATTATCCCCCACAGGACAGGCGGAAGTATCGTTGTCAGATATGGCATACCTTTTATCTGAAACACCAGCATAATTATTCCATACAGAAAAATTGAAACAAACGAAAGCCCTAATATCTTCCAAAAAGCATTGACCGGAAGCTGAAACTGCATAAGCAAAGAGAGCATCAGGACATTCAGAAAAATATTGCTTCCACTGAAACATATCATGCGAAAGGCAGAAACCTGCCTGGCCGTGTACCTGCAGGTCATTTTTATATCATATAGCTGTAAACGGTATTCCTTCCATGATGTCAGCAAATAAGATGCGATATATGCAAATGGGGATACTGCAAATACCATACAGATAATCACCTGCGAACCTGCCTGTATTAAAAGCAGCCATATACAGGCTGCTATCAAAAGTCCTAATAAAAAGCAGTCTCCCACTCCAAAAAATAAAGTATGGAATGTGCAGACACGCCCCACCTCAAGCATTTTCCTGAATTTATCCCCCGGCTTTACCACACCTTTTTCCACAATTTCGCTGATAGCAAAGTTCTTTTCAGCTTCTGACAATTTCTGTATACTCATCGTAAAATTCCCTCCTTACCTGCTTGATCAGACGGTAATATTTCGATTTGACAGATGCTTCCGGCCTCCCGGTCAGTACGGCGATTTCCTGAAAAGTCTGTTCACCATAAATGTGCAGACGAAAAATCTGTTGCACATCCAACTGGAAACTGCTGACGTAATGTTCTATTTTTTCTAAAAATTCAGCTTGGACAATGTTATTCTCATAATCTATCCTGCCCACATAATCAACGGTCTCCGTTTCGTCCAGCTCTTCCAACGGGATTGTATCTGGCAGCGCCTTCCGCCTGAAATCAATAATCTTATTCGTCGCAATCCGATAGAGCCATGTACGGAAAGAGGAAAGTTTTTTCTGATAGGAGCCAATAGAACGCAGCATGGAAATGAATATCTCCTGTGTCAGATCACGGGCAAGCTCTTTATCGCTTATCTGTCTTGCAACAAATATATAAATTTCGTCATAATAGGCACGAACAAGGGAATCTGCATCTTTCGATGAGCCAAAGAGTTTGATCCTGTGAATCCATTTCGTTTCCTGTGCAGTGTTCACCCGCCTCCCTCCTTCCCATTTATATATTCGTTTTTTTTCAGAAAAAAGTTTCTTTTTTCTTTATAAATTATTGTATATTTTTTACTACTATCTGAGGCCGTAATTCCTGATATGCAGACTCTGCTATTAGGCCGTCCACCTGCCTATAGAAATGGTAAACCGTCGCATAGGATATAAGCCCATAGCAACGGTTCTCTTTCGTATATTTCTGTTCTAATATTGATACGGTGGCCTCTCTCCCGTTTTGAGCCGCCCCTGTAGTCCGCAGGGGCAAAGTCTTATGTGCTTCCGCGGAATGAGGTGTAAGGATTATCCATACCGCCCTTCACCTACTCTCCCCGATTCCCCGATCTGCCGGAAACCGGGGATGCCTGCTCTGTCCGTCCTCTGTGGCTTATTGGTGATATGGAGCCACGGCAGACCTCCCCGTTACTGTACCATCAATACCAAAACTTCGATGCCAGCTCCCGGTTTATGATAGATGAGAGGAAATTGGGATGATTACTCTGGAACAATTTCAGGCTTTCAAGGAAAGCCGCCATGCTTTCCGTCTTTATATCCGCAAAGGTTGTATCCAGTTCCCGGTCTTTCACGTTTTTCTCCACATATTCCTCCGACTGTTTTTCGTAAGTATCAACCATCGAAGGGTCTTTCTTTACTGCGCCTGCATACCAGTTCGTAAGGTATTTCAGTGAACTGAGTCCGCCGTCATCGTTTTGGCCCATCTTCTGGTACTCGGCATATGCGTCTTTATCCATCGTCCGCATCATGTCAAGCGCACTTGTGGTCTGTACAAGGCCGCTCCCATGCCCAAGGTACCTGGCTTTTGCAACGCCATAATCCATGTTCCCGCTGCTGTCGGCTGTGCCTGCGCCTGCCAGCTTCGCAATGGATTCCATTGCTTCAAGAAACGCTTCCCTGCTGTCCTCCGGGATAAAGTTCTGTGCCGCATATTCTGCTTTCTTCATGCCAAGTGAGATGTTTGCCTGCCGTTCCTCCTCCGTCATGGAGCCGCTGTTCCCGACAAGGAAATTCTGCCGGATGATGTCATACACAAATCCCTGCTCCTCCTTGCTGCAGTTCTCCAGTGCGGACGCAACCGCCTTGTCTGCGCCATACATCCCCGAATATGCCGGAAGGTCACTCAGGGTCTTGTCAATCTGCACGATATCCTTTTGGAATGCCGCATTTCTTGCCTCTATTGCCTCCTGGTTTTCTGGCACCATGCTGCCTTTCTTTCCTTCCACAAGGGCTGCCATGCCGTCTCCCGAAAATTCCACAATGACCGCATCCCCATACTGTGAACGGATATCCTTCATCGCCTGCAGGGTTTCTTCCCTTGACATCTTATCCATGATCTTGTTGCCATGCTCATCTGTGGTGCTGAACTCATATTTTACAAGAGTGTCTTTCTTGTATGCACCACTCCCATATGACGGGATGTTCGTTGTTCCTCTGTAAAACTGGCTGTAATCAATATTCATAATCTGCATTCTCCTTTGCTATATTTTGAATAAATCCTTTATTGTTTAGAGCTACCCCACACCCTCCACAGTCCGCAGAGGCAGAGTTTTATGCGCCTCTGCGGAATAGGGTGTAAGGATTATATCTGTATATCCAATGTGCTGCCCGAAACAGATGACCTGTTCACAAATGTATTGACGCTTTTGGATAGCTGGCTTTCTACACTTTCTCTTGTAATGCCGTCCAGTGCCCCGGAAGGTATGGCTTTACCATAGTCCCATGTAGGATCAACTGCCTTAATCGCCGATTTAAATGCCTGTGCATATGCCAAATGATACTGCCTCAATGTATAGCCTGCCGACAGTCTGTCATCTGACTTCATCTGCTTATACATATCCATATAAATTTCGGTCTTTCCTTTTCCATCCCCCATTCCATTATTATTCAAAAAATTATTTTTCACGGCTTCAAACATTTTATCTTTGCTGCTTTCGGGAATATCAATAATCTTTTTATAGCTGTCACCTGTTTCATCTGTTACAAGAAGTCCTGTCAATCCAGTAGTGGGCTCGACCCATTCTCCTTTTGAGTTGTAATTTTTCATTAGATTTTTAATTGCCTGGACACAAGTAAACATACTGCCAGTGCAGCCATCCTTTGTCATTTGCTGAATAACAGCTTTATACTGCTTGCTGCTTGTATCAATGCCCGCCGCCTTTAACTGTGACTGTATAGAACTGCTGTTTAATTGCGAAAACTGAAACATACCTGGTAAGGTTGCTCCTGCTCCCCATGTTGATTTTGTTCCCCCGAACATACTTTGGAACAAAAAACTGTAATTAGTAATATTCGACATAATATCGTCCTCCTCGATATAATATTTTTGCGCCAACCTTGGCCTGCATATAAAGAGGCACTCTCTTATGTACCTCTGCGGAATAAGAGGATAAATATTATATCTTCAAATCCAGATTCGCACCCACCCGTGCCTGTTCTTTTACAGTGGTTTTGCCTGCATCCTCTTCCTGGGCAGCTTCGATGATTGTTTTCATATCTGTATCATTCAGATAAATCGTGCCATCTTTGGACGCAGCCATTTTTTCTTCTAAGATCTGCTCTGCTTTGTTCGGAGTTGTTGTTCCATCTTCCTTTACTACTTTCTTTTCTTCCGACTTTTCGCTTTCCTTCGCTTCCTCTGCATTTTCCTCTAATTTCTCCGCAAGCTGCCCCGCATTTTCACGGGCTTTTTCTCTTGACTTCTCAATCCGCTTTTCGGCGTTTTCCTGCGCTTCTTTGCGGAGTTTTTCATTTAACGCATCTTTTCTAACTGAAACGGTAAAATTACTGTAATTTCCATTTTCATCTAAATAGGCATGGCGGCATACAACTGTACTTCCCGTTGCTGCAAAAAAACTATCTACATACTTATGTGCAGCTTCCACATCTTTCAATCTCTGCGTATATTCCTTTGCTGCATTTGGATCATTCTGCATCTTCTCCAAAAGTTTCGGGCTAATATTCAAAACATCTACTTTACCGTCATTTTTTGTATTAACGCCATAGCCAACTTGTAGCTTCATATTAGGAAACTGTTTCTGCAAACTTTTTAGATATTCCTCATTGTCGCCACTCTTTGCTGTTTCAGTGCCTTTCTGTGTAGCTGCTGTTTCTTTTGTTTCCTCTTTCTTTGCCGCTTCCTTCCTTGATGAAACATATGTGTTTTCATAAACACTGCTGTAATTGCTCACTCCTGTAATTGCCATAATCATATCCTCCTTAAAATTTAATTCCTTTTACCTATAATATTTTGAACAACGCCATCATCCAATCGTCCTCCTGCCTTATGTATGGAATCCGGACTACCTCATCCGTTGAATCAGTTTCATATAAACATGACTGCCCACCGCATGAAAAACCGGGAAGTTTATAAAATCCTCCAAAGACAATATAAATCTGCCCCTCTGCATTGTTTTTTCCCAAAAATGCTTCAAATGCCCCCCTGTCCACATAAACATAACTGTCATCATAAGAAATCATCTGTTTCAATCTGCTATCATGATTTGAAATGGTAACTCCATCTTCACCGACATACTCATATACCAGTATGCTTTCATCTTCCCTGAATTGGGCATAAGAACAGCTATGTATGACGAGTAACACCGCACCTGTTACTGCTACCAGAACTGCTGCCACGCCCATGCACAGTTCTTTCCGGTATGGGCGGAAACCTGCAATCTTCCCCATCCGCCTTTTCATGTCTGTAAATTCACTTTCCCCTGCATAGGTAACGGCGGGCGGTACATTCTCCGATTCAGAGCGCAGCAGTTTCAGAGTTTTCAGCAATACCAGCCCATACTCATGTGCCGTCTTCCCACTGTTCTGTATGCACACCCTGTCGCAGATATCTTCCATGTCCGCCCTGAAATGTTTCTGGAAGACTGTCAGGAACAGATTAATCCACAAAAGGCACCTCAGCATATCCCACGCAAGCCCGAACCATAAATGCCCTAACCGGATATGTGTCTGCTCATGCTGTATAATGGCTTTTAATTCCTCCCGGCTGTAGCTGTCTGCCATTGCTTTTGGCAGGACAATCTTCGGTTTCAGCAGGCCGATTGTGAATGGCGTAATATTCATGTCAGTAACACTGATCCTGATGCTGTCAAAAAAGACTTTTTCCATTCCGGCAACCAGTCTCCGAAGGCGCAGCCGCTTTCCAAAGACACAGATAGTGGCTACCAGAATACCCGTTGTATAAATACGACCAACCCACAGACAGGACATAGTTCCCTTTGTCATCCACCATGTTGCCTTACATATGGCTGCATTTTCATAAAACAGCCGCAGCTTCCCAAGAAACGGTGGAAACAGAAATACTGCCCATAGCATCCCCTTCAAAAAAGTCCTTTCTGAAAAAAGCACTTTCCGTAACAGCATCACAAGCCCGGTCAGTACAAATGAAAAGGCGGCGCACCGCACAAGCTGTGTTGTCAGATATACTGCACATACATCCAGAAAGCTGCCAATCCATTGCCAGTCAGGCATCGGTCCCACCCTCTTTGTCCGGAGATTCCGCATTCTGCCCCTTGCTTTTTTCCAGAATATCCTCCAGTTCCTTTATCTGCCCATCCGTCAATGCGAAGCTCTGCAGCAACGCCGCCATTGCATTTGTACCGCTGCCGGAAAAATAGCTGTCCACAAACTTCCTGCTTTTCTCTTTCACACATTCCTCTTTTTGCCTCAGAACATAGTAGTGGTAAACCCTTGAATCATGCTCATCCACGGTATAACCAAGGATATCTTTCTGGTTCAGGCGGTTCATCAATACCCGCACCATCCTCATAGACATATCCACATTCCCCTGCATCCTTTTGTAAACTTCGGAGGATGTCAATGGCATATCGCTCGCCCAGAGAACCTCCATGATCTGCCATTCGCTCGGTGTAATCTCTTCCTTTGCCATATCTCTGCCTTCCTTTCGTTTTATTTCGTCACTTTATATATCGGTCAATTATTGTTAATTGTTAAGAGCCGTTGACGTTTTTGCATGATATGGGTATGGACAGAGGGCAGATCATGGGAAATTACTTCCCAACTATCCAACTAATTTCCGTTATCAGACCGCCCGGCCTGCGTGGGAAAAAAGCAGACCGCCGCATATGGCGGATGAAGCCCATAGTGCGGCGGTTTGTCTTTTGTAGGGTTCATAATCAATGCAACAAATATTTATGAAAAATCAATCTTAAGTTCCTTAATTATCGGGCTACATGGTGCTTAATTAGTACAACAACCAATAAGCCACAAACTCCTAATGAGCCATATGTAAAAATAAATTTCAAAACAGTAAATATATTTGATGTATAACAAATTCCTTGGCCTATGGCCAAAAAATCTTTTATCATTTTTCTGATTAAAAGATTTTCTCCTAAATCAAAAACAAAACTAAGCAACGGGAAAAACAGTACAAATTTATATTTCTTTAATCCTGTCTTTTCCAAAAGGAATGATAATGCCGAAAAGTAAAAGATATTGTAAATAATCATATAACCAATATCAACATAAAAGAAGCAATTTGCATAAAACCAACGCCCCGCCTCTCCCAAGCCCCATATGTATGACTGACATTCCACAAAAGAATATCCTAACCGTAAGTCCAAAATTGTCTGAAAATCATTATATGCCGCAACTTTTCCCGCCAAACAACGCATGACAAACATCCCACCCATAAATAAAATGAAGAGAATAATTATTACTGCTACATTTAGTCTTCTTTGATATTCCTCCAATATTCTCATTGCAGTTCCTCCTAAAACTCCTCTACTATGCTTGCTATCGATAGCATTGTAATATATAATAATCTAAAAAGAAAGAACACACTTTTTTGTTATATACTATCAAAAAGGAGAGTAATATGGATAAATATTGCCAGTTGGCTCAAATCGGATATCAAAAATTTGAAAAAGTTGTTGACATTTTAGGTGGGAAATGGAAGTTACGCATTTTATATTTTTTAGGACTTCATAGGGTATTAAGATATAGCGAATTAAAAAAACTCCTAACACCCATAACACATAAAATGCTCAGTATGCAATTAAAAGAATTAGAACACTCAGGAATAATCATTCGTACCGAATACCCACAGGTACCACCTAAAGTTGAATATTCCATAAGCCCTAAAGGAAAGGCATTGATGCCCATTTTTGAAGAAATGGCCAACTGGATTGTTACATATGAAAGCGAGAATCAATAAGAATGATTTCCTAAATAAGCGTGAAAAGACTTTGCAAAACAGCTCTTATGGAGCTTTACTCATATATCATTTGGCGAAACTCTTACTTTTCGGCAACCCCTTATACAATTTGGTGGAACTACAGCTTTGCCAAATTGTATCCGACTTTCGCCAAATCGTTCATGCTTTTGGGCAAAAGAACCATCCAACTCCTGAATGTAAAATTGCTCTAAAAACACAAGAATAAAATGTAAATTTCAGACCTATGTACTGCCAAGAATGCCATATTTCCCAGAAACAAAAAATACAAAATCAAAAGAACGCCACTATAGCCCCCTTTTATCCTTTTATCCCATCTCCCTGAACGTGCTCGCCATTCCTTCTACAAGGCTCCATTGACGCTGCATATAGGAATTCAGATTTACCGTGCTTTGCCGATATGCCTTACAAACCATTGATGGATTATCAAAATGCTCCATGACTGCGAAAGCGGCACAGTAACCGCTCTCCATCCCAGCAGAAATGCCCTCACCCAAAGGATTCAGAAATCCAGCAATCTCCCCGGCAAAAGGGACACGCCAAAAAACTCATACAAGAATACAAATCATGAACTATTAGAACTTTTTTCGTTGTTTTCAACTTGAGGCTTGCCACTGCCTACCTATAAAGCTATAATAATTCCTTGTAAGAAAGCAAAATTTTTAGTTAACCAGATAAGGAGAGTAACCGATATGCAGGAGTTTATTACACCACCAAACCATAAAGGATTTTCTGCCAAGAAACTTTTTGACGAAAATGGTAAGATTAAATGGGGTGCAATCGCCTATATTGAAAAAGGCGGTGGCGGCCCGGAGGGGAATCACACACATAACGATAACCATATCTTTATCGTAGTTGACGGCGAAGCAAAGGTTATTCTTGATGACAAGGAAGTGATTATCAAGAAAAATGAATCTTTCTTTGTAGATGGCATGGTGCCACATTCTATCTGGAATAATGCAGATCAGACAACTGTTGTAATCAAAATTTCTACAGAGAGGGAACAAAACGTATAATAATATCAAGCAGCAGGAAAACCGTGATAGGTTTTCCTGCTATTCTTTATCGTTATTTAATTCAGTTTTTATCCTTTTCCCATGCACTATCACGAAAACCATTTACACTATCACGGAAACCCTTATATTATCACGAAAACTCCCAGCAGGTTTCCGTGATAATACAGGCAGTTTCCGTGTTTGAATAAGGGTTTTGCCTGCGAGTATCGACTTTTGCGTGATAGTACAGCAGTTTCCGTGCGAGTATCCGAGTTTCCGTGATAGTACCCGACTTTTGCCTACGAGTATAAACTATCAGGCAAAAGAACCCCAGAACAACCGTTCGTACCCTCGCTAATGTAAAAATGCCCCTAAAAGCACACGGAAATAATGTAACTTTGAAACCTATGTAATGCCAAAAGTGGCGGATTTACGGGCTTTCTCGGCTTTCCGTGTCCGTATCTGCCGGAAACTAAGACACCTCTGTACGTTAGAGTTATCTCTTCTAGGTTCATCATAAAAGGTTTATTCTAAAAAATCTTAAAATAGTCTTTTATGTATTTCCTGAATCCGTGAAGTTAATTGTATTTATATGCCAATCTACAATCAGATTGGCAAAAAGTAGAAAATGCACCTT
>RAYM01000060.1 GCA_003611805.1 bacterium 1xD42-87 | reverse complement strand
TTCAAAGAAAAAATGAAGGAACGCTATAAGATAGAAGCAAAAAACAGCGAGTTAAAGCACAGGCATGGTTATGACACGGCGTCATCATCAGGCCTCATTAACATGGAGATGCAGGGAGCGATGGCTATATTTGCAGTAAACCACAAACGGATCATTAAACTGATAAACGAAAAATAAACAGAGATAACACTTGAAATAATCGGAAATTTTATCCAAATCACAAAAAATCCACCAGAATAATCGAAACTGGTGGATTTTTTGTGTGTTATAGAAATAAACCTGAAAAACGGTATGTTTTTCAGCGGCCTCTTTGCCGGAGAGGGGGTAGCGGATGTTTGACACAAAAGATTTAGAGGCGATTTCGCAAGAGTATTTTAATATAATCTGTACCAGTGAGTATGATGTAACAGTACAATCAAAAAACACAGGTCACTTTTGGTATCTGCATAATGTGACACAGCCCAATGCAAATGCCTGTGTGATTTTTCATAAACACAAGTATTCCCATCCATACCATTTGCATGGAAGAGCGAAAACACTCAGACAAGCAATCCGCAATATACAAAGTCATGATAAATGGCTATTGCAAAGAGAATACAAAAGAAAAACTTTAAAAGAATGAAGATTTCACTAGAATAAAGTGCCTTTTTGTGCTATATTAGAAAAAGTGGGTTATAATGTTCTTTTTTTGATAGGAGAGGCACTTTATTTATGACAGTAACGTATAAAGGATTGTGGAAATTATTAATTGAAAAGGGGCTTCAAAAACAAGATCTAGTAAATCATGCAGGTTTAAGTTCAGCAACTGTTGCCAAAATGGGAAGAGGGGAGCCTGTTTCTAATAAGGTTTTGGTAAAAATTTGCGACTATCTGGAATGTAGCGTGAATGATATCATGAGTTATGAATAGTGGTGTCGACAAAAATAGGAGTCCGTATTTTTGTACAGAGAGATATGTATTATTAAGAAGTGGAGGTGGGTTACAAAATGTTGCATGAAAATTATGATATAGAAATAGACGAAACATACTCACCTGATGAAGAAGAATTTATTGAGAAGCGTAGCGAGTATTGGTGCGCGGAATGCAAAATAGAAACATCTGAAAAAGAATGCCCTGTTTGCGGGAAAGAAACGGTAGAAGGTGTTCCGCTTCAGGTGTATTGGTGTAAAAATTGCAATACGCCAATCATACATAAGATGAATCAGATTGATAAAGGAATCTGCCCTATATGTGGGAAAAAGACAAAATACTTAACCACAGATATTAGACCGGTATTTCCAGAAGAAAGATTATTATTAGAGCTTCTTTTGGATAAAGAGCCTCATGCGTTTATAAGAAATTCCGTTTGGGCGGCAGACAGTAGGTATTATATTGATGGGAAAAGCATCGCAATTCCAAACGAACTTTTTCAAACAGCGGATGCAGATGCTATACGCAAAAAACTTAATGAACATCAGGAGACAAATTCATATAAATATTTTAATGAACATATAAATACGTTCATTACTGCCAATGCCAATAGACTGAATTATTTAAAAACAGAGTCATTTGAATTTGTAAGAGAGACTGCGTCAAAATTTGATGAAGAAAAACTTGTTATTTCTTTTTCTGGTGGTAAGGATTCAACGGTTACAGCGGATGTGGTTGTAAAAGCATTGAGCAATCCAAGTCTTGTTCATATTTTGGGAAATACAACTTTGGAATTCCCATCAACCGTTGCATATGCGGAACGTTTCCGGGAAAATCATCCGCAGGCAATTTTTCTTTTTGCAAAGAATGATGAGCAAGTATTTATGGATGTTTGTGAAGATATTGGTCCGCCAGCAAGGTTAATGAGATGGTGTTGCTCGATGTTTAAGACGGGACCTATCACAAGAGTTATTAATAGTCTATATAGAAGTCAGCAGATTTTGACATTTTATGGAATCAGAAAATGGGAATCAGTCAGCAGAAGTAAATATAATCGTGTTGAGGATGATGCAGAGTCTGTTAAGATTCAGCAACAGACAGTTGCTTCACCTATTTTCTTTTGGAAAGATATTGATATCTGGCTCTATATTTTGGCAGAAGAGGTAGATTTTAATGAAGCCTATAGATTAGGGTATGATAGGGTTGGCTGTTGGTGTTGTCCAAATAATAATCAAAGAGCACAGTTTTTATCCCGTATATATATGCCAGAGCAGTCAAAAAAATGGAGAGATTTTTTGATTGACTTTGCAAAAAAAGTTGGTAAAAAAGATGCAGAAGTTTATGTTGATACAGGCATGTGGAAAGCACGCCAGGGGGGGAATGGATTAGCTGCTGCGGGTGATGTGAAGATTAAATTCACAAATTGTACAACAGAAGAGTATGCAAAAATTTATAGATTGGTAAGACCATTTGATGATGAATTGATTGGTATGTTTACTCCATTCGGCAGAGTGGCTCCTGAACTAGGCAAGAAGTTATTGAACGAGGTTATTGTTCTTGATGCAAGAACTAATGTGCCGATTCTTTCAATACAACCGTTTAGTCAGGATGGTTATGATTATGCTGTTAAAGTTCGGACGATGAATGTACAGGATCATGAAGAACTTCAAAGAATGGTAGGGTATCAGATTAGGAAGTTTAATGCATGTAGAAAATGCTTAAAATGTGAATCAATTTGTAGGGCAGGTGCTATTTCAATTATAGGAGATAGTTATTATATAGACCCGGAAAAGTGTGTTCACTGTAAAATGTGTATGACCGCAAAGTATTTAGATGGCGGTTGTATGATGGACAAGTATTTGAGAACTAAGTAGGAGGTTTTGAGCAATGACCATGAAGTTTCGTGCTCATGATACATTTTTCATAAGGAAAGGTTGGCTTAGCAAGGGCATGGAGCGCATAGTTGAAAAGCCCGATTTGTTTGTAGACAAAGATGAAAATCCAATGGATGTATTGGGAATAGGTTCTAATATGGTAAAAGCATTGAGATATTGGCTTCAAGCGGTAGAATTAACTTCTGAACCGAATAAGGGAAAGAGAATACAAACATTAACAAAGCTGGGAAGCCAGATTTATCAAAAGGACCGATATATAGAAGAATTAGGAACGCTGTATTTGCTTCAATACAAATTGGCGAAACAGAAAGAAGAGGCTACAGCTTGGTATTTTTTCTTTAATGAATTTTCAATGTCTGAATTTACGAGAGAAGAATTTGTACAGGCATTACAGAATTATATTCTTATGGCAGATGATGGAAGTTCGGTTGCAATTAGATCGCTTAATGATGATTTTGCTTGTATCATTAATACATATTTGCCAAGATATAAGTCGAATCCTGGCAAAGTATCTCCGGAAAACAATATTGATTGTCCGTTTGGAGAATTAGGTTTAATAGATATATCAAATAGGAAACAAAAAACTTATAAGAAATCTATTCCAGCTGCTAGTTCTTTGAATCCATGGGTAGTACTTGCGGTAATTGTGGATCAAGCAGAAGGTAGGGATGAAATAGGTCTTAATGAGCTGCTTACAAAACCATGCAATATAGGAAAAGTTTTTAATTTGGATGCAATTACTATGCTGGATGTTTTACATGAGATTGAGAATCTTGGACTTATTAAGATTATTAGAACTGCCGGTCTGGATGTTATTCACTTAAATACACAATTAGCTTTTGAGGATTGTGTGAAAAAATACTATGAAACTATTGATGAAGGAGTGTAGGTGACGGTCAATGAGTAAAATGATTTCTGTCGCTTCAGGATTTCAATATTCTGTAAATATAGGATATGACCTGAATAATGATGATAAATTAAAGAATTTTATACCAACCAAATCTGCTTTAGCATTATTAGAAGATATCCTTTTAAGCACAAATTCAACATCAACAGAAAGAGCTCGTGTTCTTATTGGAGCATATGGCAAGGGGAAGTCCCATATTGTTCTTACGATATTGGCTATGCTGATGAAGAGGGATTTGGGTCTTTTTAGAAAAACGATGCCTAAGATAGGAGAAAGCCCTAGATTGCATCAGATTGTTCAGAATTACTATGAATCGAACAATAAGATTCTCCCGGTTATTATTACAGGAAGTAACACTAGCCTTCCACAGGCATTTTTACTGGCACTTCAAAGAACATTGTCGATGAATGGCCTTTTAGATGTTATGCCTGAAACAAACTATAAGGCGGCTGTAAAAGTAATAGAAAGATGGGAAAAGGAATTCCCGGACACATATAAAAAATTAAAAGAGATTATAGACATGCCTGTTAAGAAGTTTGTAGAAGAACTTCTTAACTATAGTACAGAGGCATATGAGAGATTTGAAAAGATTTATCCAACATTAACTGCAGGTAGTGTGTTTAATCCGTTTTTAGGATTCGACGTTGTTGATTTATATGAAGAAGCAGTAAGAGGTCTTCGAACTAAGGGATACACAGGGATTTACGTGATTTATGATGAATTCAGTAAATTCTTGGAAGCCAATATAACAGAGGCCTCTATTAGTGATACCAAAATGCTTCAAGATTTCGCTGAAAAATGTAACAGAAGTGGCGAAAAACAGATGCATCTGATGTTAATTTCACATAAGGAAATAGCTAATTATATTGATAAACTTCCAAAGCAAAAAGTCGATGGTTGGCGAGGCGTCTCTGAACGATTTAAGCATATTCACTTAAATAATAATTTTATGCAGACTTATGAAATCATTGAATCTGCAATTCAGAAGAAAAAACCTAGTTGGGATAAATTCTGTGGGGAATATCAAGCAAGTTTTAGAGGGTTGTATCAGAGATATAAAAAACATAATATTTTTGGTGATGTTGCGCAGGAGCAAGTTGAAAAGACTGTGTATGGATGTTATCCGTTACATCCAGTATCAACGTTTATCTTGCCGAGATTATCAGAGAGAGTTGCGCAAAATGAAAGAACTCTGTTTACTTTCATTTCTGCTCCGGGAAACTCTACCTTACCGGCTTTTTTGGATAAATATGAGGATGATCATTTTGAGGTAATTACTCCGGATTTGATTTATGATTATTTTGAGCCCCTTTTTAAGAAAGAAGTGTATGGAGGAAGCATTCACGAAAACTACATTTTGACTGAATTGATTCTTGAAAAACTCAGTGATGAATCATTAGAGAAAAAAATAGTTAAAACTTTAGCACTTGTATATATATTGGAACAGTTTGAAAAGTTACGTCCATCAAAGGATGAACTTATAAGTATATATTCAATAAGTTATTCACCGGAGGAGATTAACCAGGCAATTGATAATCTTATAGAAAAGGAATATGTAATTTATCTAAAGAGGAGTAACAACTACCTCCGACTAAAACAGGCATCTGGTGTGGATATTCGCCAAAAGATACACGATTTAGTAGAGCTACAGAGCAAGAGGGTTACAGTAAAAGAAACACTTAATAATTCAAACTTTGACAATTATGTGTATCCATCACGTTACAATAACGAACATGATATGATTCGATTTTTCTCGTTTCAGTTTATTGATGAAAGTGAAGTGACGGAGGATATAAATTGGAAAATAAAAAGTGAGAGTATTGAAGCTGACGGTGTTATTTATGGAATTATTCCTCATAGTGAAGAATCGATAGCAAAACTGAAAGACATAATTGTCTCAACGAGTAATGAATGTGATCGATTTATCTTTATTTTGCCAAGACATTTTTCGGAAATAGAAGATATTGTTAGGGAATTCAATGCTGTTTCAATTCTTCGGGATAATGCTGCAGATGATAAAGTCTTGTTTGATGAGTACGAAGTAATATATGAGGATTTAAGAGAAGTTATAAGTTCTTTTATGCGCGGATATACAAGACCGGAAGAGTATAAGTCCAGATATGTGTATAACGGAAAGGAAGTATTAGTTAGCAGAAAGGCAGCATTAACCGAATTGATGTCTCAAATATGCGACCAGGTATATTCGTGTACTCCGGTTATTAATAATGAGGCAATGAATAAAAATGAAATTACACCAACGGCCAACAATAGCAGAAATAAAATTGTATCGGCGTTGTTACGTAATGAATTAGAACCTAATTTAGGATTAACGGGTTCGGGGCAAGAAGTTTCTATCATGCGAAGTACACTTATAAGAACAGGTGTCTGGGAAGAGAATGATGGATTACCAAGAATTAATTTAAGACCAGATAAAGTGGAACATATGGCGGATGTGTTAGGAATGATAGAATCTTTTATTGTGGAAACACGTCAGAATGGAGCGATGAATTTTGAGGAGTTATATACTCGTTTGACATCTCCGGAGTACCATATAGGTCTTAGAAAAGGGTTAATACCGATTTATCTGGCGGCTGTAATTCATGAATACAAGAGAGAAGTTATAATTTCTGACCAATATGGACAGGTTCAGGTTTCCGCTGAGTTAATGTTACAAATTAATTCAAAACCGAATATGTTTACATTATCATATTTAGACTGGAATCCTGAAAAAGAGGCATTTGTTCAAAGATTAGCGGATTATTTCTCTGATTATGTTGTTGATGCCGAAAGAGGTGCTAATTCATATGATTATGTTGTTTCTGCAATGAGACGATGGTACATGGCATTACCTAAATATGCGAAGGATAGTAAAACAAAACCTGATGGCGGAAAGATACGGAAGGCTCATCTGGAAATGTTGAAACTATTGAAGCAAAATGTAAGTGGAAACGAATTACTATTTGAGAAGTTACCTAAAATATTTGGGTTTGTTGATTTTCAGGAATCACTTGCAGATAATGTAAAACTTGCAAAGGAGTTTTATGATGGTTATCTTTCTGAGGCGATGAAAATGTTGTGTAAGGAAGTTAAAGAAACCTTTGTTTTGCCAAAAGACCGGGATAATGTAAATAAAATGTCTTTATCTTCTATAGTCAAAGATTGGTGCGAATCACTTGAGCAAGCAGTGTTTGAACAATTATTCACTGATGGCACAGAAAAGTGTTTGGGCTTGTTCAAAACTATTACCAATGATAATGATTTTACGATTACAAGATTGGCGAAGTTAGCTACTGATCTGAGGATTGAAGATTGGGATGAACGAGTAAAAGAATTATTTAGTTCTAATATTAGAAAATATAAACAGACTGCCGAAGAATATCATGCATTGGAAGAGAATATTGCACATGAGCAAGGAACAAGTGCGTATCAAATATCTTTTGCTGATGAAAACGGAGAGGTGGTTACGAAACGATTTGATAGAGTTGAGGGAACTGGTAAAGGTAAGTTATTACATAATCAGGTAACGGCAGCTTTGGATTCAATGGGACGTTCAATATCTGATCAGGAAAAAAGACAGATATTAATGGAGATTCTTAAAAAACTTTGTTAGGAGGCTACTGTATGGCATATTTTGATAATGCCGCAACAACATATCCTAAACCAGAATGTGTTTATACTTTTATGGATCAATTTTATAGGCAAAGTGGAGGGAATGCTGGACGTGGTCATTATTCCTTAGCACAGTCAGCCGGGGAATTGATTCTCGATACAAGAAAAAGGATTCAGGAACTATTGCACTGTCCAGCGAAGCAAGTGGTTTTTACTCCGACAGCAACAATTGCCTTGAATATCATTATACAAGGCATAATTGCTTCGGGTGTTAAAAATATTTATATTAGTCCGTTTGAGCATAATGCGGTGACCAGAACTCTTCATCATTATGAGCAAATTGAAAGAATATCTGTTACACAGCTTTCGGTGACTAAAGATTTGAAATATGACTTGGAAAAGATACGCTATCAATTTGATGCAGTAAAGCCAGATTTAGTTATTGTGAGTCATGCAAGTAACACAATCGGTTTAGTTGCACCGATAGAAGATATTTTTTCTTTAGCAAAGAAATATGATGCGTATACGTTAGTTGATATGGCGCAGAGTGCAGGAGTGATTGATTGTAATATTGGGCTGAATTGTATTGATTTTGCCGTATTTGCTGGGCATAAGACTTTATATGGTCCGACTGGAATATCAGGATTTGTAATGGAACCTTCTATTAAATTGCCTGTGGTCTTATTTGGTGGGACTGGATATGAATCAGCTAATCAAGATATGCCGGAAAGTATTCCTGAAAAATATGAGATGGGAACACTTAATGTTGTCGGTATCGCAGGATTAAATGCGTCACTAAAATGGATACAAGAAAAGACGATTGAAACTCTTGCTCAAAGGGAGCAAGAGAACAGAGGAAAGTTGCTTGAAATATTAAACAATTATGAATTTATTCGCATAGTTGGCAACTATGAAAGTAATGAATATGTGGGAATTGTATCGTGCTTAATAGAAGGCATCAGTAGTGATAGTGCAGGAAATATATTTGACCGTCAAGGAATATCAGTTAGAACGGGACTTCATTGTGCACCATTAGCACATAAATTTATGGGAACCTATCCAGCAGGGACCATTAGGTTTAGTGTTAATTATTTTACATCAGAGGAAGACTTTGAACAGTTGATAGAGGCGTTGGATTTCATAGAAGAGAATTTGTAAGAGAGGAGACCATACAGTGGGACTTAAGGATCATAAGGTAAAAAGCGAATATCGATCACTCATAGATAATGTGGTACAAGACTTTTACATTCCTCTGCTTAAGGACGCAGTATCATATAAAAGAGCAGTTGGATTTTTTTCATCGTCATCACTTGTCGAAATATCAAAAGGTATTGCTGGAATGGCAGCGGAAGGTGGAAAGATTCAAATAGTGGCATCTCCATACCTGTCTGATGAAGATATAGATGCAATAAGACATGGGTATGAAGACAGAAATAAGATAATAGAAAGGGCGCTATTAACACAAATCTCAGAGAAACCGACGGATTATTACTCTATGGAACGATTAAATTTGTTAGCAGCATTAATTGCAGATGGAGTAATGGATATTCAGATTGCATATACAGAGGATAAAAACGGAATAGGGATGTACCATGAAAAAATGGGAATTATTGAAGATGTTCATGGTGATAAGATTGCTTTTTCTGGCTCCAATAATGAATCTGCGGCGGCTATGACGATAAACTATGAAACAATGGATGTTTTTAGAAGTTGGGGAGATTCAAGTGAAATAGAAAGAATTCGATTAAAGGAAAACGCATTTTATTCCATTTGGCATGATACAGAACCCAATATAAAGGTGCTGAAGTTTCCGAATATAACAGATGCCTTAATAGAAAGGTATCGAAGAAAACCTGCAAACTTTGCGATAGATGATGAGCAGTTTGCAAAGAGAATGCTTACATACGCAAGTAAGATTTCCGATATAAGTTCAACTTACGGAGGTCCGATAGGGGCGAGAGTTCCGGACGATATTACATTTAGAGAATATCAAAAGGATGCAATATCTGTTTGGGTTGGAGAAAATTATAGAGGAATATATGATATGGCAACTGGTACGGGAAAAACATTGACGGGACTGGGGGCTATTTCAAAATTATCTGAGGATTTGGATGATGTGCTTGCAGTTATTATTGTCTGTCCGTATCAACATCTGGTCGAACAGTGGGTTGAGGATATTGTTCGTTTTAATATAAAACCTATTATAGCTTATGGAGATTCACCGCAAAAGGATTGGAAAAAAAGACTATCCAGAGCAGTGCGGGATCAGAAATTGAGACGAGATAAGAGTTTTTTCTGTTTAGTCTGTACGAATGCCACATTTGCAAAAGACTATGTTCAGGATGAAATCAGTAAAATTCAGTCGCCGATATTATTGGTTGTGGACGAAGCACATAATTTCGGAGCACGAACATATGCAAGATTATTAGACGATAGATTCACATATAGATTGGCTCTTTCTGCGACATTGGATCGCCACAGAGATGATGAAGGAACAGCAATGCTTTATGACTTCTTCGGAAAAAAATGTATTGAATATTCATTGGATAGAGCAATTGATGAGGATAAGCTTACAAAATATAAATATTATCCAATTCCGGTTTATTTGACGGATGAAGAATTGGAAAAGTATGAACAAAAGTCATATGAAATGTCAAAATGTCTGATTAAGGGTAAGGATGGAAAATACAGGTTAAATAAACGTGGTGAAATTCTTGCAATGGAAAGAGCAAGGATTGTTGCAGGCGCAAGTCAAAAACTCGAAACCTTAAGAGAATACATTGCTCCTTATGCAAAGGATAATAATATATTGGTTTATTGCGGTGCGACAAATGTAATAGACGAAAAGGCGGACTATTCAAGTATCGATGAAGAAGATGTTCGTCAGATAGAAGCTGTTACACGGATTCTTGGAAATGAATTCGGGATGGAGGTGGCTAAGTTTACATCAGAAGAAAATATGGAAACTAGAGCAACCATCAAAGAGCAGTTCCAAAAGGGAGATAGACTTCAAGCAATTGTAGCGATCAAATGTTTGGATGAAGGTGTTAATATTCCCGGAATCAGAACAGCCTTTATTCTTGCAAGCACTACAAATCCTAAGGAATACATACAAAGAAGAGGAAGAGTTCTTAGAAAAGCGGAGAACAAGCCCTTTGCAGAAATTTATGATTTTGTAACACTTCCTAGAGAACTTGATTCTGTATCAGGATTGACAACTGAGCAGGCACAAAGAGATTTGTCTTTAGTAAAGAATGAGTTGGCTAGGATTAAGGAATTTGGTAGACTGTCAATGAATTCGATGGAGGCAAATGATCTCATTTGGGACATACAGGAAGCGTATCACATTATAGATGATGAATCTGTAGAAAAGGCAGGACAGTAAATATGGAAGAAATTAAAATTGATGATAAGGCTATTGAAAGGCTGAAGAGAAAGATAATCATCCAAGAGAATATGAACTTGAAAACACGAACCATGTCGGACCAGCAGATGGTCAGTTGGATTAAAAAGAAAATTGAGGAGGAAGCACAATGTTACTTCAATCGATAAAATTGGAAAACTTCCGCCAGTTTCGTAATGAATCCATTGATTTTGCTGATGGAAGTGATGGGAAAAATGTAACTATTATTATTGGTGAAAATGGTACAGGAAAAACTACGTTTGCCCAAGCGTTTTTCTGGTGCTTGTACGGTGAAACAGAATTTTCTGACAAAAGTATGTTGAATAAACTGGTTGCAACAGAGATGCGACCGGGTCAGGAAAAAAAGGTTCAGGTCACACTTAAGTTGCGTCATGGTGAAGTAGATTATACTTTAATCCGCGAACAGATATATCGTAAGGATAATGCTAATAGAATTAAAGCAGATAATACAGTTTTTGATATTGCAACGAAAGATTCTTCGGGAAATACCACTTATGTAAAGAAATCTCAATGTGAGAGTGAAGTAAAGAGTATTTTGCCAAAGGAATTATCGAGATATTTCTTTTTCGATGGAGAACGCATTGAAAAAATGAGTAAAGATATTTCCACTGGTAAAAAGGCAACGGATTTTGCAGACGCTGTCAAGGGATTACTTGGACTGAATGCTATGTATAGTGCAATTCAGCATTTTAATCCAAGGATACGATCAAGTGTAATTAGCAGTTATGAGGCTAGTTATAATTCTCAGAGTAATGCAAAGATAAAAGAATATACGGATACAATAGAACGTTGCAAAACGGAAATTGCAGCCATTGACGCGAGAATTGAAGAATTAGATAGTGAAATTGAGTCTGCACGTGCACGCAAGACTGAAAAATCAGAAGAGATAAAGCAATATGCTGAAGGGGAAGAACTTCAGGACAAAAAAGAGAAATTGCTTAAAAAGATTGCAGTGGCAGAGAGATCAAAGTCCACTATATACAAAATGATAAGTAAGGATTTTAATGGAAGCCTAAGTTCATTCTTCTCCATTTCATTAGTGGAGAGGGCTTTGCAATTGTTGTCTGAAAAAGATTTTGCAGGGAAAGACATTCCATATATGCATGCTAAGACAATTGAATACTTACTTAGACAGAAAGTGTGCTTGTGTGGTACTCGTTTGGATGAGGGAACAATAGCGCATGCAAAAGTCAAAGAATTAATAGATTTTCTGCCACCTCAGTCAATTAGTACTACAATTGGTGATTTTAAGAAAGAATCCCGTAGAAGAGCAAATGAGCGTCATGATGTTTATACACAAATTAGAGATCACTTAGCGGTAATCAGTCAGCAAGACGATGATTTAATGGATTTAAGAGATGAGTTGGCCATTGTAGAAGGAAAACTAAGTGGTGGAGATGTAAGAGCTAAGGTTCGTGCAATTAATAATGAGATTCAAATATGTGATCAGATTATTCGCAAGGATAACGCCGAACGTGATAGGAAAATTGCTGAAAAGGGAAGAAAAGAAAGTGAAATGGAAAGGGCGGATACAGAACGTCGTAATTTAACACTTCTTGATGATAACAATAAGAAAATTGAAATTTATAAGGCATATGCTGAGAGAATATACAAGGAGCTGCAGGAAGTATATGCAACAAGTGAGGCTGAGATTCGTGACCGCCTGCAGACAACAATAAATGATATTTTTAAGCAGATTTATGAGGGGGGATTGTATCTTACAATTGATGAAAAATATCATATTTCTGTTTATGCTACTGATTATGATGGTGATGTAGAAACATCGACTGCACAGAGTATTTCTGTTATTTTTGCATTCATTACCGGTATAATTAAAATGGCAAGAGATAATAGAAATGCAACAAATGAAGATGCACAGTTACTTTCATCAGAACCATATCCATTAGTGATGGATGCACCTCTGTCAGCGTTTGATAAGAGGAGAATAAAAACGGTATGTGAAGCACTTCCGGAAACAGCAGAGCAGGTTATTATCTTCATAAAGGATACTGATGGAGAACTCGCTGAGGACTATATGGGGGCAAAGATTGGTAGCAGGCATCACTTCGACAAAAAGAATGAATTTGAGACTGTATTAGTTTAGGAGGCACGTTATGTTTGATAAACAATATCGATTTAAAGGTAGACATGCATTGCGTGTCGATCAGTTGACAAGTGCGTTTGATGGTGAGAGTAAAGCACAGTTGTTTGGAAGAAATGTTGATGTGTATACGAATGCACCGCTTGTTGGATTTTTATACGGAAGAACAGCAGAACAGGATGATACAAAAAATCCTGAGACAAATCAAGTTTACAACCAAAATGTTATGGGTGATAGAGTTATTTATTCGCAAGAAGAGCTGATGTTTAATTTTAGGTTAATTATGCTTTTGGATAAACAGTATGAACCTGATGAGGACAAGCGCATTGATAAAGCGTTCAGACATATGGGAGAAAATCCTGCGGATGAAGAAAGATTTGATAGTTATGTACGAGGTGGTGTAGATGTTCTGTATGAAAAACTCATAGAAGGAGCAACTGACCCGGAAGACTATATAAATAATTTGTTTGAATTTGTGGAAGAATTTCAGGATAGGTTTAATTCTGAAGTATCAAATGATGATATCTTACAACTATGTATTAAAAAATAATTGGGAGAAATACTTATGGGAAGAGATCTAAGACAGGAGGCGCTTGAGCATCTGCTTAATAAAGCAGAGAAACAAGGATATGTCACATTTGATGATATTATGGATTGCGCTGATGAAAAATCTCTTCCTATACAGGATTTTGATTGGCTATCAAGTGCAATAACAACACGTGGAATAATTATTTATGACGAAGCACCTACAAGTCATATTTCTGTAAATTATGAGGATGACGAGTATGATGATTATGCACAGAGTGATTATGAAGCAGTTTATGATCGAATAATTGAATTAGATGATTCGTTAGAGCCGTTCATTACGGAAATAAGGAATATAATGCCACCTCAGTGGCGGGAATTTACACAATTAAAATATCAAGCATTTGAAGGAAATCAACATGCAAGAGAACGTATGATAGGAATGCATCTTAGAATTGCGGTGAAGATAGCACTACAACGAGCTGAGAATTACGATATGGATATTCAAGATGCTATTGGCGAAGCATGCATAGGATTAGTTATTGCTGTTGACAAATATAATCCTGATATGAATGGTCCGTTTGGCTCATATGCATCGATGTGGATATTGCAGAATTTGACTCGACATCAGCCTACGAAAAGACCGTTAATGTATTATCCGGTACATAAGAAGGAACCCTACTTTTCAGCATATCCGATTTTGAAAAAATATGGATATATCGGAGAAACAAATCTGTTTACGGATGATTCGGTACGGGAATTGTTACAGGAAATACTTTCCCTCACCAACGAACAAACAGAGGATGTTTTGAATGCTGCCACTCCATTTGTATCATTTGAAGAGTGGTATTCGATGTTTTTTGAAAACAATGATGTTTTTGAAAAACATACATTTAAACGAGACGATGAATTGCTTATACCGGGCGAATTGATTGTTGAAGATAATTTAGATGAAGAAATAACGAAGACAATGCTTAAAGAGCAGTTGGCTGAGGTGTTAAAGACACTTACCGAAAGGGAACAAGAAGTATTAGCACTACGATATGGTTTGTTTGATGGGAAAGAAAAAACTCTTGAGGAAGTCGGTATATTATTTAGTGTTACAAGAGAAAGAATTCGTCAAATTGAAGCGAAGGCATTACGTAAATTACGGCATCCTTCGAGAAGTAGGAAGTTGAAAGATTATTTGGATTATACGCCAACAATCAAAGAAGAAGAGGATGACTAAAACAAGGGCTATAAACCCTTGTTTTTTTATTTGCAAAAGTTTTACAAAAAAATGATGTACAGCACTTGAAATAAAAACAAGTTTGTGATACTATTGAAATACAATAGAATAAAAAGCGATAGGAGCTTCCTGTATAATTCAAATATAAGGAATTCCAAGAAGGGTGGTTGATAAAAAGATACCTCAGAGTAAAATAAGATTACTGACTTTTGGACGGTTAGTAAAAATCTTATTGAACAGAGAGGTATCCCAAGATGAATTGTAACACACAAAACGCAAAAATTGCATCCATAACAGAAAAAACTTTGATTGTCGGAATCGACGTGGGAAGCGAGACCCATTATGCAAGAGCATTTGACTGGCGCAACTACGAGTACACTAAAAAACCGCTGGAGTTCAGCAACACCGAAACCGGTTTCCAGACATTCAAGGCATGGGTGGAGGAGCTTGCAGAGAGGCACGGTAAAACTGCTGTAATCCCCGGCATGGAGCCCACAGGCCATTACTGGTTCGCATTGGGAAAATTCCTGCAGGACAACGGCATGAAGCCGGTGCATGTAAATCCCCATCATGTGAAGAAGTCGAAGGAACTGGATGACAACAATCCCAACAAGAACGACCGGAAGGATCCCAAGACGATCGCCGCGCTTGTCAACGAGGGGAGATTCTCTTACCCTTATATGCCAGTCGGTATTTATGCGGAGATCAGGAGCTTGTCGAACCTGCGCTTTCAGACACAGGAGGAGCTTACGAGGATCAAGAACCGGCTGGCGAGGTGGTTTTCCATCTACTTTCCCGAATATAAAGACGTTTACGGGGACTTAAAGGCAGTAAGCGGAAGGATGGTACTGAAGGTTGCACCGCTGCCGGAAGACATCCTAAAGCTGGGGGCGGAAGGTGTGAACCAGATCTGGAGGGACAGGAAGCTGAGGGGTGCCGGGATGAAGAGGGCAAAGGCCCTTTTATCGGCTGCGGAGCACAGCGTAGGGAGTAAGGAAGCGCCGGAAGCGGCGCGGATGGAGCTGGAAAATCTGCTGAGTGACATGGATGTACATGCGTCAAGAATGGAGGAACTGCTCCGGAGGATAGAAGAAAAGCTGAAGGAGATCCCATATTTAGATAACCTGCTGGCGATCAAGGGGATTGGGATGGTAACAGTCAGCGGCTTTATAGCAGAGGTGGGGGACATAGGACGTTTTGACAACCCCAAACAGCTGCAGAAGCTGGCGGGATATGCCGTCGTGGCAAATGATTCGGGCAAGCATAACGGAGAAAGCCGTATCAGTTACCGGGGGCGGAAACGCCTGAGGTATGTGCTGTACGAGGCCGCTATATCGCTGGTGGGAAAGAACGCAGAGTTTCGGGAGATACACGAGTATTACCGGACGCGGAAGGAGAACCCGCTCAAAAAGATGCAGTCGGTGGTGGCGGTAGCCTGTAAGGCGCTGAGGATATTTTACGCGGTCCTTACCAAAGGCATCCAGTATGACCCTGAGAGGCTGCTGGGCGACATCAGGAGGCCACAGGTACAGACGGCATAACAGCTGGAATCGAAACAGGCAATACCCTGTCAGGGCTGGACTGAGCCTCCGGGAGACGGAGCCGGGAGCTGAATCCAGCCATGACAGAAAAGGCTGGAAGGTATGTGGAACAGTCTGGGGAAACGTCCGCCGCAAGGTGCCAGTCAGGGAAACATACAGGTCAGTAAGACTTATATAAAGAATGAGCCGGTAGCCGGCAGGAATATTTTCCATAGGGCATGACCCTGGTTAGGAGCTGAGCTGGCACCCTGGTTATGGACAGGCGGAACGAAGGAAGTTAGGACCCGCAAGATGGTGATCCTGGTAGACACGGGAGGTTCGCTGCCGTAGAAGGAAGGGTATACACAAGGCCATGTAGAGCGAAAAGATAGACGTTCTACTTCGTGTACCCTACATCCTCTATTTTCGTACCAGATACAGAGAAATGTCCATTTCCTTGGCTCATTTATCTGAGAGTAACAATAAAAATTCCTTGAATTTTTAAGGAAAATCACTTGACAATATAGGGAGGTAAAATATGGCAACGATTGGATGCATACGTGCCAAGATGGGAAACACACCCTATTTCTTGGCGAAAATGTCTGCGGGACAGTTGGTTGACAGTGTTGGTATTGCAAAAGAATTGCCTGAGTGGCCTGATATGAGCGCTGATGAAAAAATGCAACGTGAATATGACATCAGGCGTGTAGTAGAGGAAATGGTTCCATATGTTGTAGACGATCCTAATCGATTCTTTGGAAGTTTGATAATAGATATCTATTCGGGATATGAAGAAATTGTTTTTGAGTCAGTAACAGAAGCAGTACCATCATTACCTGCAGCATATAGAGTTCCTATGAAAGATATGGGATTTTTAACTTTACCGGGGAAGGAACGCCTTATTGCTCTTGATGGACAGCATAGATTGCTTGCTTTAAAGATAGCAATTAGAGGTGTTATGGGAATTCCGGCAGGCGAAAAAATGACAGCTGCAATGAATCGGTTAGAACCGCATCCTGATTTAGCAAATGAAGAAATAAGTGTAATATTTGTCGAACACACTGATACACAGAAGATTCGCAAGATTTTTAATAAAATCAATAAATATGCGAAGCAGACAAGCCGTGGTGACAATATTATTACAAGTGATGACGATGTATTTGCTGTAATATCAAGAAAACTTTTAACGGAAGGAGAACCGCTTGCACCGATTAATGGAATTGACCTTGTTAATTGGAAAAGTAATACACTATCGTTAAGGAGTAAGAATTTAACAACGCTTAGTGCACTATATACTATTTCAGGTACACTGCTTAAGGATAATAGATACTCCACAAATGTCTTACCGGAAGAAAGTGATGTGAATGATGCGTATGAAGAAGTGGCTGATTTTTGGAAAGTGCTTTTGGGTGATCTGAATGCTTTTCAGGAATACATACAGCTTACTAGAAAAGATAAACCGATTTCAGCAATGAGAGAGAATAATTTACTGTTAAAACCGGTAACGCAGATGGCATTAGCACATGTGGCAAGGATGGCAAAGAATAAAGGAATTGAATGGAGAGATATTGTTGAGAAACTCAATAAAATATCATGGTCATTTGATAATGAATTGTGGTTCAATCTTCTTGTGATAAGTAGTGCTAACAAAAAGATGATTACAGGAAAAGAAGCAGTAAGAGGTGTAGGAATGGTAATTTCCTATTTGGTAATGGGAGATAAGATGACAAAGGCAGAGTTAGCCGATGTTAAGACAGTGTACGGAAATGCAAAGAATAATCCTGACGAACCTTTGCCGGCAAGGGTATAACATACGGGAGGAGGAACGTCAAGTGGAAAATGAAAAAAATTTTGAAATTTTTGTGATTAACGAAAATCAAGAAAAAGCGTTTAAATTAGTAAGAACAGAAGGGGTTCTTCAAGCGGAAGTCAAGACAAAAACGAGAGATAAGAAAGTTCCACCGCTTATTTACGTTGATGCAATTGAAGTGATTGATCAGGTAGCTGCGGCGATGAACAGAGAGGAAAGGTTGCTTGCTTATGCGAAGTTAGCAGCTAGACTTAATAAAAGTACAGATTTATCATGAGCCGAGCGTAGATGCTTAAGTGACGTCTCTAGCCGGAGTTGATTCCATAACTAACCCTGAAAATGGGCGTAGTGGGACAACTCCGGCCTTTTTTAGGAAAGGAGGATTACTATGACAGGTAGTTGTGTTGAACAGTTCAGAGATATGATACCATATCCATGTTGCCCACAGTATAAAGCAGGTGTAGAGATGAGTGCCCACGGACGGGCATCACATCCATGTCCAAATTGCGGGAAATTTGTTGAGTTTGACTATGACAACCTGACGGCTAAAATAGTTAAGCCGTTTCGTGGGGCAGCTCATAGATTTCATAAATAAAGTATCGTAAAGTGTCATATCACTGAGCCGATAGGGGTCCTTAGCAGATCACCGCTGAGCCAGGGTATGTCAGAGCACAGAGTAAGTCTGTGTTTTGACGTATCCTGGCTTTTTTTGTTTTAAAACTAAATTATTTGCTTCGTTAGGATTTTCCAGTAGCGATAGAAATGAATTGACAAAAGAACATTTGTTCGATATAATTATTTCATCGCTAACTTAGGTGCCAAGTCACGGAACACAGTGCAAAGGAATAATAAAAGACTATTATCAACGGTCAGTTTGACATCCCTTTTAGCTGGCCTCTATTAGGAGGCGAAATTATGCAGGAAGTGCATGTGGCTTGTCCATGTTGTAAAAATAAACGATTGTTTGACGCAAATCCGGAACAGGTTGAAGGCATTATTAAAATAAAATGCCCTATCTGTAGAGCAGTGATAGCGGTCAGCTTTCATCAAAAGAAAATTCGTACTGAGCGAATCGGTGCATGAGTAATCATAGCAACCAGGGCCTGACGAAGTATAGGTGCTAAAGAGCATCTGTATTTTGTCAGGCCTTTTTCTGTTGTCTGGTTTACAAAATGAAGCGGGATTTTCTTTTTAGAAATAGAGAAGTAAATAACAGATGGGTATTGAATCGGATGATACAGGGTTTTGTATTTTCCGATTGAGCATCCATACGATGTTCAGAAGTTCACGTGAACGAAATAAAAAAATTCATATCGGCCACATGATGCGCAGTGAGGCAGGATACGACATATCGCATTTTTGAAAGTTGCAATAAAAGCAACGGCAAAGTGCGGATGTAGGTACCCTTGTTTAGCTGTGCATTTTTTATGGGGTACTTCGGTCAAAGGTTTCGGACAAGTCCTGTCTTACTGTCTCTCGGCCAGAAAGAGAGGCAATCAATGAAAATCAGAAAGACAAGACAGGACAGAAGAGAAACTTACAGATACGAGGCATATCTGGAAAAAGACAACGGGGAATACACCAAAGAGTGTATCGAACTGAAACCAGGAACTGATGGTGTGACGGAGGCATGGATTAAAACGCTTCATTCTCTGGATGACCATGAGGTGTATTTGAATTGTAAAAATGGACATCCACCACTTACCGAAGCAGAAAAAGCTGCTAAGAGACAGTGGGAACAGGAACATGAGGGGGAGACCTACGGTGTGGGGTGGAATCTTTCTCTGGACCATATTGTTACGGACGATGAAGGCGATACGGATAAGAGTTTCGTATTAAAAAGTGCCTGTTATGTGATGGATGAAGATGTTCCGGCAGATGTCCAGCATCTCCGTGACCTTGTGGAGACCATGACAGAGAAACAGCAGTTGGTGTACAAGCTTCATGTTCTGGAGGGCTATTCCTTTACGGAAATCGCAAAGCTGATGGGGACAAGTATTCCAAATGTGAAAAAGCACTATGACAAGGCGATTCTGTACATCAAAAATAATTTTTAAAATTTTTTTCATGAGGTTAAAAAGAGGGGTGTTTCCTTTGCCTGTGACATGTAAGGGATAAGGACTTACAGAAAGCGAGGTAGTCAAAATGGCATTAAAGCACAAGATTACGATTAACGTCACAGATGCCAAAGGCAGACACACGACTGTTCTTCGCGGTGCCAAAAGAAGCATACCGGAAAGATTAGTGAGATTCCTGTTCGGGGATTTTACGCAGGTTTATCTTCTGGCACCGGGGCAGACGGTTGAGTCAGTGGATGTCCGAGAAGTCAAAGAAGGAGGAAGCGCCTAATGGGAAAAATGAGTGAACTGGAAATGATGGTCAAAGAATTGCGCGGATGCGGAGAAAAGCTGATTCGCATGGCAGAGGAAATGACAGAGATGTTCTCAGCGTCCGGACAGAGTAAACCAGAAGAAACAATGAAAAAGCAGTTGTCACTTACAGAGGTAAGGGCAGTTCTGGCAGAAAAATCCCGTGCCGGTTTTACGAAAGAAGTAAAAGAACTTCTTATCAAACACGGTGCAGATAAGCTGTCAGAAATCAATCCGACTGAGTATGAAGCACTGCTTGCGGAAGTGGAGGTGCTGGGAAATGGCTAAACATGCATTGTTATCAGCATCCTCAGCACACCGATGGCTGAATTGTCCACCGTCTGCAAAACTCAGTGCAACGTATCAGGATACATCCAGTGAATTTGCCAGACAGGGGACGGATGCACACAGTTTGTGTGAGTATCATCTGCGAAAGGCATTGGGGATGCCGGCAGAAAATCCTACGGAGAACCTGACTTTTTATGATCAGGAGATGGAAGAGTGTGCGCAAGGATATGCCGCTTATGTGATGGAACAGGTGGAAAAAGCAAAACAGACCTGTTCAGATCCGGTGGTGTTGATTGAGCAGAGACTGGATTTCTCCAGATACGTGGAAGAGGGATTTGGAACAGGTGACTGTGTAATCATTTCTGATGGTACATTATCCGTGATTGATTATAAACACGGTGTCGGTGTTCTGGTCAGTGCAGAAGAAAATCCGCAGATGATGTGTTATGCACTGGGAGCATTGGAACTGTTCGATGGAATTTATGACATAGGCATGGTGTCCATGACAATCTATCAGCCACGAAGGGAAAACATCAGTACCTGTGTTATGACAAAAGAGCAACTTTTGGAATGGGCAGAGACGGTGTTGGTATCGACTGCAAAACTGGCTTATGCAGGGGAAGGCGAATATAAAGCTGGAGATCACTGTCAGTTCTGCAAGGCAAAAGCAGTCTGTAGAAAACGTGCTGAATATAATCTGGAACTTGCTAAGTATGATTTTGAGATGCCGGCCACTTTGGATACGGATGAGATTGCATACATCCTGACAAAAGCGGATGAGCTGGCAAACTGGGTAAGTGATGTGAAGGAATACGCACTGCAACAGGCACTCAGCGGCACGGATTACAACGGATTTAAGGTTGTGGAAGGCAGAAGCAACCGAAAGTATGTGAATGAAGAGGCAGTTGCACAGGCAGCAGTTGACGCCGGATTCGACCCATACGAAAAGAAAGTGCTTGGCATTACAGCCATGACAGCCCTGATGGGCAAGAAGAAATTTGAAGAAGTGCTTGGTGGGTTTATCCATAAACCTTCAGGCAAGCCGGTATTGGTTCCATTGTCGGATAAGCGTCCGGCTATGAATACAGCACAAGATGATTTTAAGGAAAATTAGGAGGAAAAGATTATGTCAAAATTCAACAATCCAACAAAAGTTATTACAGGACCTGAAACAAGATGGAGTTATGCAAATGTATGGGATGCAAAGTCAATCAATGGCGGTGCGCCGAAGTTTTCTGTATCTCTGATTATTCCGAAGTCTGATACAAAGACCGTGGAAAAGATTAAGGCTGCGATTCAGGCGGCATATGAAGAGGGCCAGAGTAAGTTAAAGGGTAATGGTAAGAGCGTACCGGCACTCTCTGTTATCAAAACACCTCTCCGTGATGGTGATACGGAAAGACCGGACGATTCGGCTTATGCAGGATGTTACTTTATCAATGCCAACAGTTCTGCTGCTCCTGGCATCGTGGATGCAGATCGTCAGCCAATCCTTGACCGTTCCGAAGTTTACAGCGGTGTGTATGGCAGAGCTTCTATCAGCTTATATGCATTCAATAGCAACGGAAACCGTGGAATTGCCTGTGGTCTCAACAATCTCCAGAAGATTAAGGATGGAGAACCTTTAGGCGGTAAGTCCCGTGCAGAAGATGATTTTGCAACAGAGGAAGAAGATGATTTCTTAAACTAAGTGACAAATAAGCGGGCGGTGGTTATCCGCCGCCTGTAACAAGAAAAGAGGTAAAAGATTATGACAAATATTATTTTAGTGGTACTTGCAGTTGCGTGGTTGGTTCTGATGATCGGTGGATGGGGATTCATGATTTTCAAAGATATTCGTGATGATATCAGAAGTGAAAGAGAACGTAAGGCAAAATTGGAAAAGAATAAGGAATAATGATTGCGGAGGCGGTGGCGATATGCTGCCGCTTCTTTGCCGTGGAGGAAGTTATATGGAAATGATAAAAGAGATGTCGATTGACCTTGAAACCTATAGTGATGTGGATATTAAAAAGAGTGGTGCATACCGATATGTGGAATCGCCGGCATTTGAAATACTGCTGTTTGCTGTGTCCATAAATGGCAGTCCGGTTACGGTGTATGATATGGCGTCCGGGGATGTGTTGCCGGAGAATATCATACATGCGCTTATGGATGATTCCGTGACAAAATGGGCATTTAACGCTGCATTTGAAAGAATCTGTCTGTCAGAATATTTAAGGCGTGAGTTCCCGGAAATGATGAAGAGCAAATATCTGTGTCCGGACAGTTGGAAATGCAGCATGATTTGGTCTGCTTATATGGGATTGCCATTATCGTTGGAGGGAGCCGGAAGCGTGCTCGGATTGGAAGAACAGAAACTGAAAGAGGGAAAAGACCTGATTCGTTATTTCTGTGTTCCATGCAAGCCGACGAAAACCAATGGTGGACGCACCAGAAATCTTCCTGTTCATAGTCCGGAAAAGTGGGAATTGTTCAAGGCTTATAATAAACGAGATGTAGAAGTAGAAATGTCCATTCAGCAGAAATTGAAGAAGTTTCCGGTTCCTGATTTTGTATGGGAAGAGTACCACATAGATCAGTGTATCAATGACAGAGGGATTGCTCTGGACTGGCAAGTGGTGGAGAATGCGATTCAGATTGATACCATATCAAAAGAAGAACTACTTTCTGCCATGAGGGAGATCACAAAATTGGAGAATCCAAACAGTGTGCTTCAGATGAGGGAGTGGCTGTTAGAACGTGGTGTGGAAACAGATTCTTTGGATAAAAAGGCTGTGGCTGCAATGATGAAAGATGCGGATGAAGAACTGTATGAGGTGCTGTCATTGCGACAGCAGATTGCAAAATCATCTGTAAAAAAGTATCAGGCTATGGAAAATGTGGTCTGTGATGATGGAAGAGTGCATGGGATGTTCCAGTTCTATGGTGCTAACCGTTCCGGAAGATGGGCGGGCAGACTGATTCAGTTACAGAATCTTCCACAGAACCACATGCCGGATTTGGAAGAGGCAAGAGCACTTGTGAGATGTGGGGATTATGAAGCTCTGTCCATGCTCTATGATTCTGTTCCAAATGTATTGTCAGAACTCATACGAACAGCATTTATTCCAAAAGAGAATTGTAAGTTTGTGGTGGCGGACTTTTCTGCTGTAGAAGCAAGGGTTCTTTCTTGGCTGTCTGGGGAAGAGTGGAGAACAGAAGTATTCCGTAATAATGGAGATATTTATTGTGCGTCTGCATCTGCCATGTTCGGAGTTCCGGTTGAAAAGCATGGTGTGAATAGCCATTTGAGACAAAAGGGTAAGATTGCGGAACTGGCATTAGGATATGGCGGTTCTGTTGGTGCTTTGAAATCAATGGGTGCATTGGATATGGGATTAAAGGAAGAGGAACTGCAGCCGCTTGTGGACATGTGGAGACAGTCCAACCCGAACATTGTTCAGTTTTGGTGGGATGTGGACAGGGCTGTGAAATTTGCTGTAAAAGGTCGAACTTTGTCGGAAACTCACAGGATTCAGTTTTGTTATCAGAGTGGAATGCTGTTTATCAAACTGCCTTCCGGACGCAGACTCTGTTATGTGAAGCCAAAGATGGGAGAGAAGCAGTTTGGCGGTGAGGCTGTGACATATGAAGGTGTCGGTGCTACAAAGAAATGGGAACGCATTGAAAGTTATGGTCCGAAGTTCGTGGAAAATATTGTTCAGGCAATCAGTAGGGATTTACTCTGTTATTCCATGAGAAAGCTGAAGGATTATGAGATTTGTGCGCATGTGCATGATGAAGTAATCGTGGAATGTGGGATGGATGAATCATTAGATACTGTCTGCAAACTGATGGGAGAAGTACCACCGTGGGCTAAGGGACTGGAACTCAGGGCTGATGGGTATGAAACTCTATTTTATAAAAAAGATTGATGTAATAGGACCAGGGGTGGAATTGAAAATTTCGGGATTTTGTAATATAATATGGGTGGCATGTTAGCGACGTGGTACTACTGAATTTATTCTTTGGGCACTGCTCAGGAAAGGAGGTAGCACTATGAGAGAAAAACTCAATGTCGTTCTTGACTGGCTTGAAAGAGCAGCTACTATCGTCGCTATAGTAGTTCCTGCTACTCGCAAAGTGGCAGACCTGTTAGAGCCTAACAAGGCAGAATAATTTCTGCGAACTGCCAGGGCATGCGGTTTATACTGTATGCCTTTTTTCATATGTAGGAGGTGTCGTATGAAGATGTTATATGAATCTGCGATAGCAGACATGACAAGATTATTAGAAAAAACAGTAGATGATTTTTCGACGGCCTATGAAGTTTCTGTAATGGAACCATTGTTTTGTGTGTCTAATAAACAGTTTCCTTTAATGAAAACAGTTGCACATTTTAGTAATTATCAGGTGCTTAATGGTTGCCGTCAGCTATGCATTGATATGTGTAAACAGATGGGGCTGACGATAAAAGAAACTCCAGAAAGAGAAGATGTGGATTTTATTTTAGAAATGGAGAACGGATCAAGAGGAGTTTTGATTTCTTTTACGTCAAATTATATACCGAATGTATCTGATGAAACGATGCATACCATAGAAAAATTGATGGTTGTTGTTTTACAGGACTCAATGGACGGACAGGCACAATTTTACAAACCTAATAGTCATAAGTATCGAAATTATAAATACAAAGATTGTATAGAGCAGATAACAATAAAACAATTTTTTGAAATGCTTGGTAGAGATGATTATGAGGATTTCAAAGAATATGTTGGGCGATATAATTATGATGCAGAGCAAAAGTTAGGAATTACTGTATCGGCGATTCCTACAAAAAAGGCTATGGAAAAGCATAGAGAAAAGATACGAAAAGAATTATTGAGTTACTTTTATGAAAATGAGCTTCAGACTGTTTTTGAGGAAGAAGAAATTTCGGATATGAAAAAATGGTTTGAGAAAAATTATGAAGTTTTAACCAGTAATGCTGATTTTTCAAGAAGTCTAATTAGTTCTGAATGGTATTATGATTTACAGATAAAGACAGATGGGGGAATTGAACAAACAGCCATCGTTGCCGGATATTTGAAATCATTAGAGCAGTTATTGTGTTCTATCTTGCTTGTACTAAGTGAAGATGAGAATAATGAGTTTATGTTTTTTACCAATAAAGAGGGAAAAGAGAAGACCGGACAAGATAGATTACCGCTGAATTATGATAATCAGAAGCTGGTTCTTACAATGGCAAAAAACATTTTGAAAGCAATAAAAGGAAATAAAAAATCAGTTTTGCGAAGAACAAAAATGACTGATAGAGTAATTGAATATTTGGAAAAGTATGTTGAGAAAACAAGAAATGGATATATGCATAAGGATAATTTGTATGAATGGACTGACATACAAAATATAAGAACAAAGACATATGCTACATATTTTATGGTGCTCGGAACATTCTTTATTGATGTGGAAAAACTTTCACATATAAATGATTAAAACAAAATAAATAATCCTGAATTATTCACGGAACAGTATCTGAACTGATAACTGTGCCATGAATCTAAAAATTTATCCATGCAGACATAA
>RAYM01000059.1 GCA_003611805.1 bacterium 1xD42-87 | reverse complement strand
GTCCCCGATTACCATTTCTACTTCCATCCCGGCTTCCCTGCTTTTGCGGACCAGTTCCGGCAGTTCTTTTCCATCTGCCTTTTCGCCGCTGGTAACGGTGGCTGCTGTAATAATACGTTCCTCACTCATTGCTGTGTGTGTTTTGTAACCAAAGAAAGAACTATCTGCTGTCTTATGGTCTGTCTTTGCGTCTGCATCTCTTGAAGTTTCGATATGTTCAAGGCCATCGTTTACAGATTCTTCCAGCAAATTCAGCTTCTCCCTTACTTTAGGATAATTGCACAACTCAGCTTTTTCTTTGATGACCGAGAGCAGAGCATGCCAGTTCTTTTTCCAAAGAATCTTCTGTATTTTTATTCGGAAACTGCTCTTTCATTGTTCCGTCTATTTCACAAACAGCACGCCGCAGTATCTTTGACTGTTCTAAAAGCGCTTGTCTTGGTGTTTTTTGGTTGTATCTTGATCTTGTGCGGGCTGCGTCTACAATAATGGATTTTGATTTTATAATGCCTCTTTCTAATGCAATCCGGACTGTTTTTGTGATCAGCATGTCCAACAGGTTCATATCTTTCAGGCGCAGTTTGCGGAATTTTGTCAGGGAACCTGGATTGATTACGCTTTCTTCCGATGCCATATCAAGAAAGAATTTGAAGGACATGTCGTATTTAGAGCGTTCCACAACGTCAATATCAGATAGATCATAAATAGATTTCAGGAGCAGGTATTTGAACATCCTGACAGGCGGGACTGCACTGCGTCCATTATCAAGACAATATTTATTAATAAGCTCTTCATATATAAAACTGAAATCTGCCAGCTCTTTCATCTGCCGGAGCAGGTTGTCTTTTGGAACGACTAATTCATATATTTCCATGTATGGGCTTAATACTAAATTCTGTTGTTCAACCATAGTGCCACCGCCTGTATTTGATAATTATATTATACCAAATATAGACGGTGGTATCTACTTTTTTAGCGGCCTCCTCCCACATAGGGTGGTGCGTGGTTTACAGTTTATATCAATCAAGCTTTTTTGCCTGCATTTAAGGCAATAAAGAAAAAACTATATTATCTATAGTTTACTCACTTCATAAACTTTCTTTTGCTAATCTTGTGTATTTATTAACAAACTCCGTTTTTTCTGCTGTGTATCTATCCCTATCATGTTCATATTCTTTCCATAAATTTAACTTCAAATTTTCATACGCTTTCGCAATTTCCATATGTTCATTTAAGTAATCTCTAAAATATATTTCGTCTTTATCGTTCAAAAGACGTAAATGAATGTGAAATACTCTTTCGGCAAATCCTTTCTCTGTATATCCCTTATTTAACGAAATTCTTTTATCGCTCTCAGACATACAAATATATCCGTTTTTAATCATTAGTTCTTTTACAAGTATAAGCGTAGCAGCGTTAGGGATTTCAATCAATATATCAACTATTGGCTTCGCCCATATTCCATGAATGGCTGTACTTCCAATATGATATATTTGCAAACCCAATTTAGTAGTAGGAAGAATTCTTTTTAGAATATTTTGCTCTTCTTCATACCATTTAGACCAACAATTCTGATGTTCTGTTAAATAGATAGGGAATAATTCCCATAGTTCTTCCAAACTCACTTCTGAAAGTTTTTTACTAATAATTTCCTCCCATCTTAATCACAATATAATAAATAATAATCTAATTGAAGATTTTCTGCTTGTTGTTGACACCAATGGTGTGCATCATCTAGTGCTCTATTATAAATAATAGGAGCCATATGTTCGTAAAACAAATCAAGAATTTGTTGTTCTTCTATAATTCCGATTTCCTCACCACGAACATCAAAATAAAATGCTTTGATTTCATCCTAATTTGTTGCTCTTGTTTACTACTTAATTTGAATTTGTCATTAAGAACATTTCTTTTCATAATCAGCCTCCGTCATTTGTTAATAATGTTTCTATGAATACAATCGCTTGTTTCTCTAATAAACTATAATTGATTTTTTTATGTCTACTTGAAACATACTCCTTACTCAATTCATCAATTAGTAAAAATGCAATCCAAACTTTTTCAAATGTTATTTCTGGATTGTATTTTTCCTTTAATATCTTATAAATGCTTTCCACATACTCTGTTTCAAAGTCCGAAAAAAATATATTAAGGCTTTGAACTTTCGACATTACACTATTGATTTCTTTTAATGCTCTATTTGGCTTTCCAAAAAGGGACAAATAAGAGTCTTTCCACAAAAGAATGAACTGACTAATATTCGTATGATTATTTATTTCACATTCCAATTCAGATAGCATTTTTGAAACTTCTTTTTTTAGATAACTCTCAAAAACTGTTTTATAAATGTCAACCTTGTCTTGAAAATAACTATATAAAGTTCCAGTTGCAACTCCGGCATGTTGTGATATCTCTGCCGTATTCGTATTTTCAAAACCTTTCTCGGAAAATAATATAAATGCAGCTTCTAATATTTTTGTGCGCTTCTCTATCGAACGCTTTTGTTGTGGCGTTCTCGTAGTTTTCATATAATCTCACCTCGAAAATAGTATAACAGAAAAATCATGAAAGTACAATACATGAATATGAAAATGTATTCATATTTAAGAATGTAGGAAAAATGGAATATAACCCGGTAGGATTGGTCGAAAGAATGGACAGAACGGAGGATGGATGATAAATGTTGAGTTTTGAGGAATTTGCAGAAAATGTAGTAAAAGAGATCCGCGTGAAGGTGGGCGGCGCATTTCAGATCAAAGAGCATAAGGTGATTAAAAATAATAGTGTGAAGCGTGCCGGGATCGCCGTTATGAAAAATGAAGAAGATATCGGACCGTGCGTGTATCTGGATGAGTTTTACCGGGAATATGAATCCGATGGGATGAGGTTTGGCGAGATCGTGGATGAGGTCTGCAGGCTGATCCTGAAACATGAGGATGATGATGCGCTGGATTTTGACATATCGGGATTCAAAAGATGGGAAATTGTCCGGGAAAATGTTTATCCGAAACTCATTAATGCGGAACAGAATAAGGAACTGCTTGAAGAGATACCGCACAGGGCTTTTATGGATCTGGCGGTGGTATATTATGCCGTTGCCAGGGATAGTGCGCGGGAGGACATTGGGACGATTCTTATCTATAATGGGCATATGGAAATGTGGGGGCAGGAAGAAGAAAACCTTTACCAGACGGCCATGATGAATATGCGCGCTGATGGGGAAGCTGACCTTGCTATTATTGAAACCATCGTAAAGCGTATCGTGCCGGATTTCATATTTCCGGCGGCATCCGATAATGTTCCGGGGAATACAAATATGTATATACTGACAAACCGCAGTAAACGTTTCGGGGTAGCGGAAATCCTTGATAAGAGGACACTGAGGATGATTGCGGATAAGGTGGGGGATAGATTTATTGTACTGCCCAGTTCTCTGCATGAGACTATCGTACTGCCGCCAAAAGATGAAACAGAGTATGAATGGCTGGCTAAAATGGTGCGGGAAGTAAATGATACACAGGTAGATGTCGAAGAGCGGCTGTCCTATCATGTATATATGTACAACAGGGATGAGGAGACGCTGCAGATCGTTGCATGATTAGTGCAGGGGAATCTGATTGTAGGAATGGTGGTTTTGAGGTAAGTAATATAAACGGGGCATGAAGAGCAGGAAGTCCTGTCGATAATAGGATAATCTGCTCTTTTTGTGCCGATTTTTAATCAAAGTAAGAGAATGTACATAATCTGGGCGGCAGATGGAATACACATGGCGAAACATACAGAGGAAAGGCGGATTATAGATATGGAGAAAAACGGATTGTTGGAGATAATCGCGGCGCATAGAACCGGGGATGCGCTGGATGAGATTATGCGCCTTCCGCAGTAATGATGTGTTGCGCCGCTATTGTTGATTCATTATCTGCGGCGCAGGATATTGGCGCGGACAATGGCAAGGGGTGGTATGCGCAGTGAGGATACCGCCAATACCACCCCATACCATGGCTAAATATATAGATATAGTACAAATTTAAAACACAGCATATATTATAAAATAGGAATGATTGAAGAAAAATCTGAGATAGGGTACAATATAAAAAAGTAAGAAGTTTGACTGTGGATGTCATAAGCAAGGCAATTGTTTAATGTACTGATTTATATAAAATTGGAGAGGAGAAGGCTAATGACGATCATAAACGAATTGGATTCCACTTGTGGAATCTCTGATGAAGAATTGACAATAAGATTCAAAGAGTCAATCAGAATAGATAATGAAGTGAGAAAGATAAAAGGACTGCCCATTGCTGGATATGATGATGAGACAAAAAGAGCATATCTTGAATATCCGGACGGGAGGCGCGAGTATGTCGGAGAATAATGCGGTAAGACTTTCGGAAGTCATTGTATTCGCCGGGCCAAACGGAAGCGGCAAATCAACGATCACGCAGATGGCAAAGGTCAGAGGCGAGTATATCAACGCAGACGATATAAAAAGAACTACCTTGTGTACGGAGCTGGAAGCGGCAGTGAAGGCGGAAGAATTGCGGGAATACATGATACAGAGTAAAAAGGATTTTACTTTTGAAACAGTGCTGTCTACCGAAAGGAATCTGATTCTATTGCAAAGAGCGAAAGAACAGGGATATTTTGTCAGAGGAATCTATGTTTTGACTGCCAATGTAGATATAAACGTTGCAAGAGTACAGGCAAGGGAAGCGTTGGGAGGGCATGGTGTCCCGGAAGAAAAAATCAGATCAAGATATGATAAGGCGCTCGCTTTGATACCAAGATTAGTTGAGGTTTGTGATGTCCTGCATATATATGATAATACGAAAGAACCCTTTCGGATATTCAAGAAGCGAAAAGACAAGTATTATCACTGGAATAACCAATATTGGGGTAATGATGATATAGAAAGACTGAGCGGAATAGCAGAATATGTAAATTGAATCATAGAATGGTACATTCCCCGATACTTGCACTGAAGTAGTTGTTTTTTTTGATTGTGTATTGCTAATAGTTATACAATAGAATATAATAATAGAAAAAGGGAGGTGCCATTATGGCTACAAAGAGTGCAAATATACTCGCGCGCGTTGAGCCGGAAGTGAAGGAACAGGCGGAGGAAATATTGTCGAAACTTGGTATTCCGGCATCGGTTGTCATCAATATGCTTTATAAACAGATCATCATGACAAAGAGTATTCCCTTTTCCGTTGCATTGCCTAAAGAGCCAGCTTCACTTGATTCTATGACGAGAAAAGAATTTAATGAGGTTATGGAGAAAGGACTGTCGCAGGCGAAAGCGGATCAGTCACGCCCTGCTGTTGATGTGATTGCAGATTTAAGACGGGAGCTGCAATGATGGAAAAAATATATAAAGTCAAGACGACTTCTCAGGCAGAAGAACAGATGCAGGAGATCATACATTATATTGCGTATGAACTCAAAGCTCCTGATGCGGCACTTCATCTGCTGGATGCACTGGAAGACTCTTTTGTATCACTTACCCATTTTCCGCAGCGTGTAGCGTTGGTTGATGAAGAACCATGGCGGAACAAGGGGATACACCGTCTGCCAGTAAAAAATTTTCTTGTATATTTCTGGATAGATGAAGAGAGTTTGAAGGTTCAAGTGATTGCTGTAATTTATGATAAACGAGATCAGTTATACCATTTATCAAAGATGGATATGGAATAACACGTATCTTTTGTTCCTGCCATATTTGTTATGTGGAGAATATAAGGAGTCTATTATGTTTTTGGCACAGACAGTCGCAAATGGTGGTTTCCCTTCTGAAATCAAGAATAATAGCAGAGCAGAATATAACCCGTATGAGGCATTAACAGAAGAGAATCTGTTGGCAAAGCTAAAGCGTTCCAGAGAACATTGTGAAGAAGGAAAATATCGTGAAGCGGATAAGGTGGTTTCTGATTTGAGAGGAAAGTATGGAGCATAAGGCAATTATTATGAATTGTATGGAAAGATGGTGTTTGGTAATTTATTTGGGAAGTTAAGATTATGAAATAATGCATAGTTTAGGGAAGTGTTTTGCAAATATGTAAGAGCGGTAGACCGTGTTATCAAAGGGGCAGTCTTTATTATAAATAGGGGCTGCCATAAATTTTTATCATTTTATAGAGGAGCAGGAGAGAAATGACGAAATCTCGGAATTGCCTCTTAAGATGTGGCATTATTTGGAGCTTCCCTGCCGCCTTGGGCATCCTGTGTCTGTAAGATTCTGGAATGAATTATTGGCTTATATCGGGACGCCTGAGGCAAGGAATCGGAGATTGGGGAATATCCAGATTAGAGAAGACCTTTTGTATGATTTTTATTCTGTTCAAACATGCAAATAGTGGTGTGAGCGGCAAGAAATCAAGGTTTGTATTTGCACATTGGCTGTGCAAACAGCATAAGCGCGATGTGCAAATATAGACAGATTTGTATTTTTAATGTTATCTACAGTCTTCAAATTTTAGGAATAGGAATATGTAGTATTTCGTATTTTGCGCGTTCTTAATAATTTATTATTACAATGTAACATGGCAAACGATAAACAGACATCCCATATACGTCTATTTTATAGTCATCCCACATAAGATTGACAAAGGGTGTCAGAGAGGAGGTAGCACACCGCTGTGAGAAAGCAGAAATTGAACTATCGGTTTCACAACCCCAATCCGGCGGACGTGACCGCCGACTACATATTAAAAGTATTTATGGAAGTGAATGAGAAAAAAGTTGAGCAGGCTATCAAAATGGTTGCAGATCAGCAGAATAATGGAGAAAGGGAAGAGTGCCTCGCATAACGCGGGCATTCTTTTTTGCGTGAATAGGCAGAGTTAGAAGATGGCAGGGACAAGATGTATAGCATCACAGGAAGGATGCATGAAAAAGGCTTGTCTTTTGACATCCCATGTAATAAGATAGATGTAACAGAAACTATAGAAAGGACAGGGGAGCAATTGCATGAACATAGCCGCATACTGCCGTGTATCTACAGAAAAAGAAGATCAGCTTAACAGCTTGGAAGCGCAGAAACAATTTTTTGCCGAATATACAAAGAAAACAGGGGACACTTTGGTCAGATTATATGCGGATGAAGGTATCTCCGGCACAAAGATCAAGAACCGTAAAGAGTTCCTGAAAATGATGTCTGATGCTGAACACGGACTGTTTGATATGGTGGTGGTTAAGGATATCTCCCGTTTTGCCAGAAATACGGTAGATTTGCTCCAGAATGTCCGTAAGCTGAAAGCGTTGGGAATCGAAACACAGTTTCTTACCGCTAATATGACCAGCATGGGAAACAGTGAATTTGTGTTGACAATATTTGGTGCTTTGGCGCAGGAGGAAAGCGCGAACACTTCCAAGCGTGTGAAATTTGGTAAGAAAATGAACGCCGAAAAAGGTCGCGTTCCCAATATTGTGTATGGATATGATAAGACGATTGGTGATTATTTCAATCTGGAAATCAACCGTCAGGAAGCGGATATCGTAAAACAGATTTATCGGTGGTATCTGCAGGAGAATTGCGGCGCCGCTAAGATAGCCAATATGCTGAATGAGCGCGGTATTAGAACGAAGCGCAACTGCAGTTGGAGCCAGAATGCGGTCTGCCGGATTCTGACTAATGAACTGTACACAGGCAAGATTATAAATGGGAAAGAGGAAGTGGCGGATTTTCTGACAGGACAGAGAAAGGAAAAGGATGAGACGGAATGGATGGTCGTAGAGCGTCCTGAACTGAAAATTATCGAGCAGGAAGACTATGAAAAGGCACAGGAGATTCTACATGGCCGACACGCAGCTTTTAATATGAAGAAAGAACGGCAGAGTAATAAGCACCTTTTTTCGACCTTAATCCGCTGTAAGGAATGTGGTTGGTCGTTCCGCAGAACGGTACGCACCTATAAGAACACATACATCCGCTGGGTATGTTCCGGGCATAACGGAAAAGGCGCGGATAGCTGTCCGAATGCGGTTTCTGTTGACGAGGACGAGCTGATTAATGTGCTGCAGGAGTATTTCAATCAGATGCTCAGCCAGAAGAAAAAAGTAATCCGCCATGTGGTCGGTGAATTTCAGCGGGTATATAAGGCGAAGGACGAAAACATTGAATATGAAAAGGAATTAAAGAGCCAGTTAAACAAGCTGACAAGAGCCAGAGAAAAATACATGAATATGTATGAGGACGATCTGATTTCCAGAGAAGAATTGAATGAAAAAATAGGCGGTTCCAGAAAAGAGATCGAACGTCTGGAAAATGAGTTAAAAATGGTATCTTATCATCTGACCAAGGGTGAGCAGTTGGAAGGCGTGTTAAATAATACTTTCAAGCAGATCGAGGATATTACGGATGTGCGGCAGATGACAAATGCGCAGTTGAAAAAGATCATACAAAAGATAGAAGTGGATAAGGAAGGAAATGTGGAGATTTATCTGCGTTTGTTTGGAGAACTGGGGTTAGATGAAACCGTATTGATTGACAGCGGCGTGGAAAACGAGCATGAAAAAGATTCGGGAACAGACAGCGATTTTGAGGGGGAAAATACCGTTCGAGTTTGCAACATCCATACATAAGGACGTAACCGAACGTCTCGCCCAGATCAATCCGTCCCTTGCAGCCGAGGCGAGAAAGGTGTTGGATGTGAATAAATCCGAGCGGCACATTCGCGGCGGGCTGGCAACTAGAGAAAAATATCTGCACCAGCATATGTGTTAAAAAATGCAGGTGTAAAAGAAACGCGGAATCCCTTTACATTGTCATAGAATGGGCATAGAATAGGTTCATAATCATTTAAAGGATAACGAGGGGCAATGCGCACGAAGGAAAACCAACAGGAAACCCTATACAGCAACTCAGATCTCAGGAGACTGATTCTGCCGCTTATTATGGAACAGCTTCTGGCTATTTTGGTGGGTATGCTGGATACCGTTATGATCTCCGGCGTAGGGGAAGCAGCAGTATCCGGGGTTTCTCTGGTGGATAACATCAATATTCTGGTGATTAATATTTTTGCGGCGATGGCAACGGGCGGCGCTGTCGTGGCAGGGCATGCGCTGGGGCAGAAAAATCAGGAGCAGGCAGGCAGATCTGCGTGGCAGATGATGCTTTTCCTGCTCTATTCCTCTGTGGCGATGACGGTTCTGCTTCTGGGCGCGCACAGGGTGATTTTACGGGTCATATTCGGGCAGGTGGAAGAGACAGTAATGGCAAGCGCGGTTACCTATCTGATTATTACAGGGCTTTCCATTTGTCCGCTGGCGCTTTATAATGGTTGCGCCGCGCTTTTCCGTGCCATGGGTAATTCGCGGACAACCATGTATATTTCGCTTTTGATGAATCTGATCAATCTGGTGGGGAATGCCATTCTGATTTTTATTTTTCGGATGGGTGTTGCCGGTGCGGCGATTGCAACGCTTATTGCAAGGACGGTGGCGGCGCTACTTATTTTCAGGTTCATGTTTGATGAAAAGCGGGAAATTCATTTCCAGAATCGGCTGACCTTGCGAATGGACATTCCACAGGTGAAAAAAATTCTTTACATCGGGATTCCAAACGGGCTGGAAAACAGCCTGTTTCAGCTCGGGAAAATTCTGCTTTTAAGTCTTGTGTCCACGTTCGGCACGTCTGCGATTGCCGCGAACGCCGTCTGCGGCACGATTACAAACTTTAATATCCTGCCGGGCATGGCAATTAATATGGCGCTTCTGTCGGTTGCTTCGTACTGTATCGGCGCGGGTGATTTCGGGCAGACAAGGTATTATACAAGAAAATTGATGCGCCTTACTTGGTTGTGCACAAGCGTGGTGTCGCTTGTTATGATAGTGGGTGCACCTCTTTTTTTAAAGATTTATCATTTGACGCCGGAAACAACTACGCTGGCTTTACAGGTGATTCGTTACCATGCAGTTATGTGTATGGTGGCTTGGATTCCTTCGTTTACGCTGCCAAATACTTTGCGCGCGGCAGGAGATGTGATGTGGACGATGGCGATTGCGATTATTTCCATGTGGGTTTTCCGAATTGGAACAGCGTACTTTTTCAGTAACGTATTTCACCTGGGACTCATCGGTATTTGGATTGCCATGACTATTGACTGGATGTTTCGGGGGATTTGTTATGAGATCAGATATCATGGCGGAAAGTGGGAGAAAGTGATGGGAAAACGGGGAGGATGAGATGGAATATAGAATTGTTTTGCCGGAGGATATGGAAGACTTGGCAGCAGCGATGAAAAAAGCGTATTTGGACGAGCCCTAGAACGAAAGTTGGACCGACGAGAAGGCTGTGAGGAGAATTCGGGGGATTATGAGTAATTTTGAATCCTTTGGAATCAAGGCGGTGAAGGCGAATGTAGTGGTGGGCGGGGTACTCGGGTTTGTGGATCCTTATGCAGACGTAGATTTCTTTTTTGTGTCGGAGTTGTTTGTCGTGCCGGAATGGAAGAGGAAGGGAATCGGGAAAGCGCTGTTGTCGGAATTGGAAAGTTATTTGAAAGACAAAGGAATCGGGACAATGCAGTTAATTTCGATTGGGTATAATCAGAACTTTTACGGGAAGTCGGGGTTTGTCAAAGACTCTGTTTCTGTACTGTATCAAGAAACGGGAAATATACTTTGACAAGGGTTTTGAGGCTAACGTATAATAAAGGATGAAGTTATATCAGTGTCATACAAGACATAACCAAGTATAGCTATAGTATCCTTAAGAGAGTGCAAAGAACACGCATTCTTTGCGAGACAAATGGGAGTTCACTGAGGAGACAGAGAGAATGCAAAGAGAAACAGTTATCGTGTTGGATTTCGGCGGACAGTATAATCAGTTGGTGGCGCGTCGCGTCAGAGAGTGCAATGTCTACTGTGAGATTTATTCTTATAAGACGGATCTGGAAAAAATACGGGAGATGAATCCAAAGGGTATTATTTTGACGGGCGGTCCCAACAGTTGCTATGAGCCAGGAGCGGCGACCTGCGCTTCGGAGCTTTTTGAGATGGGGATTCCTGTGCTTGGTCTTTGCTATGGTGCGCAGATTATGATGCAGGTGCTGGGTGGTAAGGTGGAACAGGCACCTGTCAGGGAGTACGGAAAAATTAAGGTAATGGTGGATACCAATAGCAAATTATTTCAGGATGTATCTCCCAAGACCATCTGTTGGATGAGCCATAACGATTATATTTCAAAGATTGCACCGGGCTTTACAGTCTGTGCTCACACCGTGGATTGTCCTGTGGCGGCGGCGCAGAATCCGGACAAGAATCTGTATGCGATTCAGTTTCATCCGGAGGTCCTTCATACGGTAGAGGGGACCAAAATGCTTTCCAATTTTGTCTATCAGGTGTGTGGCTGTACAGGCGACTGGAAAATGGATTCCTTTGTACAGCAGTCTATTGAGACAATTCGAAAGAAAGTAGGAGATGGTAAAGTGCTCTGTGCGCTTTCCGGCGGTGTGGATTCTTCTGTGGCGGCAGTGCTCCTCTCAAAAGCGATTGGCAACCAGTTGACCTGCGTTTTTGTAGACCAGGGACTCTTGCGCAAGAACGAGGGAGATGAGGTGGAAGCCGTTTTCGGTCCTGATGGAAATTATGACCTGAATTTTATCCGCGTCAACGTGCAGGAACGTTTTTATGAAAAACTTGCAGGAGTGGAAGAACCGGAACAGAAAAGGAAAATTATCGGGGAAGAGTTTATCCGTGTGTTTGAGGAAGAAGCGAAAAAAATTGGCGCAGTAGATTTTCTTGTGCAGGGAACGATTTATCCTGATGTGGTGGAGAGCGGTCTGGGCGGTGAGAGTGCGGTTATCAAGTCGCACCACAATGTGGGAGGCCTCCCCGATTATGTGGATTTTAAGGAGATTATCGAGCCCCTTCGGAATTTGTTTAAGGACGAGGTACGCAAGGTTGGTCTGGAATTGGGCATTCCGGAATATCTTGTATTCAGACAGCCTTTCCCCGGCCCCGGTTTGGGGATTCGGATTATCGGGGAGGTGACGGCGGAGAAGGTGCGGATTGTGCAGGACGCAGATGCAATCTATCGGGAGGAGATTGCAAAAGCCGGGCTTGAGCGTGAGATTAACCAGTATTTTGCGGCGTTGACCAATATGCGCAGCGTGGGTGTCATGGGGGATGAAAGGACTTACGATTATGCCGTGGCATTGCGGGCGGTCAAGACGGTTGACTTTATGACGGCGGAGAGCGCAGAGATTCCTTGGGCGGTGCTGCAGGGGGTTATGAATCGGATTATTAATGAGGTGAAGGGAGTTAATCGGGTGGTGTATGATCTGACGAGTAAGCCGCCGGGGACGATTGAGTTCGAGTGATGAAATGGGATTTAAGAACCTAGTGTTTATGCGGGTTGCAAGCAAATTTGTTTAGGTGCTGGCAACGATTTGGCAACATTTTCAACATCACGCACGAAATAATTACATCAATGGCATAAGAAAAACCTTGCTGATTTTCAGATATGGAAACTGAATATCGGCAAGGTCTTTTTATGCTTATTTCTGCTTTTTCTTTTTAGCTGTTTTCTTTTCTTCTTTCTCGATTTTCTGAAATTCTTCCATGAGCATATCACTGACCGCCTGTGAGGGGACTTTCGCCCAATGCTTTGAGGTGTCCAGTTCCGGGTACTTGTACCGCCACTGGTCGTATTCCTCTTTGGTAATCTCGCCCTGTTCCAGTTTGGCGGCTTGCTCCTGCCATGCGTGGAACATATCGAACATGGACGAATAGGTGGAATAGTCGGACTTGTCAAGGCGCAGGCAGATTTCCCCGTCAATTTTCCCGATTTTCAGCCCGTACATATCTTCCAACGCAAAGAGCGTGTGCATAAGCCCGATATAGGTATCAATATCCGGCACGGTGAGGGCGTGGGTGCTTACATCAAAGATATTCGCCATTTCTTTTACAAGGTCGTGCTTCGGCGTCCTCGCTTCGGTTTCATACTGTGCCATGCGGACATCAGAGGTCTTTCCGAGAAAACCGAGGACTTCGCCTAGCTGTTTCTGTGTCATGCCTTTTCGGTTGCGGAAAAAGCGGATACGTTTGCCGATTGCCATAATAAAACCTCCGTTATTGTGAAGTGAGGTAAAGTCATGCCAGCTCGATTACGCTTCGCTTCATCTCGCTGTGGCGGTGCGCCATATACGCCTGTTAGAAAGCAGTTCAGCGTGTGCAAGCATCCGCCGCCCTGTTTTCCTCCAGTCGTGCATGACTTTACTTAAACAAATCTGTTGAAGTCAGTATAACATGGTGCAATAGGAATAGCAAGAATAACTTAAATAAAAAAAGTTAAGATTTACTCAAAAACCACTTGACTTAACGGAATTTATTTAGTATTCTATATGCAACACTTAAACATAAACGGTTAAGCATTGAAAGGAGAGGGTATCTGAATGACGGAAAAATCATTTATGACAGTGGAGGAAGTGGCAGCGGAACTGCGTGTGTCGAAGTCAAAAGCCTATCAGATTGTAAGGGAACTGAACGCAGAAATGCAGAAACAGGGCTATCTGACGGTGGCAGGACGTGTGAACGCTACATTTTTTCATAAAAAAGTATGTTACAGCGAATAGAAGGGAGTTGATTTAGATGGCTGTATACAAAGACAATGCCACGGGGACGTGGCGGGTTATCTACCGCTTTACCAACTGGAAAGGGGAGAGGAAACAGACACAAAAGAGAGGTTTTGCAACCAAAAGGGAAGCGCAGGCGTGGGAGCATGAAGCCATGTTAAAGCAGGGAGCAAAACTGGATATGACTTTTGGCAGTTTCTTTGAAGTGTACGAAGCCGACAAGAAACAGCGTGTCAAGGAAAGCACTTGGGAGTCCAAAAGCCATGTGATACGGACTAAGATTTTACCGTACTTTGAGAACCGCAAAATCGCAGAGATTGAAGCAAAGGACGTGATAGCGTGGCAGAATGAGCTGATGGCGTACCGGGATGAGAAAGGCAAGCCCTATTCCGCAGATTATTTGCGGACAATTCACGCACAACTGACGGCGATATTCAACCATGCGGTAAACTTTTATAATCTTCCCTACAATCCGGCAAGGCGGGCGGGGACGATTGGGAGCGAAGCCGTTAAGGAAATGGACTTTTGGACGAAAGAGGAATATCTGAAATTTTCCGAAGCCATGATGGATAAGCCCCGTTCCTATTATGCGTTTGAAATGCTCTACTGGTGCGGTATGCGTTCCGGCGAACTGCTTGCGCTCACGCCTGCTGATATTGATTTTGAGAAGCAGACAGTCACAATCAGCAAGACTTTCCACCGTTCTAAAGGGCGGGACATTATCACAAGCCCTAAGACGAAAAAGAGCAACCGCACAATCAAAATGCCGCCGTTTCTCTGTGAGGAAATGCAGGAGTACATCAAAATGCTTTATGACATTAAGCCGGACGAGCGTTTATTTACGGTTACAAAATCTTATCTCAATCACGAGATGGAGAGAGGGGCGAAACAGGCGGGCGTTAAGAAAATCCGTGTCCACGATATTCGCCATAGTGCGGTTTCACTGTTAATCAACATGGGATTTTCAGTACTGGCGATTGGGGAACGTATGGGGCATGAAGCGGAGAAAATCACTTACCGATACGCCCATTTATTCCCTACGGTACAGACGGAAATGGCAGAAAAACTGGAAGTGGAGCGAATGACAAAGGAGGGTACAAATGGAGAGAACACTTGATTACAAGGGAAGATGGCGCAATCATACGGTGGCGTTCCGGGTATCGGACGAAGAAGCAAAGCTGTTGAATGATTTGGTGGCATTGTCGGGGCTGACAAAGCAGGACTACATCACAAGACGGCTCTTGTGCCGGGACGTTGTGGTGCAGGGCAATCCGAGGGTATATAAAGCACTGAAAAATCAGATGGCGGCAATCTATGAGGAATTGAAACGTATGGAAAGCATAAGCCCGGATAATGACGAATTGCTCTACACGTTACAGATAATCGCAATCACATTAGACGGTCTGAAAGGAGAAGATGAATGACAGAAAAAAGAAAAACGACTGCTCCCGTATCATCTGTTGGCGCAGATGGGGAACAGCCGAAAGTAAAAAAACACACTGAAATTATAGCAAATGAAAACAAACAAATCAATCTGCAAGCCACAAATTGCCCGGAGAAATCCGGGCGGGGCGGCGGGCTTCAAACGGTTTCCATGACAGAATTATATGATACGGTTTATCCTCCGAGAACGCCTGTTGTAGACGGTTTTCTGTATTGCGGCACTTATCTCTTTGTGGGTGCGCCGAAAGTAGGGAAATCATTCTTTATGGGACAGCTTGCCTATCATGTGGCTATGGGGCTTCCGCTGTGGAATTATCCAGTCCGAAAAGGAACGGTGTTATACCTTGCACTGGAAGATGATTATGCAAGGCTTCAGCGGCGGCTGTCCGTCATGTTTGGTGTGGAGTGTGCAGACAATTTATTTTTTGCAACGCAGGCAAAGACATTGAATGAGGGATTGGACGGAGAATTAGAGGGCTTTCTAAAAGAGCATAAGGACGCAAGACTGATTATCATTGACACACTCCAAAAAGTGCGCGAGGTCGGCGGGGACAGGTACAGTTATTCCAGTGACTATGAGATTGTGACAAAGCTGAAAACATTTAGTGATAAATACGGTGTCTGCCTGTTGGTGGTTCATCATACCCGCAAGTTGGAATCCGAGGACAGCTTCGATATGATTTCCGGCACAAACGGACTTCTTGGTGCGGCAGACGGGGCGTTTATCATGCACAAGAAAAAGCGCACTGACAATACGGCGGTCATGGACATTGTGGGGCGTGACCAGCCGGATCAGGAACTGACCATAGAGTTTGACCGGGAACAGTGTATTTGGAAATTCCAGAAAGCGGAAACGGAACTTTGGAAACAGCCGCCGAACCCACTTCTTGAAGCGATTAACGGATTGCTGACAGAGGACAGGCAGGAGTGGGAGGGAACAGCTACGGAACTTTTGGGGGAGCTGCCGGATATGCAGTTATCGGCGAATGTGCTTTCCCGAAAATTAAATGTAGTGAACAGCCAGTTGCTTAATGACTATGGCATTTTCTATGACAATAAGCGGGGGCATGAGAGAAAAATTATTCTGAAACGGCTAGAACCGAAAGCGTAAAGTGCGACGATATGCGTCGGTTGCGACGGTATTTTTGATAGCGGGGCGGTATAGAAAATATCGACGCTATCGACGCATGGGGAGCATTGAAGCGGCGAACAGCCGCTTACCGTCCGTAAGGACGGAAAGCCCCCGGCAGGGCGCAAAGGCACTTTTGATAGAGCGTAGCCTGTCGAAAGTGCTTTTGCGTTACTTTCGGGAAAGTAACAAAGCCAAAGCGAAGAAACTTCGCTTTGCGCCTTAGTCGGCGCAGTAAAGTTAGCGGCGCAAATATATAGAATGTGGAGGATATGCCTATTGGAAAGGACGATTAGCGGCATGGTTGGGAAAGGTTCGGTCAATCACAATACAAGAGCCTTTACAGCTAAAAATGTAGATAAGGAACGTAGTCGGGACAACGTGGAATTTTGCCACTCGGATATAAAAGAGGTCTATCATAATCTTTTTGATGAAGCACTGGAACGCTACAACGCAAAGCAGAAACGGAGTGACCGAAAGATTGATGATTATTATGAGAAGATACGCCGGGGAAAGCAGGAGAAATTATTTTATGAGGTAATCTTCCAAATCGGCAATAAGGACGATATGAACGTACAGAGCAATGAGGGACAGTTGGCAAAAGATATTTTATGCGAGTTTATGGAGCAGTTTCAGAAAAGAAATCCGAACTTATACGTTTTTTCAAGTCACTTGCACATGGACGAGCAGACACCGCACATTCACATTGATTTTGTTCCCTTTATCCGTAACAGCAAGCGTGGACTTGATACGAGAGTTTCCCTCAAAGGCGCACTGTCGGAGCAGGGCTTTAAAGGCGGCACAAGGGGAATGACGGAATGGAATGAATGGATTGAAGCGGAGAAGCGGGAACTTTCAAAAGTCATGGGACGTTATGGCGTACAGTGGAAACAGTTAGGCACACATCACAAGCATTTGTCTGTACTCGATTTTGAGAAGCAGGAACGGCAAAAAGAGGTTGCGGAACTGGAACAGACAATCTTCGGAAGTAAAAAGGAATTATCTGACATTCTTCATCAGCAGATAGCGGCAGGACAAGAAACGGAGCAGATACGGAAAGAGGGCGAAGCAATCCGGCAGGAAGTATCAGAACTTACCGCAACAAATCATCTGCTGAAAGAGCAGACGGAAACGCTGACAGAGGATAAAGAAAAGCTGTTATCCGAAAATGAAAAGTTGGAGAAGCAGCAGAAAAAGTTACAACAGGAACTTAATAAAATGGTGCAGTCAAAGGAAGTCATGGAGCGCAATATACACGCCTATGATGAAGATATGAAATGGCAGTTGGCAGAGCCGGGGGCATTGATGAGCGCAAAGAATTATAGGGATAAAAAAGCACTTCCGCTTGTAGAGAAATTGAAAGAGGTCGTTAAAAATCTGACTATCAAATGTGTGCAGCTTACAGAACAGGGTAAGAAGCTGACCGCCAAATTGGACGGACAACAGAAACAGATTAGCCGCTTGACGGATAAGGTCATGGAGCAGAGCGACACCATAGACCGCTTGCAGGAAAAAGCGTCTGATTTGGGGCGTTTGGAGCGTCATTTAGGCAGAGAACAGGTACAGTCGATAGTAGAGCAGTCAAAAGCATTAGAGCAGGAAGAAAGGGTAAAGAAACGCCCGAAACGTGCCTTTGAAATGAGCCGATAGGAAAGAGAGGATTGATAGGATATGACAGATATGGAAAAGAGAGTTATGATACGGCTGTGTGCTAAAATCGTGGCAGATACAGACCTTTACGAAACGGACAGGGAAGTGCAAAATCTGATAGACTGGGTATGCCTTTCGGAGCAGATAAAGGAAAACAATAATACAATCCGCAATCTGACCGAGGAATATAAAAAGATAGAACCGGATTGCCGGGAGGGAGTGTGGGCGCAGTTGGAACGTATGAAAGAACTTTGCAAAGAGCGGAACAATCTTTATGAAAAACAGAATGACTTGAAGGGGCAGAAGTGGAAGATTGAGAAGTCGTTGGAGCGATAAGAAATGTGGGGTGTGGCGGTTGCTATGCCCTATATTTTTGTGGCAAATTGATGAATAGATTTATTGTTTGAAATAGTTGAAATATGTAACAGTTCAGCCTTTGGCTTCCTGTTACAAGCATCAAGCCATGCAAAACCACTTCGTGGTGGCTTGATGCATCTCTGCCGCTACGCTGTTTCACGGACTTTGCAGCAAGTGCAAAGTCCTGGCTGAACTGTTACTGAAATATTATAAAAATATCATTAGGGTATTGACTTTTGATGAATTTTTTTGTATCATATATTTATATAAGTTAGGTAGTTTCTTGAATAAGAAAAATGATATTTAATAAGGAGGGTATATTAATGGAGTATATTAAACCTGCGGTTATTTCTGGTGAGAAGGTAAATCTTGCAAAATGTGGAGATGGTCCTTGTGGAAGACCCTGTGATCAGAAAGCGTAATATGTAAGATCATGTAGAATGAGGATGCAGTGTGGTTTCGTGCTGCGTCCTTTATTTTTTGTCTAATGAGAGGTAAGGGGAATAATGTATTATAAAATAAGACAAGATGTATTGTTTAGGCAATATGATGAATATGGATTAATAACAGATAATTCCGAATATGGGTATAGAATGATAAATGATACAAGACGTTTACGTGGTGAGAAATATGTTTCGAAAAGTGGAGCTGTAATGTTGGCAACACTTGATAGAAATCCTAAAAGCATTGATGATATAGTTGATGAATTGGCACATATTTTTGTAGGTGTTGATTTAGAAACATTGAGAAAGGATACTATTGAGTTTTTACAATATTTTGTTGATGAAGAGTTTTTGTGTATTGGAGAGAACGCAGATAGTTGCCAAGATTATGAAAACAAAGAATCAAATGAAAAATTAGAAAATACTGCAATCGCATTTGGCTCAGATGATTGTGTAAAAAGTATATTTAAGACAAACGAATTTCTTAGAAGTATTCATATTGAAATTGCAAATGTATGTAATGAACGATGTGTTCATTGTTATATTCCACATAAGTATAAAGTAAATGTTATGGACTCTGACCTTTTTTATAGGATTATTGAGGAAGGAAGACAAATGAATATTATACACGTTACTTTGTCTGGAGGGGAACCGCTTTTACATAAAAATATTGTTAACTTTTTAATAAAATGTAGAGCATTAGATTTGTCAGTTAATGTTTTATCTAATTTAACACTATTAACAGATGAAATAGTAGATGAAATGAAGAAAAATCCATTACTATCAGTTCAGACATCAATATATGCAATGAATCCTGATATTCACGATGGGATAACAAAATTACAGGGAAGTTTAGAAAAGACAATTTGTGGGTTAGAAAAACTAATGAAAGCCAAGATACCTGTACAGATTTCCTGTCCAATTATGAAACAAAATAAAGATGATTTTGTAAATGTTATTAGATGGGGGTATGATCATAATATTTCTGTTGCGGTTGAACCAGTTATTTTTGCTTCATATGATCATACAGGTGATAATCTGTCAAATCGCTTATCTTTAGAGGAAATTAGTAAAGCTTTTGATTATGAATTAGCAGAAGGTTATGCAGAAACAATTAGCAATCTTGCTAAAGAAAAAGAAGCATTGAAGGGGAATGATCCTATATGTTCAATATGCAGATATAGTTTTTGTATATCAGTAACAGGAGAGGTCTATCCTTGCGTAGGATGGCAATCAAATGTTATTGGAACTTTAGATAATCAAAATTTGAATGAGATATGGAAAAATTCTGATAAAATAAAGTATTTACGGAAGATAAAACGAAAAGATTTTGTGAAATGTGTTGATTGCAAAGATAGAGGATATTGTACTGTATGTATGATGAGTAATTCAAATGAAAATCAAAATGGCGATGCATTTAAAATTAATGAATTTTATTGTAATGTAGCTAAATTGAAGCATGAAAAAATAACTATTTATAGGAACGAAAATTTAAGTTTTGATAAATAAAATAGGGAGATAAGAGAATTTTTGATTGGAGGGAGGAGCCGAATGTTATGGAAAAAATAATAATAAAAGGTGCGCATGAGAATAACTTAAAACATTTGGATATTGAGATACCATTAGATGCTTTTACTTGTGTCACTGGATGTTCTGGGTGTGGTAAATCTTCATTGGTTTTTGATACATTATATGCGGAAAGTCAACGTGGATTTCTTGAGGGAATGACGGGCAACATTTATAGTCAAAAATTAATGAATAAACCAAAAGTAATGTCCATAGAGAATCTTAGACCGGCACTGAATGTTTCTCAAAATTATTATAATGTAAATCCTAGGTCTACAATTGGAACTATTACAGAAATATCCTATTATCTTAGGACGTTATTCTCTTTAGTAAATAGCGATGCTAAAAATGGAATTTCTGAAAATACTTTTTCGTCTAATAATCCAAAAACATTTTGCTCTAATTGCAATGGACTAGGGGTTGAGATGGTCGTTTCTCCAGAGCTCTTGGTTCCAGATCCTGATAAAACCTTAAGAGACGGTGCTATTCTTTATTTTAAGGGATCAGCAGAAAGCAAAGAGCAGAAATGTCTTGAAGCCATATGTGACCATTATGGTATTGATATAGACAAGAAATATTCTAACTTAACAAAGGATGAAATAAATATACTTTTATATACAGAAGAAGTATTAAGAGTAAAAATTTCTTATAAAGATGGAAAACGTAAAAAGCAGCATTTTGTTTCTATTCAGGGGATTATCCCATTATTGAAAAAGCAAATTTCAAGTGCAGATTCCAAGACACAAGCGGCACCTTATTCTAAGTATGTAGTGACTACTGCATGTCATGTATGTAATGGAGCAAAGCTTGGTCAGAAAGCCCTTGAATATACTTTAGGTGGATTGAATTATAATGAAGTTGAGAGTTTGGAAATAACCTCATTGCAGGCTTGGTTAAAAAATTTTAAAGATAAGAGAATAACGGAAGACAAAAAGGTATTAGTAGAACAATTAAAAGATAGCATTTTTCAAAAGTTAAAGGCATTAGTAGAACTAAATGTGGGATATTTATGCTTAAATAGATCGGTACCATCGCTTTCAGGTGGCGAAAGACAACGTGTGAGGATTGCTACACAGTTAACATGTTCATTAAAAGGATTGATATATATATTGGATGAACCTTGTAAAGGCTTACATCATAAGGATATCGTGCGTATTATAGATGCAACAAGAGGTCTTATTCAAAAGGGGAATACTGTTATTGCAATTGAACACAATAAGCAGTATATTTCAGAAGCTGATTATAGGATTGAATTGGGACCTGTTGGTGGACCAGAGGGTGGATACCTAATAAGTGCAGGTGTGAAACAATATAATCAGAAAATGATGTTTGACTTTAAAAAGCCAACAGTGTTAAAAGACTTTTTAAAATTTGAAAATATAAGCTTTAGAAATATTTCACAGCAAAACACTACGTTTCCTATTGGGGGAATTACATGCATTACAGGTGTTTCAGGTTCTGGTAAATCTACGCTAGCGACTGCTGTTGCAGAAAGTCTTAATAAAAATACGGCAAAAAAATATGGTGAGCTTTACGGTGGGGAATCAATTAAAAGGATAATCCAAGTGAATCAATCTCCTATTGGTAAAACACCGCGTTCAACCGTAGCGTCTTATTTGGAAATTTTTGATGAAATAAGGACGTTGTTTTCAAAAACAAGTGTTGCAAAAAAACTTAAATTGTCACCTTCCATGTTTAGTATGAATGTTAAAGGCGGACGATGTGAATGCTGTCAGGGAACAGGTATTCAAAAAATAGAACTTAATTATCTTCCTAGTGCCTATATTACTTGTCCCGAATGTAACGGTCAAAGATACAATGATGAAATTCTTTCTGTTACTTATCAAGGAAAAACGATACGTGATGTATTAGAAATAACCATATCTGAAATTATTGAGATCTTTAGGGATACAAAAAAAGTATATTCGGTTTTGAATAGTATGATTGAATTAGGACTAGGATATTTGACTTTGGGACAAATGTCTATGAATCTGTCTGGAGGTGAAGCACAACGTATAAAATTGGCTAAAGCATTAGGTGTACTGTCAGGCGGGCAAAGTCTCTATATTCTTGACGAGCCTACATCTGGGTTGAATGAAACTGATATTGAAAAATTTCAGAACGTACTTTTTTCATTACAGAAAAAAGGAGAAACAATTTTAATTATAGAGCATAATCTTGAGTTTGTAGCTAAGGTTGCAGATTATATCATAGATTTTGGAGTACATGGTGGCAATTCAGGTGGAAAGATTGTTGCTCAAGGAGATCCAAGGGATGTTTTTGCACAAAAAAATTCTTCGTTATACAAGTTAGACAAATAAATATCAGTAATATGAGAATAGAAAATATTATGGAGAAAAATATTATGGTGGATGAAAACACAATTAACCAATGCTCTGTTGTTTTAACAAGAAATTGTAATTTACGATGCAATTTTTGTTATGTAAAAGATGCAGGGTATTGTGAAAATGAAATAGTGAGCTTTGAAAATTTAAAAAAAATAGTTAATTTCTGTTGTGATGCAAAAGTAAAGTATATATTTTTTACTGGAGGTGAACCCTTATTATATCCATATCTTAATGATATTTTGGTATATATAAAAGAAAAGGAACATCCAATAACAACTGCAGTTGCAACAAATGGAATTCTTCTTGAAGATTTTCAGTTTAGTAAAAGATTGGTGGATAGTGGTCTGGATTATATTGATATTTCCATGAAAGGAAGAAATTCACAGGAATGGATACATACTACTGGATGTGATGGATACATTAAACAACAAAAAGCAATCAAAAATCTATCTTCGCTGCAAATGGAATTTACTTGCTCTATGGTTGTGACCTTAGAAAATGTATATTCGTTATGTGATTTGGTTAAAACAGCGCTTGAACATGGAGCGAAACAATTCTCATTTACATTTGTTATAGATAACGATAAAAATATTGATACAAATGTGCCATATATAGAAAAGCATAATCCTTTTAAACTTATTGAATCATTCATATCACAAATGGAGCAGCTGAACAATATAACAAACGAATGGTGGATTGAATATAGTTTCCCACTATGTGTGTATACAGAAAAGCAATTGCATTTGTTAAAGGGAAAAATGGCAACTCCTTGTCAAATTCACAAGAAAAATGCTGTCACATTTGATACTCAGTTAAATCTACTACCTTGTGATATGTATTTCGACAGAAAGATTGGAAGGTTAGATGAAGATTTTGTCAGTGCTAATGACTTTTTTGAATTAAGGAATACTAATCCATATAAGAACACAATAGAAGATATTAGTCGTTTACCTTCTGAAAAGTGTGTTAATTGTCAATATTTTGATAATTGCTATGGTGGATGCCCTGTTTTATGGAATAATTATTCTTTTGATGAACTCAATGTATATAAGGAGAGATTAACTAATCGGTAAAGTTAATATAGTTAATGATGTGAAAATTCGGGATTAATGGAGATGTTCACAAACATTGATAAAAAATCCTGATAGTTACTGCATCATATCTCTAACATTATACCTGGAAGAGAAGATTCGAACACTGTATTCCTACTGGACAAAGGAATGCTGGACGTATTGAATCCAATGTTTTTTTGTTAAAGAAAAAGTGTTCATGAGCATCAGCTTGTGATTAGAAATGATTATGAGCGTAGTTGTTTTATGGTGATGGTAACGTAAAAAATTTTCTTCTTTGTTGACAATATATACATGGTGCTAGCACCATGTAATAAGATTAATGAGGGAGAAAAGTAATATTGCGTTACGTTTTAGCCCTTTTGACAACCTTATTTTGCAAGGATTTATGAGCATAAATGAATACTGAATGATATTTAATACTATTATTTGCAAAAATGGATTTTTACTGCGTAACATTTGAAAAATGGCTTGCTAATCTGTGGGGATTTGCTATAATAAATGCGTGGCAACATTTTGGCAACAGAAAATCAGCAAGCCATAATAAATGATGTAATTGAAGTAAAAACAGGCGTATATTTGCATAAAACTTAAACAAATACAGTTAAGGACAACAAAGAACACGCCGAGTTCGAATAGTAAACAGAAAGCTGGGAAGCCGCATAAATAGCGGACTTTCCGGCTTTTGATGTGGGGCGTGATACCTTTTTGATACCTATATTCTCAAATAAACTTATTTAGTATATTTCCTAAATAACGTTGCAGTAAATAACGTCATGATTATAGAACCGCATAATAGTTCGACAGACATAGCTATTTGCGTAATACCAGATGTGGGAGCAGCACTGCCTTGTCCTACGGTTATAAGTGTAAAAAAGCTGAAATATAGACTTTGGAGCCAATCAAATATTGTCTGACGATTAATATCAAAAGTGCTATTTCTAAAATAATTGATTGAACAAGTAGAGGAGTTGGGTGTAAATCCAGTAAACATATAAATAAAGCTGAATAATAGTATTAAAAAGTTTATGCTTATAAATGCTTTGAATGGTTTTTCTCCATACCCTATTATTGCCTCTAATAAATAGTAAGGGAAAGCAGATATGCCTTTTTTGCTTCTTGTTTCCGCTTTTTTGCGTTGATAATAAAAATTAGCTATATGATTATCATCTTCCCGTATATGATTGGAAGTCCATATTTGTTCTACTGCATAATATGTATCAGCAATTTCGCCATATGTCGAAGATTTGAATAATTTATGTGTCCTATATTGACGAATTGTAAAATTAACAATGTCATGATAGCAAAAAGCAGTAATTTTGCACCTTGAATCAACATGAAAATCCTCCATCGAACCACGAAATATAATGTTGAAGTTATGTGAGGGTGAAAGAATGGAAGTCTGATTCATGATTGTCTTTCCTAAAAATACAACATGATTAAAACTCATTCTATGAAATACACATTTGCATAGGGTCATACTGTCAAAGATAGTGTGGGATAAAGAACCTATGCTGAAGAAAATATTATCTAAAATACATTTTTTAAAATGGCAATTATAAAAGTCACATGCGCTAAATCCTTGTTTAAAATCTGGAACTATAAAAAGGCTTGGTGTTTTACAAGAAATTATATTTGAAAAATCACAATTTCTAAAAATACAATTATGGAAACATATCTTCTCTAAACAAATAGATTCAAAAATTACGTTATTGAATGTTATTCCCTCAAAAAAGGTTGAAGGCTTTATAGACGTAACTTTTAATTTGGGTAATTTGCTTAAAAATGCTTCTTGACCACTAAAATTATAATTATATTCTTTGTCAGGAAAACGTTGAAAGAATAATAGTGGTTGTCGAGAGATTTTCTTTGCCCACTCAAAAAAAATCAAATCATATGAATTATCAGTTAATTTTAATTCAGTATTGCAACAAATTTGCGTATATTGGTTATTGTCTTTGAAACTTTTGAAGAAAGGTTCTTTGGGCTCATACTTCTTTTGGATTATAATGTGTTTTATATAAATAACCCATAGCCATATACATTTTTTTAGGTCATGTGAAGCGATATGAAGTGAGTTGCAAAAATGTTTAGCTAATGCGTTTATATATTTGCGTTTTGACATTATGCTTTTCTCCATTTGTAACTATTATTTTTCTTATCATTCCCCTTTTCATCAACACTACTACTCGTAGCAGGCCAGTTGATTTTCCACTCAAAATACTCGTCCTCAGAAATCTCTCCATTCTTCAACTGCTCTTTCCGCAAACACCATTCCCGCATGAAATCATTGACTAAACCATACTCTAGCCACATTCCCACTGGGGCATGAGCAGGCCAGTCGTCATTGTCATAGTAACGCACCGACTTATCATCAGAAGCGTTGCACTTGCCGGGATTGCGTACAAGCTGAAATAAATGGATTGTGCTACGGTCATCTTCATCAAGCCAAAGGAATGTGAGCATAATATCTTCGGCGCAGCCGGGTGTAACACCAATAAAATGAATATAATTGACGTTCAGTATCTTTGCCATTTCCATTAAAGTGTTGTTTTTGGGAACACGATAGCCAGATTCATACTGTGCGATACGAACATCAGCATTACGTTCCTCATATCCCAATTTCAAGCCTAATTCACGCTGTGTCAAGCCCCGGAACGTGCGTATTCTCTTTATCCGTTCTCCTAATACCATAGTCATGTGTCCTTTCTGAAAATTAGAGTGATTGTTTTGAAATTATCATGTTACACCTGCTCCACAACTCGTCTTTATAGGAAAATACATCTTTGTCAATCTTTCTTTCAGCAAAGCCGACTTTTTCATAACATTGCTTTGCTAATACGTTTTCACTGAAAACATTTAGTTGAACCGCTTTTGCGCCGGTTATCTGAAAAGCGAATTGCAGAGACAGATTCAGCATTTCTTTTCCGTAACCTTTTCCACGTTTGGTTTTATCAACAATAACAAATTTAAGAAAACCAATATTGTCTGCTGTATTGACAGAATAACAGAAGAAGCCTACTGCCTGTCCGCTGTTTTCAGTTGCGACATAAGCACTGTCCGTCCAGTCCATTGCATTTTTCTCTAATAAATCATGGAAAGATTTTTGTGTCATGGGGTATGGCAAAAGGTTTGCACACCAAAAAGCATGAGTTCTTTCGTTATCAATCCATTTTGATACATATTCGTAATCTTTGCTTGATATATACGGTCGGATTCTCATAAATGGAATGTCCTTTCTCCAATTTATTGATAAATTTGTTATAGATAGTACACCATAATATATTCTTCCTCATTCTCCTTTACAATCTCAAAACCAATCTTTAAATACATCTTTGCTGCATAATTGGCTTTTTGAACAGAAAGAGAAACCCGACTGTACCCATGTAATTTAAGCAGGGTAAGAATTTCTTTCATCATAGCCGTTCCAATGCCAAAGCCCCGGTATTCTTTATAAAGAGAGATTGCCAAAGAGGGCGTTTCATCATCTATATGTCCGTAATCGTTCATATTGCGAACCCAAACAGCCCCAACAATCTTACCGCCAACCTCTGCCACTAATCCCCAATCATCTTTGGATTCCCCGAAATGCTTAACATAAATCTGTAATTCGGGAGATGAAATAATACTTTTGGTTGGAGGTTCGATACCCTCTGGAACAAAAATTGCTTCATATAGAAAATTATCCAGTAACGGATATTCCTGTTTTTGTATTTCCCGTATCGTATACTCCATAGCTTACCTCTCAATTCTGTATTCTCCATATATTCTAGCATAATTGAGATAATACAGCAACAAAAACTTATCAGAAATGCTAAATTTAATAAAAAAGATAAGTTTAACAAATAAGCTATTGACAATAACAGAAATGTTAAGTATAATTTAAATACATAGCTTAACAAAAACGCTAAACAAAAAGGAGCTTCCTGTATAATTCAAATATAGGGAATTCCAAGAAAGAAGGTTGAGAAAAAAATACCTCAGAGTAA
>RAYM01000058.1 GCA_003611805.1 bacterium 1xD42-87 | reverse complement strand
CCCCCCCCCTTTACCCCACCCAATTCGACATTCGACAAACGGGATGTAAACGGTGACCGGGAATACCAGGCGATTCTCCGGAAGTCGGATATATATTCCGGCGAACTTGACAGGATGGATTTATCAAAAGAAATCCGGCTGCTGATCAACCGGTACGTCAGTGAGCAGAACGCTCTCGGCTCCCGGTTTGGGATGCTCGCCTACCTGTTGGGATTTTCCGACTGCAAGACCATGTTTTTGGGGAAATGCCTGCCGACAGAAGCAAAAGAAATGACAACAGAATTGTAAATGCAAAGTGCCGGACAGGACGGAAAGGCTACACCACAGCCCTTCCGCCCTGTCTCTTTCGTCTAAATATAAATCCACGCATCCAGCTCCGCATATTTGTTGGACTTTGACCACTGCGGGTGCATCTTGAACCATACCCGCTCGTCATCCGGCGTGACCGTCAGCTTCGTAAAATAAACAGGGGAACCGGCATCATCCAGTTCCCCGCAGGCTTCGGTGCTTAAGTTTAAGAGCCACTCAAAACGGTCTTCGTAAACCCTTACCCCGAAAACATATTTATCGATATCTTCCTCCGAAAACTCCCCATCCTTCGGCACGAGCGGCTGCTCCATGAGCCTGCGCAGGTTTTCCAGCTTGCCACTCACGTCCGCCTCCGTGGCAGGCTTCACATCGCCGTACTGCATCATCTGCTGTTCCTCCTACCTCAGTTAGGACATTTCAGCGACACAATGATCCATCCAGAACCCGTCTCCCCAATATCACAGGCCCGTTTCTTGCACCGTCTCTCCGGGCATTTCATTTTCCGGATAATACCACCTCCTCTCCCCCAAAATACATCTGTTGCTATCTCCCCGCACTGATATGGAACAAGGGAACCTGCCTGACCCTGCCGGTTCCCTTTTATCATTTGTGCATTATTGGTTTTCTTCCTACTTCCTGATTTCTTTATCTACCAAGATAACATCCAGATTATGTCATTCCCTTCACATAATCAGAAAGCGTCTTCTTTTCACAGTAATGTACAGCCAGTAACGAATACCCTAAAGCAATCACCACAAGCGCTGCAAAAAGAGCAAGTACAGGCAACAACGGAAATATATACTGCATTTCCCCAAATACGCCTACCCGGTTGAATATCCGGCAGAAAATATATCCGGCAGCAGTCCCAACCGTCAAAGTAATGGCCATAGTCACCAATACATAGTGAAACGCTTCCAACCGCAGCATTTCTGCCAATTGTTTATTAGACAGCCCGATGGAGCGGAGCATCCCTAATTCCTGCTGCCTGGCTACAAAACCCGTCATAAGCGTGTTGCTCAAATTGATCAGGGCGAAAATACCGATAAATACCACGATTGCGTAGATTCTTCTCATATATTCCTTTAAGTCATGCTCATAAGCTGCAGAGGCTTCAACGATACTCCCAACCTCCAGATCCGGATTCTCGCCGCATATCTCATATATGATATCATCCGCCTGAGAAATATCCTCCAGACCGGAATTGAATGCCAGCAGAGAACTAAAATTGGTCGTGCCGGCTTTGATAGCGGGGAGCAAATCCTCCGGCACGAAAATAAAGCATCCCCCATAAAGCCTGTCCTCCCAGTGGGCAGTCGCCATTACCTGAAAGGGAACCTTTTCCCCCTCATCGTTCTCAATCTGCACACTGTCTCCCACTGTTGCTTCATAATGCTCATATGTTTTTAACATATCACCGTCATCATCAATGATGATCCCTTGATTTTCCACCAGCTCATCATAATCCAGAGTACCACTAAGCAGGGCGTCCTGATGGCTCTCAAGATACTCTCTGGAAAGTCCCACTATCTCCCAAGTGTTATCGTAGTCCACGTCATCATTACCGGGAAAGAACAGATTCGCCTGACAGCTCTGTACGGACTCTAAATCCCGAACCTGCACTTCTTCCGTCAGTTTTGCAATAAAATCCTGACTTAACGGGTTGTTCTGCTGCAGACGATCGTATATGGAAACCCACGAGGTAAGCATATCCTCCTCAGGCGACAGATACACTATAAATTCACGTTCTTTCAGATTCCGGTGTGCCATAGCCTCCGGATTGACAGACTGCATAACGGCAGCGGCACACATGAGTAAAATCCCTGTAAATCCAAGAGAAAATAAGGTCAGGACGGTCCGTTTCCTGTTGCGGGAAAAATTGATTTTGGCAAGAGAACGGGGTGTCAGCCGCCTTGTCAACTTTTTTGTGTCACCAGGTTTTACCGCATCCGCCGTTGTTATCCTGGCCGCTTCCACCGGGGAAACCGACATTGCAATCCGCACAGGTCTGTGTATGGACAGCCGGACGGTGATCACCATGACAAAAGCAGTAAGAACCGCAAATTTTACCGTGTTTGGCCAGTACCATCCGCCGGGTAGAAGCAGATATCCGATAATACAGCCGCAGACAATCCCTAAAGGAATAGAGAATAATGACATCTTCCGGCTTTCCTTCTGTACCAGGCGCTTCATCTGTTTCTGTGTAATACCGACCACGCGCAGACGGCCATACTCTTTCACTTTTCCGGTGACAGAGATGTAAAACAGGCTGTAGATAACCACTGAACATGCAATCATGATTAAAATGCCGATTCCAAGCGTGGTTGCCCTGTCAGTGGACACGTTTTCATAGGTAATAAAGTAAGAAGAGCTAAATCTGATATCCGCTTCATCGAAACCATATTTTCCCATGCAGACAAGGATATCCTGTTTTAATTCATCCGCCTCCATATCCTCGCTCCCGGCCATCCTTATCATCACCGCATAAGGAATCTTTACACCGAAAAAGTAGGATTTCAACAGTGCCTGCGAGACCAGGACTTCATATGTATTGTCTGCACCCTCGTCCCTGATCAGCCCACAGACTGTATATACCGACGGCACATTCCGCCCAAGGTCAAGGGATACTGTCTGTCCAAGCACCGCTTCTATCCCCTTCTTTTCCAGATAAGAAGACGGAATGGCAATCTCTGTTTCCGCCTCTGGCAGCCGCCCCTGTATCAATTCAAAGGAAGACATCCGAAACGCCGTCTCATCATAGTATGTGACATTCAACCTTTCCTTCCCCGTCTGCAAAGACTTGAAACGCATTGTGAGCGTTAAACCTGCCTGCTCTATGTTTTCATCTTCCGTCAAGGCAGCAATCTGCTCCGGTTCCGCAATGGACACTACCGCCTGAAAACGTCCTCGGTAAAATTGGTTGATCTGATAAGTTCCGCCATAGACAAGAAGGGCAAGCACCATAATCAGACAGGAAGCTAACGCGATTGTCGTCATAATAAAAACATTGCGGCGCCTGTCGGCACGGATGCTCCTGTCTGCCAGCCAGTTAATGATTTTATTTGTACTTGCCATAAATAATGATACCACTGCACTCCCCTCCTTATCCTATAATCCTGCCGTCTTTGAGCCTGACGATGCGGTCCGCAAGAAGCGCAATGTCCCGGTCATGGGTGATCATAATTATGGTCTGGCAAAATTTTTCGCCGCTCAGTTTTAAGAGCCCCAGTACGTCAGCACTGCTCTTGCTGTCAAGATTGCCGGTCGGCTCATCGGCAAGGACGATCGCCGGTTTCGTAATCAATGCCCTCGCAATCGCCACACGCTGCTGCTGTCCGCCGGAAAGATTGTTCGGCATGCTTTTCAATTTTTCTTCCAGCCCCAGCACATGAACCACTTCATCCATAAAATTCTGGTCCACTGCGGCGCCATCCAATCCCACCGGCAAAACAATATTTTCATACACATTTAAGATTGGAACCAGATTATAATTCTGGAAGACAAACCCAATATTGCGCCTGCGGAAAATACTAAGTTCCTCGTCTTTCATACGGGAAAGTTCCTTTTCACGGACAACCACCGAACCGGCAGTCGGCACATCCAGCCCACCGATCATATGTAATAACGTAGATTTTCCCGAACCGGAATTGCCGACTATGGCAACAAATTCCCCCTTATTGACGGACAAATCCACATCATCCACTGCACGAATGATATTAGGTTCTTCCCCATAGTATTTTTTCAAATTTCTTGTTTGCAAAATATGCATAGTGAACTGCCTCCTACTGTTTTTATTTCCTCATCAGTTTGAACAACACTGTTATTTTCATTATAAAAAGGAAATATTGCAGAAATCTTAATAGAATTACAAAGGAATATATATCTCAAATTCACTTCCAGAATTAACAGTAGAATTCACTAAAATGTAGCCATATTGAAGGGAAATAATCTGTTTGCACAGATACAGGCCAATACCGTTTCCCTCCAATATATTTGTATTCCCACGCCAAAATCTTATAAAAATATTGGTCAGGTCAGCAGGCGGGATTCCTATACCAGTATCTTTGATTGAAATCTTTACATATTTTTCTGTCCTGCTAAGCAGTATATTGAGTTTTCCATTTTGCGGTGTATATTTAACAGCATTTTCCATTACATTAAATAATGCCTCACTTGTCCATTTCGGATCATGCAGGACAGTATAGTCCGTTGTATTGTCATAATACACCTCTATCTCCTTCTTCTCCGCAAGCACAAGTATCCCCTCCAGCGCTGATAGTATCGTCTGGCTAATGGAAACCTCCCTTGGCTGTATCTGAATCAATCCATTTTCAAGCTGCGATGTTTTTAATAATGCCCGAATTAAAAAGTCTATTTTGTCCAGCTGCTTCCTCTGTTTTTCCAGACAATCCTGATATTCCTCTGGCGAAATGCCCGACTGTTTTAATGCTTCCTGCAAAAGATGCAGATTAGTGAGTGGCGTCTTTAGCTGATGTGAAATATCAGAAACAAAGGACTGTACTTTACTTTTTTCCTGTTCTATCGAATTCTGCTGCATCTGTAAAACATCATATAAGCGGTTCAACTGATGATATATTTGTGAGACATAGGTATCATCAATATGATCAAAATTGGGGACAGCTTCCCCGTTCATCATCTTATCCATCATGACAAACAGGTTTGTAAAAAAAACAGAAAATGTCCTTTTTAATAAAACCCAAGCTATACAAATAAACAGAATAAAGGTAAACTGTGACAAGATAAGGACAGCCGTACTGCTTCTATTAACCGAAATAAAAATGAGCAACAAGTTTATAATCAGAATGCCGTAAAACAGAAATTTAACAGCTATAAAATACTTTTTGTCCTTCAATTTATCCCCTCCCCCTTATTGCTAATGCTATCACTGACTTATTCGTCTGCAATCCACATATAACCTGTGCCATATACCGTCTTAATATATCGGTGATTCGCAGAATCAATTTTCCCCCTTATCCGACTGACCATGCTGTTAAGAGATGATTCCTCCACATAATTCCCACGCCTGTCCCATACTGCATCCAGAATTTTCTCCCTTGTAATTATATGCCCGGAATTTTTTACCAACAGTTCCAGAAACTTAAATTCCAAAGGCGTAAATTCTATCGGTTCGCCCGCTACATAAGCAGTTAAAGCGGCAAAATCAATCCGCAGATATGAATCGGAATAAGTTAGCCCGGAGACGTCCTTTTCCATCCGGTTTGTAACAGCCGCTATCTTTTTCAGCAAAACAGGAAGGGAAAAAGGCTTGGTCACATAATCATCAGCTCCCATGTTGTAGCCTTTTAAAATATCGCTTTCCAGATCCTTGACCGTAACGAAAATGATTCTGGTATCTATTGAAATCTGCCGTATTTCTTCACAGACAGCAAAACCATTACCGTCAGGCAGTGTAACATCCAGCAAAATAAGATCAAACTTCAAATTTCTTATCTTCATCACAGCATCTTCCTTTGTATATGCAAACGTGGTATGATACCCGTTTTGATTCAAATGCCGAATCATCGTTTCACTCAAAATCCGGTCGTCTTCCACTAACAATATTTTTTTCATAATAATCTCCATCCTTCTGTTATCCAGTTGAATAAGTGGTGATGAACATCCTATTTCATTCTAAAGTACGTCATATACTAATTGATATCCGCGTTACATTGCTATTAAAAAAATGAGAAACACTTTGCTATATATTATACATAATATACCTCTGCTAAAAAAGGTGCTTCATGATATACAGATTTTTCCCGAAAGACAGATAAAAGACCGAAAGGACACTTGACACTTGCCAAATCTTCCCCGGTCTTTATCAGTCACTGAAAATAATTCTTCTTTCGTTCCATTAAACAGGTAAGCACCAATCATACCCGCAAGGATAATCTTCTTATGCCTTTTTATTTTTTCTCTATCCATCCTTTAATACTCCTCCTTTAATACTCCTCCACCGTCGAGTAGACAGGCACCTCACGATGCCAGCCCCTCACAGATCCGTACGTGCGGCTTTTCCGCATACGGCTCCTCATAACAACATTCACAGTTTCAGAACAGACTGAAATATATCTTCGGCATTGCCAGCGGATAATATTTCAGCATTTCTATAAACCCTTCCCGTGTGTAGCTCTTTCTGTTGCTTCTACGGTTTAGGACTTTAAATAGCATTTCTCGCACTTGTTGTTTGAAATTGCTTATCATCCTGCCGTTGAAACTGACACCATAATACCTGTAGTGCCCTGTCAATTTCAGATTGAGCATTCCCATCAGCTTCTTTAGTTTGTGGTCTCGATTAGCGTACATCCAGACTTTTATGTCCTTCAGTTTCTGCCGGAATTTCTTACTGCTCGTTTTCGGCATTATCCATGCTGTTCCTTTCCTTGTCCTTCCGCAATAAAATGTAAATCCAAGGAAATCGAAAGTTTCCAGCCTTGTTGATTCTCCGCGTTTCTGCTTCGATTTTGCCAGATATCCTCCGCTTTCCAGCATCCTGCTCTTGCTTTCCTCCAGTTCCAGTCCGAACTTTTCCATTCGTTCCTTAAGAAGCTTATAATATTTCTCCGCTTCCCATTTGTACTGGAATCCCGCAATGAAGTCATCTGCATAGACAATCAGGAAATTCTCGCCCTTGCTCTCTTTGGCTATTACAAACTTGTACCATAGTGTAAGAACATTGTGCATATAGATGTTCGCAAGGATTGGGCTGATGATGTTTCCCTGTGCTGAACCTTCTCCGTTTTCAACCAGCTTTCCCTCATCCATCACCCCGGCTTTCAGGTATTTGTTCACCAGCCAGAGGATGTTCGGGTCTTTGATGTATAGATTCAGGAATTTCATTATCCAGTCGTGCTTCATATGGTCAAAGAAGCCTTTAATGTCTGCATCCACGATGTAGCATATCTTCGTGAAGTTCAGCCTCTTATACAGTTCCTTCACTGCCCCATGGCATCCCCTGTCTGGTCTGAATCCGTACATACAGTTTAGAAATCTCGGCTCGAAAATTGCTTCAAGTATCTTCTTCAAAGCCAGCTGGACTATTTTGTCCTCGTAACTTGCAATCCCCAGCGGACGCAGTTTCCCATTGCTTTTCGGAATATATACCCGTAGCGATGGCTGTGGCTTATATGACTTCCTTTTCAGCCTTTCTACAAGCCCCTTGATGTTCTGTTCCAGGTTCTCTCCGTATTCCTTCTTTGTCACTTCATCAATCCCCACTGCCTTGCTGCCGTCCAGTTCCCTGTGGCATTGCATTAACAGTTCTTTATTTATCAGATGGTACAAAGATGTGAATTCCGGTTTCGGCTCATGGGCCGATTTGTCTGCTATTCTCTCCAATTTCGTTTCCATCAGTATCTCCGTCCCTGAGTACGGCTGATGTGCCCTCAGAGAGACCGTTATTATGTAGCCCCCTTCCCTCCACCGGAATTACCCGGCTTCTTCGGTACTATGAAGCTATCCGACTGCCTGACCTCTGTTTGACATCCTCCGTTTCAGCGTTGTCCGCCATACTTGAAAACAAGAGACATCAGGCTCTCCCCAGTTGACTGGGTAGTCACAATGTAAAACATGAAAAGCTCTTTGACCCCGCAGAAGCAGACTGCATCTCACCATAGCAATGCCGCCTGTGTTGCTTTCCGCCGAAATTAGAGCGTCAGCCCTCCAAATGTCAAAATTTCGAGGCTCAATCACTTTCCCTGTTTTCTCGCTGTCTACGCTTAGCAGGCTACATTACTGCACCCCACCCAAGACTCGCTACTGCTGGTTGGTTAAACCTTCGCAGACAGGCTTCTCACCTGCCAGACTACCCGCCCTTCGTCTGGGCGCACAATTCCGATTTATTTCATTGTTCAGTGCAGATATTTTACCACAACCGCACACACATATGTGCGGTTTTACAAATGGCACAAGCTGAACTGTTACATTTAATTTACGTTATAATCTTCCCATCCTTCACCGCAATCACGCGGCTACAATATTTCGTCAGCTCCATATTATGAGTGATAAACAAAATCGTCTTCCCCATATGTTCGGAAAAGTAACGCAGAAGTCCCACCACCATCTGGGTATTCTTGCTGTCCAGATTTCCTGTCGGCTCATCCGCCAGAATGATATCCGGTTCACTGAGAAGTGCCCTCAAGATCGCTGCCCTCTGCTGCTCCCCTCCTGACAACTGCATGGGGAATGCATTTTTCTTCTCCTCCAGCTTCAGCTTAGCCAGAAATTTGTCGATCAGTTCTTCCTTGCATTCTTTTTTCTTTAGCTGGAACGGCAGAATGATATTCTCATATACCGTCAGTTCGTTGATCAGATTATAGTCCTGAAAGATGAACCCTACATGCTTTCTCCGGTATATGGTCCGCTGTTTATCGTCATAGTCAGATATCACATCCCCAGCGACCGTGATCGATCCGCTGCTGACACAATCCATTCCTCCTATCAGATTCAAAAGCGTGGTCTTCCCACTGCCGGAATCCCCTACGATTCCCACAAATTCCCCTTTATTGATACTGATACTGACATTTTTAAGCACCGGAACTTTGCCGGATTGACTTGTATACTCTTTGCTCACATCTTTGATATCTACTACGATCTCTCTCTCCATATTCAATCCTCCTTACACGCTGACCGCCATGATTCTGCTGCGCAAAATCTCAAATGCTTTACTCTCTGCAGGACCGTATCCTATATAAGAATTTCTCCTTCCGATCCATCTGCCGGTACGCGGCAAGCGGCACCAGAACCGCCACAGCGCTGCCCAGCACAGCAAAGAGCAGATAAATATGCGGATAAAAGTGATATGCGATATAAGACTCCTGCAGAACCATATTGATCATCGCATATACCCCGAAGACAGCCAGAAGACAGCCCGGAACGAACCCGCCTGCCATATACAGCATCCCTTCCTTCGCCAGATTCTTCTCAATCTCCCGCTGCTCGATCCCCATACTCTCCAGAATCGCCAACTCCCTGCTCCTGCTGTAAACGCTCTCCACCATACAGTTGATGAAATTCAAAACGCCCATAGCCAGCAGGATCGCACTCAGGACAAAACCAGCCAGCTTTAACCCATTTATGTATCTTCCCGCCTGTTCAGCCAACGATTTTGCCGACCGGCAGGCGAGACCGCTGCTCTGATCTCCTGTGATCTTCTCTATCGCCTCATCCCATTCCCCGTGAAATGCTTCCTCCACGTCAAAGGCATACAGGTAATAATCGTCCCGATGTTCCTTGTCCTGCCACTCCGGCATGGGAAGATAAACATTGCTCGCATAATATCTTCCCGGAAATCTCATGGATTCCGGCAGTTCCTCCACGATCGCCATTACCGTATAGGTTCCCACTTCGCCGCTTGCAAACGGGATTGTCACCTCATCACCGGGCTGATAACATGCCACATTCTCTGTATTATCATCACTCAGAATCGGGTCAAGCAATATATACTTTCCTGTCTGGAACTGATCGAGGTCGATAGTTCCTCTGACAGGCTGAAGCTTTTGCAGTAGCATAGCATCCAGCCCATACGCACCTGTCCACATCTTACCGGGATCACTATAAGCACCCTCTCCCCAAATTTCCTCAAAGGCATCCCACTCCTCCTGCGTGGGAAGAAGACAGATATGGGATCTGCTTGCTCCGCCCGCCGCCTCCACTCCGGGAAGTCCCCGACACCCTGCTATCTCCTCCCGTGCGATCCGTTCATAGGAGGCGGGATTTAGGCTCGGGTTCGTAAACACAGACTCTTTTGCAAGAATATAATCCGCATCCAAATCTCCCTCTACATACAACTCCACATCAAAGCCCGCCGTCACCGCATAAAAGACATTGGCAAGCAAAATGCTCACGGCAATGGAGACACATACCTTTAACACCTTGATCTTATCGCTCTGAAAATGCCTCACCACAAACTTTTTCAGGCAGTCCCCGTCATCTGCGGTCTTCACCCTCCTGAATCCGCCTATATATCTTTTCATTTCTACGGGAGAAGCATTCTTTGCAAGCTTCATGGGCTTTCGCTCACTGACCCTCACCGTCAGATAGGAAAACGCAAATGCCAGAACAAAGGTCCAGCCATTACCGCTTCCTCTGGCCTGTATCGTCATGAAGGCGCTCAATATGCCCGGCAGAACAGCCGCGGAGAAGAGATATCCCACGAGCAGCGCCGGAATGACGGCTGCCAGAAACAGAATATTGTTCTGCCTGCGAATCAACTTCTTAATCTCTTTTCTCGTAATCCCGTTAGTGGATAGTTTCCCGAAGAATCTGGCGTCACCAGTCACGGAGAGATGAAAGATATTGGAGATGAACAGATATCCCAGCCACATTACCAGAAGAACCAGCGCCAAAAGAGCCGCCCATGTACTGAAATCCAGACTGCTAAGCAGGGAAATATCATTTATATAGATCTCACCTTCCTCCAGATCAATCTTTGCCTCCATGACCATCATGGATGCCAATCTCCTGACACTTCCGCGCGAGGAGAACATCACGCCTGCCTGCTGATCTGCCTCCCCCCTCGGATCCAGCCCGCACTGTTCCCAATACGCACAGGCTTTCCCGTAAAAATCGTCCGACACCAGGACCGCATGATAAGGCTGCAAGGCTCTCTTATATACTCCCACTACGGTAAATGTTTCCGTGTGCTCCTTCTCGTCAAGGTAAGTAAACGTCAGATCGATCGACAGATCCTCCCTGTACGTGAGTCCCCGTTCCCGCAAATATTGATCGGATACCACGATCTCATTGCCTTGCCTAGGCATCCGCCCCTCTACGGGATAATACCTCATCCACCGCGCCATCTGCTCCTCGGCATCGTAAAGTATTACCAGTCCTGCACCGGAAGATTCCCGCATCCTGGCAACTATGATGCCCGTACTCGTCTCCGCCACCCGCGGGTTTGCACAAATCCTCTCATACTCCTCCTCCGTCACATTAAGTACCGCATCCGACAACATGGGCGATGACGCTTTCATCATCTCCTCCGCCGCATCCATGACAAAGAATAATGTAGAAAATACCATGACAAACAGCACCGTCGTAAAAAACACCGCCGCAGCCACGCACAAGCTTTTCCCCTTTTCCCGAACAGCTTTTCTGATCGGTATTTTCTTTAATATGCTTACCATGACCTCCTCCTTCTCTATATTTTATATCGATAAACCCTGTATTTTATGTTCTCCACTTCACACAGGGCATCCGAGTGAACTGCCTCCTACTGTTTTTATTTCCCCATCAGTTTGAGCAACACTACTATTTTCATTATAAAAAGGAAATGTTGCAGAAATCTTAATAGAATTACAAAGGAACATATATCTCAAATTCTCTTCCAGAATTAACAGTAGAATTCACTAAGCGGTGTATGGAAATCGCCAGTATTAATCACATTGATATACTTACAACGCCCCATTACAGTATATACCATAGGTACACGTTTCCCTTTATCCAGCCCGGACGGTTCTATATGACGCATCACCTCCCGATACAAGAACCGCCGTGTAAGCATATTACCTCTGATTCCCCCGCTTTCCAAGGAGACTATCCGAAAAATAAGAAAAAAGGGCGTCAAAAATACCGCCAGAAACTCGTCTATATGTGACAATCTGGCGGCAGGAGCATTTTTTTCGTGTACTGCCCCAAAGAAACCCCATTTTTAAAAGAAAAAAGCCTGTATCAGGCCATAATCATCTCCATTATCCCGTTTACCCCGAGGAGGTTTACCACCCTTCGGAAATTGTAGGCAAGGAAAGAAAGCCCCATTTCAGCGGCTGCTTTCCGCTTTCCTTTTGTCAGCAGATAACCGGCTCCGTGCCATCTTTTCACAGTTCCGTATGGATGCTCGACCACCGTGTTCCGCGTAAATGCTACTGGTTGGGGTAGAACCGCAGGATCACCCATTCGTCCCATGAACTTTCTTCTTCGGATAACGTGATCACTTTGAACCGGCGGCTCGTCTTCCGGACAATTCTGTTTTCCCTGGCTTTTTCATAAAAGGCTTCTTCTTTCCGTGTTTCGCCCTCTTTGAATGAGACGATCCGTCTTTTATGAAGTGTACATTTGTTGGGGCATTTCAAACAGGCTGAAAGTCTGTGATACTTGCGGATGCAGGGATCTTTTTTGCCATTCGGGTGGCCCGGACCTGCGTAGAACAGCGTCTGACCCATCGGGCAGATAACTATGTCTTTTTCAATATCGCGCTCAAAATATGGATGTAACGGTGGTTCCCGCCTGACTTCCACAGGCGCTTTCTCCAATCCGCCCTGTGCTTTCATTTCTGCATAGGAAACCACTTCCCCGGTTACTTCTGTATCGGTTTTCTGGAACCGGAACATCCTGCTTTTCTCGCCTTTATTTGGATGCGTTGTAGGAGTATCCCCATTTAAAAGGCACTGCTGGATTTCTTCATCGTTGCTGTATCCTCTGTCCGCGATACCTTCAAGGTTTTCCACTCCTAATGCGGCTTTTGAGGCATTGATACCGTCTCCAAACAGATGCCAGTCCGTGCATTCACTCGTTACATCATAATGAACAATCAGATGGTTTTTCGCTTCTACCGCAGTCTGCAAATTGAAGCTTGGCCGGATGCCGTCCCTCGTTTTCATAAGACGGCTTTCCGGATCGGTAGTGCAAATGTGGTTCTCCCCGCTACCTGCCATCTGTTCCAGTGCTTCAGTCAGCTGGGCTTTGCGGCGTTCCAGATAATCCAGCACACCGACGATGTCTTCTTTTGTCAATGCACCCGGCCTGGATTCGGCGGCATCTGCTTCATCCAGTTCTTTCATGTACCTGCTGATTTTTTCTTCCACATCCAGAAGAACCTTCTTGGCATTGCTGCTGACATAACTTTTATTGTCAGCATTTACCGCACGGAATTTTGACCCGTCAATTACGACTGATTCATGCGAAAGCAGCCCCGCTTTGTTGCACAGCCTCACAAATGCCCTGAACACTTCCCTGATTGATTTCGCATTGTCTTTCCGAAAGTCTGCAATGCAACGGAAATCCGGGACAACCTTCCTGAGAAGCCACATCAGTTCCACATTCCGGGATGCCTCCTTTTGCAGTCGCCTGGAGGAACGGATGTGGTTCAGGTAGCCATACATATACAGCTTCAGCATACCGCGGGGATCATAACCGGGACGGCCTTCTTTTGCAGGATCCGCTTTGAAGCCCATGAGGGATATATCCAGTGAATCGATAAATGCATCGATGGCACGCACCTCATTATCCCCTCCAACATAATCATCGAGGGTATCAGGCAGTAGAATTACCTGATTCCGATCCGCTCCTTGAATGTACCCATGCCTGCGTCCTCCATTGTGGTTTTGTTGACTTAATGATACCATATCCCAAACCTTGACTCCATGTTTTCCGGAGTTTTCGGACAGTCTGCAAGCGGTTTCTGCTGTTAGACGTGCCTGCGGAAATGGCAGACCGCCGCATATGGCGGTGAGCCATCTGCGGCGATCTTTGCTTAATTAATGGTATCTTTTCCAGCCTTGCCACAATTATTTCATCATGAAGACGCTTATTCCTTTCGTTTCATTAAACATAAAATCTCATTTTTCAAGCTAATCCACTATTTGATTTTTTCCATAAGTGTTTTAAATTCTTCCAATGATTTAGATGGTACGAACTCAATTATTTCATATCGGGCAATTTTTTCTCGGAAAAATGGGTCTTGCTCCATAATCTGTTCTGCCTCCTGCTTTGTGGCGCAATTACAAAGAATTATCCCGCCAGTTCGTGGATTCTTTCTTCCAGAACAAATAAATTTTTTTGCATTGTAGTTTTCTTCCAAATAACTAATATGCGCTGGTAGCATTTTTTCAACTTCCAAAATTGGCTTGATATAAGTCAGATTAAAAATAAACATATTGTACCTCCCGCAAAAATGTGTTAGAATAACAGTGACCACAGTCAATGACCTCGGTCATTATTTTAACTACTACCATCCATATTGTCAATAGCATTTTATAAGGAGTCAAGGAATGGAACAGAAAAAAACACGCAAAGATAGAGCTGTTGATACAAAAAATAAAATATTTGAAACAGCAGTCACACTTATAAAAAGCAAAGGGTACGATAATGTTACTATAAGTGAAATTTGCCAGACAGCAGGATTGGCAAAAGGATCATTTTATGTTCATTACAACTCCAAGGAAGATATTGTAAGGGAAAGCTATTATGCTGATATGGGAACCTATATCTGCACCCATTACAATGAATTTATAGCCTCCAACCCTAATAAATCCGTAATTGAACGTATCACCTACTTTTTAAATCTGGAATTTGAATTTGCAGAATACGCTGGATATGAACTTACCTGCTTAGCTTATTCGCTAAATCTAAGTGCATGTATGCCTGGACCTTCCGAACATTTCAGCAAACGATATTTTATCAAAATATTGCAGGATGAAATAGAATCAAGTTTAGCGTATTCATCCTCCGATTTTTCATGCAATGAAATTTTCAATTATTTTGAAAGTATCGTGAGAGGCACAATGGCTACATGGTGCTTCTCCAATAACTCTTTTGACATTGTTGAACAAGGGAGAAAATATATTAAACAGGCTGTTCATAGCATTTACCAGATGCAATGAACTATCCAGCCGTCATGCTGCACAAAAAAATCAGCAGGAGAACCTTGACTGGCTTTTCATAACTGTATGTGCCGCTGTTATACTTTGATGACTTTTACCCCTCTTTACCCCATTTACCCCACCCAATTCGACATTCGACAAACGGGATTCGACAAAATCCCCTTGCTTTTGTGCGGAATCCGGCATAAAATGATTTCAGCAGAACGCTCCGCAGCGTTTGACAGATGCGGGGGAATCTGTTACAATGAAAATACAAAAGGGAATACTGCCGATAGACGGTCAGCCCAAATTTAGCTAATTACAAAAAAGTAACCGCATCCTTTGGCCAGGGCGGTTACTTTTTTGTGTTTATGTATGCTATCAGAATCGACACGATGATTCCAAGAATCATCAGAACAACCGTCAGCAGTTCATAGTCACTCATAAGCAATCCCTCCTTTCCCGGTTTTACCCGTTGTCAGAGGGATAGTCCCTCTGCGAAGAAGGACTGACCGCCTATCCCGTTATGGCAGTACCCCGTATGGATATTTTATCAGAAAATGTCGGACGCTACAAGCGGTTTCCGGCTTTTTTCTTTTTCCGCTTGCAATCCAGACAAAACAGAGGTAAGCTACGACACCACGGAAGGAGGGATTGGATTGGAAAAGGATTCTGCATTATACCAATTGATGGATACCCGCATGCACAGCGTCATGAACGGTATCGTGAGCAGTGACGGGGAATACCAGGCGATTCTCCGAAGGTCGGACATATACTCCGGCGAACTGGACAGGATGGATTTATCAAAAGAAATCCGGCTGCTGATTGACCGGTATGTCAGCGAGCAGAACGCACTGGGCTCCCGGTTTGGGATGCTCGCCTACCTGCTTGGCTTTTCCGACTGCAGGGCCATGTTTTTAGGGAAATGCCTGCCACGGAGGCGCATATTGGTATCTCCCAATAAACGCCTCTCCTTACATGCCGCACTGCCGCTATTTCTCATTCGTAATAATCTAACTGGCGGAAGTTATTCGGAAAAAGGTAAAACTCCGTCCCCGATTTTCCATCTATCTGCTTCCACACAATGACCTTATAAGTCAGAGATGTATAGGTCTGCGTCCCGCCATCCTCATAAACCTTTCTGACTGGAATCAGTGACACGAAGGAATATTTGCACTTCACTCTCTTTCCAATCCTTCACGAACCCATTTTACATAAGCCCACTGACGTTTTGTACTATCAACCGTGTTCTTATCAACAGGTGTTCCGCATTCTTGATATACATAAAACTCATCAAAGGAACTTAGGTATTTATTTGCATAATATTTGCAGCCCTGCAAACCTGTGCCGTTTGCCTCTTCCTCTGTTATTTCTCCCATGCACTCCAAATCATCCGGAAGTTCAGATATTGGCATATCATATGCAATAAAATGTTGTTCTCTCATAATAAGTATCGGTGGCAAATCCCCAGAAACCACTTCTTCTTTATTTTTTAGAGTTGCTCCGCAACCAACCAAACCTAATGCACATACTAAGGTTAAAACTAATGCTACTAATTTTTTCATAAATATAACCACTCCCTATTAAAGTGATATATATCATACATTACTTAACTGCACATTTTAAGGCACATAAACCATACACAAAATTGTATATTTATACACGCATTTTATCGGACACAATAAAGCGAACTGGGACAAATTAAATTACAATTCCCCAATCTGCCGGAACACCGGGGATGCCCGCCCTGCCTTGTCAGGCTGTGGCCTATCGGGGATATACGTTCACGAGGTTTTTGAAATCCAGTCGATTATTCAGATACCCCTGTTTATGCTTTCCTGTCAAAAGACGGCTTCTCATCCAAATAATCCGGCAGTGCTTCAAGTTCCTCCCCTTGACCATTCTTTAGGGAGCGGTACTCATCAAAATAAATCCCATAAAACTCCCTTTCCTTTTCCCGTTCAGCCGGAGTCCTCTCACAAGCCCACCCATATCCCGAACCGAGATATGTCAGCACCTTTGTACCCTGATAGTAAATATCTGCGCCATATCCCCCGCTTGTCAGGATCGGGCAGGTCAGCGTTCCGCCCCCTGCCAGCGCAAACTTCTTTTCGGCAAGGTTCTCCGCCCTCCCGTCTGCCGCCTCCAGGAAGTCAAGCAGCGTCAGTTCCCCGCTCCCGTGGCATTTCGGATTGCCGTTCTGTCTCTTCAGCGAATTTTCAGCCTGCCGGTACAACGCTCTCCTGTCGGGCGATACGTCAGATATGTATTCCGCACATAACCTCGCCCTCTGGCTGTGGATATACTCCAGTTCTTTCTTGCTCGTAGTCTCCGCGGCTCTCCGTGCCAGTTCCTTGATCTCATCAGCAAACTCGGCCTTTGATTTATTGCTTTTCCCAGCGCTTGGGATCAAAGACCAGTCAGGTCCTCTGCTGCTCAGTGACATACTGTGTTTCGTATTGGCCGAATTTAGTGTACTTGAAACCGAAATTCCCATGCGCCCACCTCACAATCCCTTTTCCTATCTGTGGCTCCTCTGTTGGTCAGAGCCACCCTTATTCCCTTGTAATAAATCCAAGCAGATTCCCCGTTCTGCCGGAACGCCGGGGATGCCTGCCCTGTCAGGCTGTGGCTTATTCGGGATACGCAGCCGTGGGTCTTATAAAACCTTCTTGAACTGATATTTATACATATCGGAATACATATTGCCGGAGGACTTTGGTGTAAACCGGCCATCCAGTGCGCCCATATCCACCGCAAAACCGCTGTCCGCCACGGAGAACGCCCCATCCTTGAACTGGAACTGTGAAGTGAAATCGGGAATCCCCAAGTCTCCGCTTATCCTGATCTTCCCTATGATATCCACCAGCGCATCCTTCATCCGTTCTATCTTGGCATTGTCCTTTGTCTTATTGATCAGGTTAGCCGCCTTGTCCGGCAGCCCTCCAATCTTCCCGTCTGGCGTCAGATAAAGATTTTCTAAGGAAATGTCCTCCCCTGTAACCCCTTTCAGGTAGCGCCGGACTTCCTGTATGTCCGTGGCATACTGGTATGTATTGGAGGACAGGTCTCCCACGCTGTCCGCAATCCCTATGTAATACTGGTACATCCGGTCACCGTACTTTTCATCTATCAGCTTCTGCACCTGTTCCCGGACGCCCTCGTCCTCTATCCCGTCCACGGCCACATCCCCATTGCTCCCGATCCGTACCTGCATCCCTTCTATGTCATCACGGGAAATGCCCATGCTTTCCAGATCCTTTACGAAATCATCTGAAAAGCTGTTTTTCAGCTCCGCTTTATTCTGCGCCTTTTCCATGTCTTTCAGGTTGGCAAAAATCTTCACATACTCCAGTTCCGCATCGTTTAAGTCCTTCCCATCTGCCATGTCCTGCAGCAGTTCATCCACGGTGCGCCCGCCCTTATACTTCTTTTCTTCCGGCAGGCTGTCAAACTGTTTCTGGTGGAGCCGCTCCAGCTCTTTTATATAATTCTGCTCCGTCTCCTTTAAGACGGCATTATACTGATCAAGATATTCCCGCCAGTTTTCATCTTTCTGACTGTATGCCCCGTGGAGGTTCCCATATGCTTCCCTGATGGCATCCGTCTTTTCATGCTCCTTGTTTTCGGTAACATGGAAGCTGATCTTATAATAATCATCTGGGGAAATCTCCTCCCCGTTTCCGTTTTCTACCTTGAAGCAGTATTGATTGGTATTGATATCCCAATTAGGGACGGTCAGCTTCTTCCGCCCCTCGCCGTCCCACTCTGCCTTCCCCACCTGATTGCCGTATTCATCATACAGGGTAAGGTCGTAATCACAGCCCTCCGGCATATCTATATAAACCTCAACGCCAAAGTAATTCCGCTGAAAGTTCATAAATGGGATGGAGAAGTTATAAAAATCCACATCCTTTTTATCACTAAGGCTTCCTTTCAGGCTGCTGGTCTCATCCTTGATCAGAAAATTCAAATCCAGGAATGCGCTACCTTTGTCCTTATCGGAAACCTCATAAGTGGTATGCTGCCTGCGGTAAGTGTTATTGCTGCTGAGGGTGCAGGTATCCTCCCGCAGCTCCATGTTCCTGCGCATCTTCCCGTCAAAAAACGCCTCCGTCTCTTTTCCCGTCATGAAGTATACCGGCTTATTTCTGAAAGCCGCTCCATATGCGGAACCTGCATCATTTACTGAATTAACTCCCATTTCAAATCCTCCATTGTTATGCAATCCATCTGGCAATCAGAAGCGTTCCTGCCTTCTGTGCCATAATATATCCTACAATTTCTCCAGTTTCTCCAAAAACGCCCTATAAAATTCCCCTTCTTTGATACGGGCCTGCTGAACATCTATGCTCCTGGGTGTATATACCACGGGATGCTCCAAATCATACAGCGCATTTTTCGTTGCCTGGATCGCAGATTCCACCGTGCTTCCAAGGATGTCAAAATTCTCCGTTTCACCCTTAAGCTGTTTATTAAGCCTCTGCACCATCATCTGCGATATGTGGCTCATCACTCCGTTGCCCCGGATTCCCATGCCATTCGCATTTACTTCTTTCGCCGCCTCCATCCACGCATCCTTCACTTCCTGCGGAGCGTTCGGGCCAACCATCTCAAAGGCTTTCTCATCCTGGTCGGCTGCCTTCCCCTGCGCCGCCTTTTCTTCCACCGTTTCCATGAATCCAACAGCCCCGGATTCCGCGCTTCTTCCTGTCTTTCCTGGCGTGTATCCTGTCAGCGGATATCCCGCTGTTCCTATTCCGTTAATGCCCATTTCAGTCCTCCATTTCTTTTTTATGGCAGCCCCTCTGTCGGTCAGAGCCGCCTCTGCTCTCTCGTAATAAGTCCGAGCAGTTCATTGCCTCCATGCAAACATGCAAACTAACTTCCCCTGTCAAATCCCATACCAGCCTTCACCTCCTTCCAAATAATCCCCGGCAGGGGCGCATGGTTTTTGTGCCTCCGCCGAATATAGGGTATGAGTTATATCTTCATATCCAATGTGCTACCCGAAGATGTTTTTTTTACAAAGGTGTTGCCGCTTTTGACAAGCTGGCTTTCTACGGATTCCCTTGTAACGCTGTCCAGTGCGCCAGAAGGTACGGCTTTGCCATATTCCCATGTCGGATCAACTGCCTTAATCGCTGAAACAAACGCCTGCGTATATGCCAGATGATACTGCCTCAATGTATAGCCTGCTGACAGTCTATCGTCTGACTTCATCTGCCTATACATATCCATATAAATTTCCGTCTTTCCTGTACCGTCCGTCATTCCATTATTGTTCAGATAAATATTTTTCACGGCTTCAAACATTTTATCTTTGCTGCTTTCAGGAATATCAATAATCTTTTTGTAACTATCACCTGTTTCATCTGTTACAAGAAGTCCTGTCAATCCTGTAGTCGGTTCAACCCATTCTCCTCTTGAATTATAATTTTTCATTAAATTTTTAATAGATTGAACACTCGTAAACATACTGCCATTACAGCCATCCTTTGACATTTGTTGGATAACAGCCTTATACTGCTTGCTGTTTGTGTCGATGCCTGCCGCTTTCAATTGTGACTGTATGCTGCCACTGTTTAGTTGAGAAAACTGAAACATACCCGGTAATGTCGAGCCCACTCCCCAAGTTGCCTTTGTTCCTCCAAACATACTTTGAATTAGATAGCTGTAATTTGTAATATTTAACATACCATCATCCTCCTTGATAAAATTTTTCTGAAATTTCCCGCCTCATAAAATCCATCGGCGGATACACCCGCATTTCAAACCACGATTGCATCAAGTGACTATAAATTGCACGAAATGACCATAAAGTTTATAACATCACCACCGCCTGGAACTTTTCCGCATCGCAGGAAACGGCAAAATCGCCCCCATATTTATCTGCCACAGCCTTCACATTTGATATACCGGTACCTTCCGTGACCTGCACTTTTTCTGCCACGGGGTTCCTTACGGAAAAGATCAGCTTCCCTCCCTCCTGCACCAGCTTGACATGGATGACGGCCTTCCTTCCCTGCTGCGCCACCTTCACGCACTCATGGATGGCATTGTCCAGTAGGTTGGAGAGTAGGATCACCGTTTCCTCCTCATTAAGCCGCAGCCCGTCCATGTCGCCCACCCGGAACGTCATGGACACGCCCTGCTCCCTTGCGGCGTGGAATTTCTGGTTCAGGACTGCATCCACTACCGGATGGTTCGTGTTGACCGCCGCCATCTCCACCGAAATGCTCTCCGTCAGCCGTTCTGCAAGTGCGGCGGCAGCCTGCGTGTCGCCTTTCTTCAACAACACCTGCATTGTCCTTATCTGGTTCTTATAGTCATGCATCTTCCTCCCCTGCCACTCATAGACCGCCTGCATATCCCGGTAATGGGCAAGCTGGCTTTCCTTCTTCTGGCCTGCCAGCGCGCTTTCCCGGAACAGTTCTTCTTTTTCAAGGATACCCTGCAACAGTTCTATGACAAGGATGTTGATGAATATCAGCCCCACCGACAGAAAAAGGTATGCCGTCTGCACCTTTGCCTCTGCACTGTTGCAGAAGAACATAAGCAGCATGGATGCCACAGTGAGCAGCGGAATCATGGAAAATTTCAGCCACTCCTCACGGGAAAGTTCTCCATAATTTTTTTGTCCTTTCCATATTTTCCGGACTATGAACACCAGACAGAGCCAGAGCATTTTTGAGGGCATGGCAAAAAAAATAGGTTTTGAAATATATGCTTTTTCACTGTTCACCAGTATGTTTTCAAGCTGTACTGAGAGAAGGTCTGCCAAAAAGTACAAAGAATAATCCAGCCCGGAAAAGAAAATACTCTGTTTCCAATCCGTCTTATAAAACACCATACAAAATACTGTGAAAGCCAGCACTGCCAGCAACACCTTTATTCCCATTGAAACAAAATATTCTCCAAGAAAGGCAACTGCAACTACAGCAGCATATAAAATGATATGCCTGCATTTTTCCAGCCGCACCACATCCTTTTTCTTCAAAAAGGTATCAAAGAAATATATGCTTCCCCATGCCTCTATCGCCATGATACAGAATGAAAGTACCCACAATGCCATGATCACTCCGCCCCCTTAAACAATGTGTACTGCCGTTTCACTTCTGGGTACCTGGACTTCGGGACGGATATCTCCTTCCCCGTGGTCAGCACCATGACATAGCTGCTGAGTTTCCCGATGTACCTCATGTTAATAAGGAAGCTCTGGTGTATCCGCACGAAGCCCATCCCCGCCAGTTCCGCCTCCAGCTCATCCATCTTCTTGTAGATGCTGTACGTCTCCTCCGCCGTGTAGAACACGTTCTTATGCTTGCTGGTCTCAACATAGATGATATCGTCCACCCGCAGGCGCACGTTCCCCTCCACGAAGCCGAACTCCACCATGCGTTCCTCCCGCAGGATGTCATCCACGCACTCCGGCAGCGTCTGTTCCAGGTCATCCTTTAAGAGAAACCGGCTGGCCTTCACCTTGTACCCGTCCAGCGCATAGTTCACATAGGCGGTCACCAGAACGATATGTACCTTCGGGCATTCCGCCTTGATCCTCCCCGCCGCCTCCAGCCCGTCCATACCCTCCATGTTGATGTCGAGGAACACGATGCCGCATTCCCGTACATACCCCATATCCGCATACAGCTCTTCGCCAGAGCCATATTCCCTTATTTCAAAATCATGGCCGCAGGCTTCCAGCAGCGCCCGTAGCGCGCCCCTGTCCTCCCTGCTGTCATCACAGACCGCTATCTTCATCGCATTTCCCTCAATTCTGTGTTTTTCTCCACTATAAATTATATCGGATTATGGGGTATCCTATCAAATCCCATTGCACGAAACTCCCATAAATTGCACCAAACGACTATAAGCGCACAGCCCATACTGACCGTGTAAGCATATTACCTCTAACCTTCCCGCTTTCCAAGTGATTTCTGTTATCAGGCCGCCCGTCCGGCCTGGGAAAAAAGCAGACCGCCGCATATGGTAGATGAAGGCCATTGTGCGGTAGTTTGTCTTTTGTAGTATTATCTGGCATTAAGTTCCACCAAAACAATCTCCGGGCGGTTATTGAATGGTTCCTATACTGTATCATCCTTAATCGCTTCTACAATAACATCATCCCTGATCTTCTTAGAAACCAGCATATAAATCCCATTGATCACAAGCAGCACCAGTACAATGTACATCAACAGCGCCCACACCGGGAAAGCGCACAGGAATTCCACTATGGGCACTCCCATCATATAGCACTGTGCGGCACATACAATGATAAGCAGCGGCAAGCCAATCAATATTGGCCTGACTGACAGCAGAAACCCTTCCATCCCAAGCAGCCGCCGGATTCCCTTTTCATCCACACCGACCGAGCGGAGCATGGCAAATTCCTTCCGCCTCTGTCCTAAACTGTTCAGGATTGCCGAAAGCACTGAGGAAATACCCACAACCCCAAACAGCGCGGCAAGGCTGCACACGACAAACATTGTCGCCCCTGTCATCCTCCCGCGGTTCCTCATACGCTCCGTCTTACTGGAAGCCATAAAATCACTGCTGCCCAGATAAGCACTGCATATCCTTTCCGCTTCGCCCTGGATTTCTTCGTCCATCCCATCCGGCACAGCATAATTTACATAGTTCCTGTAATTATAAACCTCCATCTCATCACTGAAATTCCCGATAATGGCATAATATTCCTCCATCGGCACGATAACAGGCAGTGTATAAAATGAAGGGGCAAGCCCGATCTTCGGCATTGACGGGATCACTGCCGCAACGTCCACGGCAAACTCATAGTCGCCCTGAGTATCATCCGAACACTTCTCTGTCAGCTCCACCCTCTGCCCCTGCCGGAGATTCAGATAAGGGACTGTTTCCTGCATTGCCTCATAATCCCTTGCACCGGGGTTCTTTGCCACACTGTTTACAATGATGGCGGAAGATTCCGGTAAAGCCTCCGCGCCTGCTTCCCGCAGAACGCTTTCATAGGCATCCTGCTCCATCCCCACCAGCACACAGGTTACACGGTAACGCCCGTCCCGTTCCACGATATAGCCGTCTGCGGCATCAAAACCTCCTGCCTGCAGGAATTCTGCTGACTGGTCACTCCCGGAAAACCAGACAGCACAGTTCGCCCTTGCATAAACAGATGTTTCCTGTACACCCGGCACAGCTTTCAGTTCTGCAAGGAGCTCACCGTCTATCCGTTCCCCCGTCCCCAGCGTGATATTCACATCAAAATGATTCCTGTTTTCCGCCTGCGAATTGCTGATATCGGAAGCCGTAAAAACTGCGAGAAACCCAAAGGCAAGAAGCATACAAAGGGAAAGCGTCACCATGCATGTATGGTACAATTTTTTCCCCGCATTTACCGAGTTTGCCGCTATCTCCCCAAGGAATCCGAAATGTTTTGCCAATATGGGATGGCTCTTTGCTTTCTTCGATGTGCGTCCGCACATTGCAATGCTGTACTGCTCCCTGCGCACTGCCTCTATGGGCAGGATTTTTGACATCTGTTTCGCCGGCCCATGTGCGGCGAGCAAAACCGTAACAAAGGAAAGCACTGCCGCCATGAGCGCTGCGGCCGGTGAAAAAGAAACCTCCATCCGGCTTCCGAACACTTCACTGGCCATGCTGGAATAGGCTGACAGGACACCGACGGAAAAAAAGTATCCCAGGATCATTGAAAGCAGGATAGGGATAACTGAAAGGATACACGCCTCATAAATGACCGTCCTCCCTATCTGCTTCGGCCCCGCCCCTACAGATTTCAGGATACCGAGCTGATGTATCTTCTGTTTTGCCGAAATCCCGAAAGCGCCCCTTATGATATAAGCAAATACCGCCATAGATGCGCCTGCCGCAAGCAGGAGCCCAAAAAACAGCTTCGGCACATCACTCTGGAAAAAACTCCCGGCTGCATATACCCCGTGCCATGCAAGCAGCGCGGCATGGTAGCGGCATGGATAGTCCCCGTATTCATCCTTCGGAAGCCCTATTGCCTCCGCAATCTGCGGGACTGCCATATATACTTTCCCCCTCCGCTCCATCTGGAGGTAGACCACCACCTCACTGTCCGGCGAAAGTTCCTCTGGCTCCATAAAGCCATAGGCAAGGTATCCTTCATAGCCGGAGGAAACGGACACATCCAGTTCCCCCACAATGGTCAGGCTGGCGGTGTCTTTCTGCCGGTTTTCTTCCATGTGCGTCCGCACATTGCTGCCTATTTCCACGGCGAGCGTATCCCCGATGCCATATGCCGGGTTCTGCAAAAAGAAATCCTTGCTGACCACGACCTCGCCGGGAGCCTGCGGGATGCGCCCCCGCAGGAGCATATTCTTTTCATACATGGCATCCCAATAGCCGCTGTCACAGTTCTGTATCAACAGGCAGGGAAGCGCGGTCCCTTCCGGCAGGAACGCAGTCTGGTTGTCCCCTTTCACAAACATGGCTTTTACGCCCGCATTGTCCCTCACCATGCCAAGCCTGTCTGCCGGAACATCCATAAGCTCCGCATCCCAATCCCCGCCAATATAAATCTCCTGCTGTACCATCTGGTTCCAGAAACTCTGCGCAAAAACAAGCAGTGTACATAAAAAAGTGGAAGCGATCAGAACTGCCACAATAATAGAAACAGATGTGCGGCGGTTTTTACGCACCTGGTCTAAGCTGTATTCCCGTATGATGTTCATGGCCGCACCGCCTTATCCGAGATGATCTTCCCATCCTCTATCTTGATGATGCGGTCTGCCTCCAGCGCCACACTTTCATCATGGGTGATCAGGAGGATAGTCTGTTTATACTGGCGGTTGGACAGTTTCAGCAGGGAGATGATCTCCTCCGTATTCTTCCGGTCAAGGTTCCCTGTCGGCTCGTCAGCCAGCAGGATCGCGGGCTGGTAGATCAGGGCGCGCCCGATTGCCGCCCTCTGCTGCTGTCCCCCGGAAAGCTGCCCCGGCAGATGCTCCAGCCTGTCCTCCAGCCCTAATGTCCTTACAATGTCGTCAAACCGTTCCTTACCCGGCTCCTTATTATCCAGGAGCATGGGCAGACAGATGTTCTTCTTCACACTGAGCGTGGGGATAAGGTTATAAAACTGGTAGATAAGCCCCACCTTGCGCCTGCGGTACTGCGCCAGCCGTTCCTCCCCAAATGTCGCTATGTCCACCCCTTCCACAAATATCTTCCCGCCGTCAGGGCGGTCAACGCCTCCCAGCAGATGGAGCAGCGTTGACTTGCCGGAGCCGGATGCCCCGATGATGGCAACGAACTGCCCTCTTTCCACCTGCAGGTCTACATGGTCTAAAGCCGTTACCATTGTCTGCCCTGTCCCATACTGCCTGGTCAGCCCCTCGGTCCTTAAAATATCCATAAACAGCACCTCTCTTGTTTTTAAGTATGTAACAAACCCTGCCCCACAGGGCTTGGAACTTCCTTACATACTACCACCCTTATGTGCTAATTCAGTGACAATGGTAAAATTTAATATAGAATCCTGCGCCCCCTGTCTCTGTATTTTCTGCCGTGACCGTCCCGTTTTCTTTCTCAATGATGGATTTTGCCAGGGCAAGCCCGATTCCTGCACTGTCTTTGGAAGAACCTGCGCCCCGGTAGAACCGCTCAAACAAGCGGGAAAGGTCTGCCTCGTCAAATCCCCCTCCGCTGTCCTGAATAACGATTTCCGTATAGATAGGATTGTCACGGCAGACAATACTGATATCCCCCCGCTCCGGCGTATGCTCCACGCAGTTTTTAATGATATTGCCGAACGCCTCGCTGCACCATCCGAAATCCCCGGAAAGCGAAATCCCGTCAGCGCCCTGTATCCCAAAGCATATCCCCTTTTCTTCCATCTGCCGGACAAAGGGCTGGACTGCATCCACCAGCATTTCCTCCAGGTCAAACTCTTTTTCTTCCAGTTCCAGCACGCCCGCATCCAGCCTTGACAGGGTGAGCATGGAGCCGACCAGTTGCTGGAGGCGGCTGACCTGCCCCTCCATCCGCCCGATATCCTCTTTTGTCTCTTCATCCCATGCTTTCTTTTTTAGCAGCGAAAGGGTAAGCCCTATGGATGCCGCCGGGGTTTTTAACTGATGGGACAGATCAGCCATGTTGTCCGCAAGGTTCTTCTTTGCCCTCTGCGCCTGCTCCCGTTCCTCCCGAAGAAGCACCACCGCTTTATAGATGCTGTCTTCCAGTTCGGAACCGGTATCATGCTGCATCAGGGTGTCATACTGCCCTTCCATGATCCTGTCCAGATAGCCGGAAAGTGCCGCTGTCCGCTTTTCTGCCTCCTTCATCTTGTGCCTCCAGTAAAGCCCAAAAGAAAACAGCATGACCAGTATGATACAAAAAGGGATGGCATATGCCGCTGCCCCAAACCATGCCGGGACAAAAGAATATACATCCCTCCCATAACCGTACTGCCTTAAGATTTCTTCCCCCGCATCCCTCAGGCCATCGCCAGACTTGTATAGGTGCATGACGCCGCCAAGCTGTTCCGGGGCAGCAATCCCCACAGCCCCGGCCATATCCGCAATACCGCTTCTGATAAATGTTTCTGACAGGTGCAGGATAACACCGCCTGCCAGAACGAACAGGCAGATGGAAAGCACAATCCCGGATATTAAAATCCTGTTCCCCTTCTTTTTATCCCTCATAGTCCACCGCCTTATACCCAAATCCCCGGACTGTCAGGAG
>RAYM01000057.1 GCA_003611805.1 bacterium 1xD42-87 | reverse complement strand
GTAATATATATAATATTTATAGAAAATAGAGAGGTAAAATATGAGCAACAATTTATTTGATTTAAATTTTTTAGAAGTAATAAATAGTGAAGGTAATAATAGTAATTTAGTTAAAATAGCCCGAAATTCAGTATCATGTAAAACACTCGATCCTTTTTCATCAAATAATTATGAAAATATTGCTAAAATTGAAGAAGAAAAAATATCTAATAAATTTAAAGAAGCAGGAAAATGTAATACTATCACTACATTAGATTATGCAGATATTTATAAAAATGAATGTTTTTATAAAAAACTGTTATAGTTTTATTCTTTTGTAAAGATAATATTTTTATAATAATTAATAAAAGGATTATTTTGTAATTTTATTTATAGTACAATTAATAACATCTTTATCACACTTTTTAATATTCGCCATATGTAATATTACCAAATCCAGTTTTATGCGCATGAATAATTTTGACTACTTTTCCAACTAATGTGAAATTGCTCTGTTTTTGATCATATCGTCCTTTGTCTTTGTCTAGTGAATTTTCTGAATTAAAATCATATGTTTGATTATTTTCATTTACTGAAAGCCTTTTACATATTAATTCATCTCCAAATCTGGCTACTACTATCTTATCATCTAAATTACTAGGGTCGTTTTGCACAGGATCAATCAGCACAATGTCATGTTCATACATAGTTGTTTCCATACTATGCCCTTCAATATACATACCAAATTTGGCTTCTTTTGGAATGTTCATTATCTGAAGTTCTTCCATATTATAATCATCTGTTTCAGATAATCGACCGATTCCAGCAGCGGCACTTTGGTAGAATACAGGGAAAAGGTAAATTTTAGTAGTGTCTTCTTGTTTCATGCTAAATATATGGTCTACAATCTCCTTATCATGTACTGAGAGAGATTTATAGCGTTCAATGATATGTTGGTATTCTTTTGGAATATTTGTTTTAAGGTTTTTTGATGTGATTATGTCTTCTATATCTGTTAAACCAAGAAGATAGTCTATGGAACAATTAAAAAATTTTGATAATTCTTGTAAAGTAGAACAATTAGGCAACAACTGTCCTTTTGTCCATTGTGTGATTGTAGCAGATTTAACACTAATATAATGTCTTAATTGTTGTGGTGTGATATTTTTTTCTTGACATAACAATATAAGTCTTTGAGTAAATATATTTTCCATAGTCTAATATTTATTAAATTTGTTGTTGACAATCTAATTTTTGCGTGATATTATATCTACAGTTACAGAAACAGTGTAACACATGCAAAAAGAAAAAGCCACATAAAAGTGACTTAATCTTTTAAAGCGGTTTAACGAGACACCTCTTTTAACATCGGGAGTCCCGATGTTCCGTTGAACGGGTCAACGGATTGGTAAAGATCGTCTGTGCTGTCTCACATACTCAATTCTGCCGAAATGGAATCTTGTATAAGTACGGACAAAAACGGGTTTAAAACGTTTCTCCATGTATGGAATCACCTCCTCATATGTGAGGGAGGTGCCAAGTAAACTGTTCTTCTACAATACCAAATTTTGGTAAATTTGTCAATACAGTTTTTAGAACAAATGTTCTCATTGTGGCGTTTGGTGTATTCTGGTATAATATAATTTACTACGAGAGATGAGGTATATCAATGTGCCAACGCGAAAAATAAAAACAAAGTTAACAAAGGTTCATGATGAATATAATGATGCTTTGATAAATTTTAAAAACAAGAAACAGGATTTTATTAATGAATGTGTCGATGTGTATAAAGACGAGTCTGATAGAGGTAATCTTATCAAGAGTGGTAAAAAATTATGTTATTCTGAATCAAAATTATCTGATATCGAAAAACACTTTGCCCACTGGAATAGAGACGAAGTTGATGTGAATGTGGCAAACGATGTTTACGATCTTGAGCAATTTGTAAGAGAACGAGAACATCTGTCTCTTACTGAAAGATTGGTAAATATGGTGAGCAAAGAGGTAACAGATAATGACGATTGATTTATTCATAATCAGTAAAATAACTCCCAAACAAATAATTAAACAAACAAATAGTTTTTTTAATTGTCCAGAAAATAATAGAAAAATAGTATTTTCTTTTTCTAAACATGATTTTGTAATTGCTATATATAATTCTCATATTCGTGTATCAATTGCTGAACAACCTACCACGAATAATGATTATTATTTATTGTCTAAATATATCACATATATTGCAAAAGGAAAAACATTGATTATTACCGTAGATAACAAAGATCATTATTATACAGATACAGAAAAAATAAATTTTGAAAAAATGGGGATGTACTTATGAGAACACTAAAAACAAAAATCAACAACTTCATTAAAGATAACGATTTAAAATGCTATAAATCTAACGATAATACAGGAAACTACTATAGTATTTTAATGCCATACAGAAATGAAAACAACATAAGGAAAACTATTTTTATAAATGTATATAACGATTTGAATTTGCTTAAAATTGGTTTTCATGCCCAAGTAAATCAAGATAATTCAGAAAAAGTAATGGAAAAAATCTTAGATAAAGATAATAGGCTAATCCTTGGAAAATTATCTTTAGATGAAGATCAAAATGCAATTACTTTTTCTATAGATTGGATTGTTAATGATAATGAAGAAATATCCAAAAAATTTTACGATAGATATATTTCTTTTTCCCTAAATGTTTATCAAAATTTGTTGGAAGAAGGCTTAGTATGGGCAAAAGAAGAATCTTAAAAGAGAATATAATAAAAGAAATTTGTATATTTGCTTTTTTAATTATCCTAATGTTTGTAAGATACTTTATTGATAATGAAAATGTTTTTTGGATAACGATTGTTAATTGTGTTGCTGTTGGGGTATCATTAGCTGATTTATTTATCGCTATATGTCAAGATAATAATAATTCTTTAAAAATAAAAGTATTTATTATTGTGTGTGTAATTATAGCATTTGTATGTGTATGTGTTTTTGGTCTTATATGCACAAAATATATAATTTTAGACACTAGAGATAATGATCTATTGACTCTTACTGCATTATTGTTGGCATTATGTAAAAATTTTATCAACACTTTCATAACATGGATATTCTTAAAATAATCATTTAAGACTTTTTTAAAATGTTCTTATTGGCAATTTTTTGGTTATTACATATTTTATAATATGTGGTAATATAGAGAAGAACATATGGATCGCGCGTAAAACATATGTTCTGGATTGTACAAATTGCTATTTTATGGTATATTATGTGCATCCCAATAGTTGTAGCCCCTTAGAGGGTGAATATTTATAGCGGTAGCCCACTTGTTGGGTGAATATTAATAGTCTGTCAAATGGCAGGGAGGGGATGAGTTGTATCCCCTCAATTTATTTTTGCGGGGGTTTATAATGCATAAGGTTATGGTGTTTATTGACTATCAAAATTTCAATATTAATTTGAAAGAACATTACAGAATAGAAAACAAAGAATTTAAATCAGTAGATTACAGAAACCTTGGAAAATGTATAAATAAAATTATTCAGCTTAATTCAGAAGTAATTAAGACATATGTTTTTGCTTATAAGCCTTGTGAAGATTTGATGAAATTATATTCATACCAAAAGTATTATGAATGGCTGACAAAACTTAAAAAGGCAAAATATTTAGAAGTTATAGAAGGAAGACAAGAAATTCGCACATTTAAGAATGTGAAATATGATATAAATGATCCAAGCACATACACTACAACTGAAAAGGAAACAGATATTAATCTTGCAACACATATGGTATCAAAGGGATTTCAAAATGCTTATGATATAGCTATACTGGTTTCTGGAGACACAGATTATACGAGCGTTATACAAACATTACACAACTTAGGAAAGATTATTGTAATAGCGCATTTTAAGCACCAAAACATATCAAAGTATGATGGTATATATGATGCCGATGTGATATTATATGACGATATACTTGATGAGGCATCAAACGATAGAAAACAAATAAAAGATGATAATACTGATGAAGAAGATAAAACAGACACAGAATAATGTGCCTGTTTTCTTTATATTACTCTTCTATTGTTTGAAGAAATGCAATGTATGAGATATTACCAAGTATATCCACAACTTTTACACTTAAAACTTTTGTTTATCTTCTTGCTAAATATCCCCATTGTAGCAACTGATACTACTCTCTCACCAGTTCCTATTTTTTGGGCGTTGGTGGACTGGCAAGTTGGACATTTAATAATGGGTATATAATACGGGCTGTTTGGATCTTTTGTTGGGTCGTATGGTGGTGTATTTTTTGCCTTTTCAGCTAAATCTGTATCACAATTGTAAGTTCCTTCTAAATCCATTTTAACATTACAAATTGGGCAGATATCAGAAAATTCTTTACCTGCTTCAAAAAAATATAATTGATTACATTTACTACATTCATAACAATATTTCTTAATAATCATAATTTAGTAGCTTCCTTTTTTATTTATTATACTTCTCCACAAAGTATAAATCAAGTGTATATCCACAATACACATTTCAATATAGTATGATATTCAGAACAATAACAGACGATGCTACTGGAGCAACTAAATCTATTGGATTATTTGGAAAAACATTAACAAATGTAACTAATACATTTAATAATATTAGAACAAATGGATTAATTAACACACTGTTCAATACATCAAAGATTGATACAGTTGCTATTGACAAATATAATAAAAAGATTTTGGCTGGTATACCAGCACAGGAAGCGCTTGCATCAGCAAGTAAAGGAACCAATCAGGCTACAATTGCATTAATGGCATCAACAGATGGGGCAACCGTTTCTACAGATGCATTAACATCTGCACAGCAAGCATCCACCCTCGCAGCCAAAGCACATTCAGCGGCACTTAAATCAGTTTCAATAGCTGGTAACATGATTCTGTTTACTGTTATAACAAAAGGCATACAATTAGCCGCTACTGCTATTGATAACTGGATTCACAGAGTAGAAAAAGCCAGAGAGCGTACTGACGAGTTATTCGCAGAGTTTAAGTCTATGAATGATACTCTTGCTGATCATAAAAAGACAGTATCAGAATTAGCAGATAGATATGATGAATTATCCAAAGGTGTAAACCTCTCTACAAACGATAATGTCTCTCTTTCTACAGAAGAATATGAAGAATTTCTGGATATAAACGAACAGTTAGCACAATCATTCCCAGAATTAGCAAAAGGCATTGATGAAAACGGTAATTCGATTCTTACGCTTGGTACAAAAGGTATCACTGCAAAAGAGCAATTAGAGGAACTACTACAGACTGAAGAAGATTTAAATAACTTTAGGATTGCACAGGGATTAGAAGATGCTTTTAAAGGTGTCTATACTTATGTGGAAGATGCTAATGAAGCAACTGATAAACTAAATGGTACGATTAACGATTCCAACGAAGCTATGAGTAAGTTACAAGACATAGCTGAAAATGGCATCAAACTCACAGGAGAAAATGGACAGTTTATTTTTGGTGGAGACATTCATAATGAAGCAGAGTTAAATTATATGAACTCTCTCACTCAATCCATAAATGAATTTTGGAAATCATTAGATGGTTCAAGGCGTGTTGAATTAGGTGTTGACCCTTCATATTTATTCACTCAGCAATTTGATGAATATACTGGTGCATTTGAAATATATGCAAATCTTTATCAACTTACACCTGAAGAAATCACAACATTAGAGAATATTATTCAGGATAATGTTGGTGATGCAAGTGGCGCATTATTGGATTCAATCAGTGACCAGTCACAGGAATTACAGGAACAAATTAACAAAGGTGAAAATGCTTGGAGAGATTTTATACCAAATTTAGTTTCTGGCATGAAGTCAAAACAAACATTTAAGGATTTAGATTCTGATTTACAGGATATTGCTGTACAGATTGTAGAAGGTCTTGACTATAGTTATGCTTCTGCAATGAAAGAATACGATCCAGATCCTTATGCTTATATCAGAGACAAGTTTATCGTCCCTATGAGTAAATTAAGTGATGATGATAAGCAGAAATTGCAATCTAGTTTTGAAGAATTATTAAAATTAGATGCAGATAATTTAGCACAAAGTAATCAAGCAGAAATCGAGAAACTTATTACTACTATTGCTGATTTACTTAATAAAGATCCATTAGAAATTCGTATTGCATTGGGATTTGATACAGAAGATGTTCAAAAAAGATACAACGAAGCATTAAAACAGGCTAAACGACAACTTGGTGGTTACGGTCATGATGATAAAGGCTTTGAAGTAAATAATGCTGTAGGTAATCAGATTGATAGTTTTTGGAGTGAGAATGTTGTAACAGAAGAAGATTGGGCTTTATGGCAAAAGGTTACTGCTGGTATTGATAATGCTACAGATGCAATGGAGGCTTATACAGAAGCCAAGAAAAATGCTAATTCTGTAAATGTCGATAAAACTGGTATTTCACCCCTCTCCATCTCTCAAACAATTGACCAGCTCAACACCCAACTTAAACCTGCATTTGATTCCTTACAGTCAGCATATCAGGACATCTTCACAGACGATGGATTCACTCTTGAAAATGTAGACACTTCAATGTTAAGTTCTATCAAATCTACCATAGATGAACTAAATAATATGGAAGATGTAGATATCAATATTGACTATTCTTCTTTTGAAAATCTAGCAAAAGTATTAACAGATACATCTTCTGAATCTTGGCAAGTACAAGATGCGTTTGATGAATTCGCTACAACTATTGTTAATTCCTTGAATCCCGCTATTTCGCAATGTGACGGGGAAAGCTATAGACTTTTACAGACACTTTTGGAAAGCATGGGAATTGTTAATGCTGAAGAAGTGTTGTTATCACAATTAGGATATTCGTATGAAGAATATGCTAATGCAAAAGAATCAGCTACTAATGCCGGAATTGATTTAAATAACAGTATTGATAATGTTGCTACTGCACTTCAAACTGAAGGTTTAATGGCTACAGAAGATGCACAGCAAATCATGAATTACATGCTTGCAAAAATGTCAGCCAGTGGTGCAACTATAGATGTTAGCAGTACAATTGGACAGCTTGCAGAGGAATTTAGTTGGCTTGCTGATTTAATTGATCAGTGGGGATTGTATTATTCTGTATCCCAAAAAGGACATGGTAATACAAAAGGTAGTAAAAATCTAGGTGCAGGTAATTATACTCCTGTTCAGACAGAGGAAAAAGTTAACGTCAAGATAGATGCTAAGTTCGATGGAAGTAAACTTAATAGTGCTGCTAAATCAGCAGGTAAGTCAGCAGGAAAATCTCTAAAAGATGGTCTGAAAGAAGAACTCAGCGACCTTGAAAGTGTCATTTCTGGTGTAACGGGTCGGATTGATGACCAGATATCTAGTATAAATGAGCAAAAATCGGCAGCTTTAGAGTCTATTGATGCTCAGAAGGAGGCTATCGAATCTGCTAAAGAAAGCGCAGTTGAGGCACTTGAGGAAGAAAGGGATGCCAGACTTGAAGTTATCGAAACGCAAAAAGAACAGCTTGAAGAACAGATAGAACTCATTGATAAGCAGATTGAGCAGAAACAGGATGAGATCGATGCAATCAATGATGCTGCTGATGCAAGAAAACGTGAATTAGATTTGCAGAAGGCTCAGTATGAACTTGAGCGGATGCAGAATCAACGAACTAAGCTGGTTTATTCCGAAGACAAAGGAATGCACTACGAAACTGATACAAGCGGTATTCGTGATGCCAAAGAAGCCGTAGACGATGCAAAGCGTCAGATTGAGATTGCTAACATCCAGAAAGAAATCGACCTTTTAGAAGACCAGAAGGATTTATTGAATGAGCAGATAGACCTTCTTGATGAACAGTCTGATGCTATAACGAAGTATTATGATGAGCAGATTAAACAAACCGAAAAGTTCTATGATACACAAATCAAAGCGTTGGAAAACCAACGTAAAGAAACTGAAAAATATTACGAATCCATAACAAAGTCTTTAAAACAACGAAAAGATAAATTTCAAGAACTTACAGAGATCCTAGAAAAAGCAGAACTCTCAGCAAAACTCAAACAGTTAGGTATTGACGAAGAAGCATTACTAAATGGTTCCGAAGAAGAATTTAATAAACTCAAAGATGCTTACATGAACATCGTATTCCAGCTTAATGAAGGAAACGATGAAGTATTAAACAAACTTAGGGAACTTTCTGGATATGAAGGTACTGCTCCTACTATGCTAGAAGAATCTAACACTAAGTTAGGTACTATGAATGATGAGTTGGGTACAGCAAACACAGAAGTAGGGAATGTCAATTCATCTCTTGACAAAACAGCATCTACTACAAGTGATGTGGCAACTAATGTTTCTGATGTAAATACAAATATTGGTGAAACGGTTGGACTTGTAAATGATGAAAAAGGTGCTTTTGATGAACTCAAACAAACAATAGACCTTATCGTAGAAGCAATCAATAAGAAGATACAGGCTATTGAAGCAGGACAAAGCACTGTAACAACCGCAGTCGGAAGCGAAATGGCAAACTTCCAGTTATTGATTAATAAAATTCTGGAAGTCAAAGAAAAACTCGACTCTGTAAATGATACTGTTGCTACAATGGACAGACAGCCGATTGACAATCTTACAAGTGCATTCCAGTTACTCTATGATAAATTACTACTCGTATCTAATCTACTTGGTGTTGGCACGGAAGGTGCAGAGGAAGGTGCGGTAAGCGGTATTTCTGGCGCAATACAGGCACTTAATGAGATTTCCTTGGAAGAAGGTATTATCGCCCAATTTACAAACCTTAAAACAGCTATAGACTCCGTTACAGCCGCGATCAGTGGTGGTGGCGGCAAATCCTCAGAGGGTGAAGGTTCTGGCGGTGGTTCTGGATCTTCTGGTGGCAAACAGGGCAGTAAAGGTGGTAAAGGTGGTAAAGGCTCGCAAGGTAAAGGCGAATCTGGTGGAGGCAACTCTCTCACTGGTGCAATCGAACAGATGGGCGAAACCGCAAAAGAGGTGATCGGTGAACCTGACGCTGAAGGTGACGGTACTGTAATCGGCGAGTTTGGCTCCATGGAAACCGCTGTCAATGAAGTGCGTGATGCGATCGGAACAGAAGGTTCAGCAGGTGGTGAAGGTGGTAAATCCGACTCAGGTGGCAAAGGTGAAAGCGACGATACTCTTGTCGGATCTATTGAATACCTTGGCGATAAGACCGAAGAAGAAATGGGCGAGTCTGGCGGTGATGGTATCATTGGCAGGTTTGAAGAGTTCAGGGATGTCATCGGACAGGCAGATGAACATGTAAAAAGTATTTCTGATGGGCTTGATGAGATTGATGGTAAAGAAGTATCTTGTACTATTCATGTAAATATTGAAACATCTGGCAGCACTGGTTTTACTGGTTCTGCACAAGTATTAGGCTCAATGAATCTGAATAGTGACACTTATAATGCTCAATACAAAGGAAATGCACATTATGAAGGAACTGCTGAAGTTACTGGCGATTGGGGTGTCAAAAAAGGTGGCACAACCTTGGTTGGGGAGCTTGGGCAGGAACTGATTGTTTTCCCAAATGGTAGGTTCAAGACTGTTGGTGATAATGGTGCAGAATTTGTAGATATTCCTGCAAATAGCATTGTTTTCAATCATTTACAGACCAAAGAACTTTTAAGTAAAGGTAACATAGTAGGTCGTGGACGTACTCTAGCTTCTGGAACTGCATTAGCAAATGGCACATCTAATAATGCTGATGATAGTATCTGGACAACTTTAGCAGATGGTACTAAAGTGCGCCCTCTTCAACCAGGTGATAAGATGTATGACATGGTACAGAAATTCGATGCGTATTTCAAGAGCATGGACGGTAACTTAGAGAAACTTGTGCCTAATTCGTTCTATGAACATCAACGGCAAATGGAGGATATGGCAAAGCAGATTAATTATGTAAGCAGTGTTGTGAATAATAATCGGAATGTGCAACAGCCGGTGGTTCACCAGCAATTCAATATCACAATGCCAAACGTTACAGATTCGACTTCTGCGGCAACGTTGATGAATGATCTGCAATCTTTAGCAACAAAGAAGTATCAAGTTGACTGGTAAAGATATTAATTTTAGAGAAAGGGATAACCGCCTCTAAGATTAATATCTTATGCGGTATGTTTTCGTATATGGATAAAAATGATAATATTTTAGAAAGAATAGGCGATTTTTATGTTGGTTTAGAACTTGGCAAATGGACTGATTATTTTATAAGAAAACCAAGCGGTTTTGATGATATGTCATATGATGAGAAATTAAAATGCACATACCCATTAATAAAAAAAATAGATAAACTAATGGCAGATCCATGGCAGGTAATTAAAATATGGTCACGAAGAAAATATATTAAAAAGTCAAAATATAATAGTTATTTTGATGCTTTTATGGAGTATGAACTTGATTATCTGATACAGAAAGAACAGGAATCTCAGAGGTCTCCAAAGTATCGTTTTCTGAATTGGTTGTGTAAATAGAATGAATAAGGGCAGCGATAGCAATAATTAATGTAATCCAAGCACGGATTTCATTAAATAGTTTTCTGCGTTGTTCTTTATTACCAAACTTTTTATTTTCAAAGTAATGAACGCAAGACGGAGAAAGTGCTACTACCCAATATCTGCTGAAATCATCATGCACAGACTTTTGTTTGATAGTAAGCAATTTTTCCTCTTGTAAAAGATATATCATACGAGATACTTCTTGCTCAGAAAGTTTTAAATCTGGCAATTCATGTCGATTGATTGAAACCTCATTAGTATTACTGTTTTCTAATTTTTTATTAAGGAATTCTATTAGTTGTTCTTCTTTAGTAAGTTGATTTTTCATTTTGACTACCTCAAAATATTTTTATTACAGCTACTATTTTAGCATAAATAAATATATTAAGGTAGTCAGAACATTGGTTTGTAAGGAGTGAAAATAAAATGAGCAACATAGCAGACGAAATAATTAAAACGATTAAATATGCAGTTGATAAAAAAGCTATTAACTGTGACCACACATTCAAAACCGTAATCAAAAAAGTCACTCCCAAAGGATATGTCATTCTGGATGAGTCTGGTAGCGAGAGGATTGTTGAGTGTTGTATACCAAATATCAGTTTGCGTGCTGGACAAATGGTTTGGGTGAAGATACCGATGGGTGATGTTAAAAATATGCATATCTGCAATGTTGTTGAATCACGTAGAGGTAATAATTCTGGTTCAAACAATCCAGGCAGTAATGCAGAAAAGTACACTGGAAGTTATACAGTTAAACCGTTGGTATCTGAGCAGACGTTAGCAACAAAGGATAAGATAATGTCCGATAATGTTACAGTTCTGGAGATTCCTTATAGTGAAGTGAGTAATAATGAGGGTGGGTTAACTGTGACGATTGGATAAACCAATAAAAACATTTTGAAGGAGAAAATTTAAAATGTCAGAAACTAAATATATCGGAAAAGTAATTTATGATAGTAAAGTCCTTATTGATTTAACAGGTGATACCATTGTACCTGAAAATTTAGATCAAGGTATAACTGCTCATGATAAGAGCGGCAAACAAATTGTAGGCACTTCTACTAAAGATTCTGATACATCCGACGCAACTGTTACGGTTGCTGAAATGTTAGAAGGAAAAACAAGTTATGCTCGTGGAGTGAAATTAACTGGCTCTATGCCTAATAATGGGGGGGCAAGTGAATTTATTTCTACTAAATCTCAAAAAATAACTGTACCACTCGGTTTCCATGATGGCAGTGGGAAAATTTCTATTGCAGATACAGAACAAGAAAAGATTATAGGATCAAACATCAAACAGGGTATTACTATTTTAGGTGTTGAAGGTGAATATGCTGGCGAAAGTGCTAATTTACAAAGTAAAACTGTAACACCTTCAAGTACTATGCAAACTGTACAAGCCGATGACGGTTATGATGCTTTATCTTCTGTTGTTGTCAATGCAATCTCTTATACAGAAACAAATAACTCGGCTGGTGGTATAACAGTAACAATTGGGGCGTGATAACATGGGAATAAGCAAAGTTGAATTTGACGGAGAAACGTTGATTGACCTTACAAACGATACAGTAACAGAAGACAATCTTTTGGCTGGGTATTCAGCACATAATCGAGCTGGAGAATTAATTCAAGGGTTATTACAGTGCCCAACAAAAGTTAGCCAACTTGAGAATGACTCTGGATATGCCAAAATAATGGATGTTGTAAAAAGATGTGGTGACGAAATGAGTGGCAACCTATATATTCATAAAGGTGATCCATATTTAGTTTTAAAAAATAGTAATGGCAATCATCAAGAAGTAGGATTACATTATTATGGAAGCTCTGCAGGTAATAATGTTTTTGGAGTATATGATATAAATAATAATAGGCATTTGTTTTATATTAACCAATCAGATAGAAGTATTCATACATATGGAATTATAAATACACCACATATGATTAAGGCCGGAGAAAAGGCGTTGTTATTTTCAGATAACGAAGGTGGAAATCTTAGATTGATAGCCCCCGATGGAACATCATGGGAAATAGATGCTGTTGATGGCAATCTGAGAATATTTAGCTGGGACGAGTCATATAATTATAATTTCGCAGTGACAATAGGAAAAAACGGAGTGTTCTATCCAAAGAGAATTAGTACTATAGGTTACATTGGAAGTGGTCATGGTAATATTCTTACTAGCGATAGCGGTGCTATATTTATGTCATATTTCAGTGCATATCGAGTCGATAGCATGTATATTCTTAAAATTGATGGAAGAATTGAAAAGGTTCCTTCACCAAGAAATGCTAACACTTTTACTGCAAAAATTGATAAAAATTATATATTAAATACACTTGGGATTCCCACATCATTAAATCTTGTAAATTCAACATGTCAATATTTTTTGTCAAATGGAACATTAATTAATGCAGCGGTTGAAAGAGGAGGCTGTTTAGACCCAAATAGTTGGATACCTGGTAGATATTATTCAGATAATTTTCTATATGGTGCTTGGCCTACGAATAATTCAATATATAATTTAAATACGTTATGGCATATTGAATGTATATTGCAATAATATTTTTATGGCGAAAGTAAATATCATCCATGAAATTTATATATTAAAAATTAGAAAGAAGGTGATAAAATGGCTCGTCCACAGATCATGCGAATAAATCCTTTCGATGCCAGTAAGGACTATGAAATCACACTTTCATGGTTTGGCAATCGTGCTCATGCAAATAGAATTGTTATTTATGATAACACAACAAACGAGGTTGTATTTGATGATACAGTATCTTCATTCGCATTAACACATACGATCCCAGCACATACATTGCAAAACAGCAAAAAATATGTAATTGAAGCTCAAACATACGATGTAGAAAATATACCATCTGCAATGTCTAATAAAGTTCTCTTTTTTACATTTGCGACACCTGATTTCTATTTTGAAAATTTAGCAGAAAATCCTTTAATAGACAATTCTTCATTTACTGCTTTTGTACACTATTATTCTGAGGATTGGGAAGACATTAGCAAATACAAATTTTACTTATATGACTCATCAAAAAAACAGTTACTTGAAAGCGAAGAGAAAACAGATGATTTAGAAATCAGCTATACGTATAAAGGACTTGATAATAACACAGTTTATTATGTTAGGTGTGTTGGTGTTACAGTTAATGGAATGGAACTTGACACTGGATATGCAGAAATTACTGTTAAATTTGAAAATCCAAATGATTATGCCAGGATTTATGCTACTGCTATCCCCAAACAAGGTTGTATACAAGTCGCAAGTAATTTGATTATTATTCAATATAATGGTGCAGATGATTTTGAATATATAGATGGAATGATCGACCTTCGTGATAAGACTTTATATTATGACGAAGGTTTTTTAATTGAAACAGATTTTACTGCTATTATTCGAGGTATTAACTTGTGGCAGACAAATGATATTTTTAAAATGAGTAATGGCAAATATGGATTTACATTAAGTTCAAGAATATATACAGATGGACAATTGCGATTTAGGTTAATGGTTCCAAATGGTGTCTCAAATTATTTATTATACTCAGAATTTTTGGTATTTGAAAATAGCGATATGGTTAATATTATGATCAGAAAAAAGAATGATGTATATCAGATTAAAGTGTTTATTGAACTTGGTTTCGATACCAAAAGAGGGAATAGATGGTATGGTACAGAACGTCCGCCACAAAGATTAATTGAAAACTATGATACATGGATTAATACAGAAGGAGAAACTGTTAGAATTAGTAAGGAAGACTATACTGAATATTTGGATGAAACTGAACCAGAAGTTGTAGAGTTAAATGATATATGGCTAGGAGGTGATTGGCGAACATGTTAATATGTGGTAGCAATTTTGTTGGTGGGGCATTGGCATGTTCGCCAACTCCAACAGGAATAGAAAATATTAATTATGTAGAATTAAAAAATGGAATTTATGATGATTTATACATAACTAAAGCTACTGATTTTGAATTATCTCAAGAATACAAGCTACATTGGGATTTTGATACAATTCTTTGGGCGAAATTTAACAATAATACTTATGCTGGAAACATTGATTGGGGATTAGAGAATACTTCTCATCTAATCTTAAAAAGCAGGACAGAGGGACATTTTAAATGGAAAACTATCTTCGTAAAAGAAGTACATACACTAGAAGATTTTGAAATAAACTATCCTGATTATCTTGTCGCATCTGGGCAACCAGTAGAATATGCCATTGTTCCTGTTTACTACGGCTATGAGGGGATTTATTCAACTACAAGTATTGTGTCAAAGTTTGATAAGATGTTTTTAATTGAAGGTGGCACAGTATGGGGAACCGAAATTACAGATGGATTTTGTGATACGACTCGTAATATTCCTTCTGCAAATGTTGAATTGTTGCATCGAAAATATCCTATTTTTGTAAGAAACACAATCGCCAATTATGATACTGGCAATTGCAAGGGGCAATTTGTTCCATTAGATGAAGAAACTTGTGAACTTTATTATGACAGTGACCACGATTACGAAAGAATTAAATATCAACGAGCATATATGGATTATATTTGTGATGGTGTGCCAAAGACTTTAAAGTTACCAGATGGTCGTTTATGGCTTACACAAACAACACCTAATCCTACAGACATGGCAAATCAACAATATAATGATCGCGAAATAACATGGTCTTGGGTCGAAGTTGGAGATGTAGATTCTGAGGAAGATTTGTACTATCTAGGATTTATTAATGTAGAACCTGAATGGTGGAATCATTAATGGCTGATATAATTACTCAGGAAGATTTGTTGATTGTTCTCCAACATACATCAAATCCAATGTTAAAATTAAATATCGAAGTTTTAGATTCTAATCAGAAAGTCATAGATACTCTTAATTGTGGAATTGCAAGTGGAAGCATGTCAATAAACGGACAATCCGATATTAGACGTACTGCTAATTTTGTTGTACAACCCACTCTAAAGGAAAAAATTAAACTGACTGAAAATAGTCTGCTTTGGCTCAATAAAGATATACGAATGTCTGTTGGACTATATAATCCACGAAGTAAACAATACAAATATTATCCTCTAGGTTACTATGTGTACACTGATACTTCTGGAATATATGATGCTACCAATGATAATTTAACCATTAATTGCGCAGATTTTATGAAGAAGTTAGACGGAACTAAAAACGGACAGTTAGGTGCATTAATTATTAGTTATCCAGCTTACAAAGAAAATGAAGAAACTGGGGAGGTTATCGAATATAATATTATTCGAAATGCAGTAATTGAAACACTGGAAAAATTGGCACGAATATCAAACCATAGAATTGACGATATTGGTGAGTTTTATGCCATGCCTGAACATAATGACGATTGGCAAAAATACCGTGAAGAAAATGCAGATACATGGAACACTATACCTTTTGATCAGGAATTTTCTGCTGGGTGTAGTGTTCTTTCTATTTTAATAACTTTTCGTGATTTGTATCCTAATTATGAAATGTTTTTTGATATGGAGGATAATACATTTATCTGTCAAATGATTCCATCATGTTATGAAGACGATATCTATATAGATAACAGTTTTTTACAACGTGTATTAATTTCAGAAAATACCACTGTAGATATGACTACTGTGCGTAATATCTGTGAAGTTTGGGGACAAGTTATTGAAGCTGACTTCTATAATGAAGAGTGTTCTTACTCAAATAATACATACTCTTCTACCATTGCTGGTTACGAAGAGGGTTATTATAACGGAGATGTGATTGCATTAAAAATCCCCTCTGTTAATCAAGCAGGTTCTCATCTAAATATAAATAATTTTGGCACAATCCCTATTTTGAATGAGGCAAATGAAGAACCAATTAAGGAAAATGAGTTAAAGCCAAATGAAGTATATGTCTTTAAGATAAAGAAAAAGCATGTAGATAAGCAAGAGGTAATTAAGGCATATCTTTTAGGACAATGGCAAGTACATGCAATTAATGTTCTTACTAATGGTAGGAAAAGCGATAAAAAAGTGACAAGTTCAGACGGACAGGAATACGTTTTATATTCCAAAGAATATTTTCAGAAGTTCTATAATTGCGAACGTGTAGATTTTACTATTATAGCTAATTCACCATTTGTTATTGAAAAATTAGGAGAAATTCTTGACGTAAAAGTAAGTGGAGAATTTGAAAATATTACTTCTAATGATCTTGCTGCTGATAGGGCTAAGTGGGAAAATTGGAAGAATTGTAGGTTGACTGATAATATTACAATTACCACTGTTCTTCTGCCATTTCTTGATGTAAATAAAAAAGTTTCATATAAGCGAAGTGATTCTGATAGAGAGTATCAATATATCATCTCTTCTATTTCTCATGATTTTGCAGGATTTACGACAACAATTACAATGTACAGATTTTATCCATTATATGAAACATTACAAAAAGAGCGTGGGACTTATAGAATATTATCTAACTATACACATGGTGTACTTAGTAAATATACTCATGCAGAACTTGCAACTATTATGAATGGTGAAGAGTTATAACTTTAAGGACTATTTAAATAAAATAGTCCTTTATAATGAGGAGGTTTAAAATGGAATGGCTGATTATTCTCAATATAAAAGACTAGAGTTGCCAAAAAGTAATGAGCGATATGTAGTTGGCGTTACAAACAAAAATAATTTAATTATTGACTCCGAATTGCATAAACTTGACTTAAAAAACGAAAGTCAAGATAAATTATTTGCAACAAAAACAGCATTGGATCATGAAGTAATAAGAGCAACAGATAAAGAAAATGAAATTATTAAACATGTCAATGAAGCGATAGCGGACTGTATAAAAAGGAATGAATATGAAACAGACAATATTGTCTTCTCAGAAATTTTTTCTGAAATCTAAAATTTATATGGAGGTAGACAATGGAAGAAAATCAAAAAAATATGTTTACTCCGATAGTAAATGAGTATCATCATAATACTTCGCTGCTAAAAGACCAACATGAAATTATTAGGATTGAAAATAAAACGCCAATACTAAGAAATATTGGAAAAATTGTTCGTGGTGACACAAACTCTAACATATTAACTTTTGAAATTGACAGATATTTTGATAATGCAGATTTATCTACTAAGGGAATCCAGTTCATAATAAAGACAGAAGAAGGTATTTTAGTTGAACCTGCTGTTAATTTAGAATGTAATAACAATTATATTAGATTTTCATGGATCATGTCACATTTTTCGACCAATAGAAAAGAAGCCTCTGTTGCAATAGAGTTTTATGGGGTTATTGATGATGATAATGATTATGTACTAAAAACAACACCATTTACAATAAAAGTTGAAGATAGTTTAGATTCTGCTGATATGAATGTGTTTACTGTCTCCGATAATTTATATGTAAACCTCATTAATCGCGTCATAAGAATTGAGAATAAAATTGGAAATATTGGAAATATAGATGGATCGTTTGCAACAAAAAAAGATATAGAAAATGCTTTAGAAAATATAGAATTTGAAAGCGAATCTATAAATTTTTCGGAAATAATGGAGGTAGTTGATGGTGAATAAACCAATTAACAAAAATTACTTAGAAACATCTTTCATAGATTTTGATGCTGAAGTATTGGAGAAAAAATATTTAAACAAAAAAGACCCATCTATACATAATCATGAAAATGAAAATGTATTAAATAAGCTTACAGAATCTAATAGTACTTTGCTGTTTAATGGAAAAGAGCTTTGCGGTATAAATCATAATCATGGTAGTATGAAAACAATTACTTTTTCTACGACAGAACCAATAACTGTTGCTGATGGCGAAATTGTTATGGTATATGAAGATAGTTCTACCCCCCCCCCAATAACTCCAACTAAAAGCTTGACAGAAATTACAGTTACTAATCCAACTAAAACAGAATATATAAAAAACGAAATATTTGATACATCTGGAATTATAGTTACTGCTCATTATAATGATGGAACAACAGCAGATGTAACTTCTAGTGCAACACTCTCTCACTCTAGTGGAGATGTTTTAGAAAATGTAGGTGAAAATACAATTACAGTTACATATACAGAAGCTGAAGTAACAAAAACTACTACTTTCATAATCACTGTAGTTGGGCAGCAATCTTCTGTAGAGATTGTTACTTGGGCTGATGGAACAGACGAACAACTTGCAGCAATGCTAGATGCACATTATGCTGGGCAAATTGATATTAATGATTACTGGCATGTTGGTGATGAAAGAGTCGTACATTTGAGTGCCATGGAAGCTGGTTCGGTTTTTGAAACACATGTAGCGCAGGATGTTACTATGGTACTTATGAATGTTGGAGGAAAAGAACTTGTAGAACCAATCAACGAGAAAAACGAATGTGCTTTTATTGTGGGGCAAAAAAATGTTCTTGCTATTCATAATTATGTTTCAGAAGATGGCTGCATGAATAAAACAGATACAAGTAACGGTGGTTGGGATGGATGTAATCGTAGAACATGGTGTAATGAGATATACCGAAACGCTTTACCTGTTACATTCAAATCATTGTTCAAACAGCATAATAATGTGACAGCTGATGGTGCCGGTTCGTCAAATAAAACGTCAACTGATTACTTTGCACTTCCGTCAGAAAAAGAGGTTTTCGGATCAACAATATGTGCAGATAGTACAGCCGAGATGGATAACAAACAGTTTGCTTATTATGAAGTATCTTCAAATCGCATAAAAAAACCTGGTGCTGGAAAAGCGGTAAATTGGTATACACGTTCTCTTTATTCTTATGGTATTCGTTTTTGTCTTGTAAGTCCTGATGGTACCACGACTTCCGATGTTCTAGCATCACGCATATATAGTATTGCGCCATTTGGTGTAATTTAACTCGCATAAATGCTATAGCATATTATAAAATATTCTATAATACCATAATCATAAATTTATAATTCTGGTATTTTTATAAAAACACTTGGAGGTAAATATGTCTATTTACATAAACAACAAAAAAAATATAAAGAATATATTTGCTAATGTGAACGGTGAAAAGAAATCTATAACTTCTGCTTGGGTAAACAAGAATGGAGTTCCAACAAAAGTATTTCAGAAAAAAGACATGATGGATGATATTGTCTCATGGTCAGACGCGACAGATGAACAACTTTTTAATTTATTAAATTCACATTATAAAGGTGAAATAAATCTTGCTGATTACTGGCATGTCGGTGATGAAAGGGTTGTTCATTTGAGTGCCATGCCAGCTGATTCGAATTTAAACAATGAATTCCATGAAGCTCAGGATATAATTCTTGTTATTATTGATTTTAACAAGGATATATTATCTTCACCAATTAATGATATAAATAAAGCTGCCATTACAGTACATTTAAAAACATGCTTAAACACAACAGGAATAATAGATTTATCTTATGCAAATGCATATTCCAGTAATCAATCTTTTGGTGCTTCATGGCATAACTGTGCTAGAAGAGAATGGTGTAATAATACATTTAAAAATAGTTTGCCGAATTCTTTAAAACAAATGATTAAAATTGTTAAGAAAAATTCGGGTTATATATATTATACATATGACAATGACCATTATACAGTAAATAAAAATAATATATATGATACATTTACAAATGACAGTTGTTTCTTATTATCACCGATAGAAATTAACCATAATATATCAGAAAATGATTATGATTTTATAAGATATGAATATTACATTAATAATAGTCATAGAAAGGAAATAAGGTGGTGGTTAAGAAAACCATATTTTAATTCTTATGATAATGCTATACCAGGATGGTGGGATGTCTCAACATCAACAATTTCAAAATGTGGGTCTTGTTTTTTTGTTAACAGCCGTGGTATTGCACCAGCGTTTTGTTTATAAATATATTTGTACATTTCATTTTTAAGGAGTTAAACAATGTCACAATATGAAAATGAATTTAGTAATTTCCCTCACAAAATAATTACACTACATCATTTCAAAGATGTAGATGATACAGTCGCACCTATCATTAACCAAATAAATACTCTACGCTCACAAGGTTTATATAATCAGGCATCACGAATTATTGAGAACAACAAAGATATATTGCAGAAATACGTTATCGATGCTGTAAACTGTCGTACAATAGAAGAAGAAATTCAAAATACACAAAAATATGCAAAAAAAATTCAGCAACAGATATATATACAAGACGATGAACCTGATTTCTGCGAAGAAGATGATATATGGATAGGAGTGATTTAAATGTTATGTAATACCATATCATATTTTCCAGATGGTATAGATCCTATGATATTTTTTCAAGATAATGATTTAGAACATATTGATATTATCAATAATTATAATAAGTTGATTTCTCTTGGCGAATATACAGAAGCAAATGATTATATAAAGTTACATGATAATGTATACGGATATTTTGCAGATTATTTTAACGCAATAGAAAACCGAATTTATAATTTACAAAATTACTTACTTAATAAAAAGCCAATAAGACAGTATGTTTGTTTTGAAGCAAATAGTGAGCAAAATGAGCCAGATGTTTCAGAAGGTATGTTATGGTTATAAGTAGTGAATTAATCATTTAAAAAATACAAAATATGTTTTTAACCAAAGTTAGACTTTTTCAGATAAGTAAAAAAAATTTAACAATAGATGACAGGGAAATGCCCTTACTTATAAAACACTGTTCATTTTTTATTGAATAGTGTTTTTTATTTTAATTTGGAGGATTTTTAAAATATGTCTACAGTATCAACAATAGTAAACGAAGTAATAGTAACTGGACGTGCAGAAAGACAATTAATAGATAAAGCCGCAAAATTGTGGCAACGTATATCGCGTTGGACACATGCAACAGATGTGGAATTTGTAGATGGTAGGACTGCACAAGAAAAAGTTGGTAATATTAATGGGATTACATCTATTTTGAATAATAGAGATGATATTGCAGCTTCTATATCATCTGTAAAAATTGTTAATGATGAATTGCAATATCGTATTGGAGGTTTTAGAATTTACAGAGGTGAAGATGGGAATATTTATATAGTTGACGAAACCGCAGGTGCTGATTCAGTACCAAAAAAATTGGGAGATGGAGATCCTGAAGTTTATATGAATTTTAAAGTATCTGGAACAGATTATTTATTTACAGAAGATACTACATATGCATATATATTAGGTGGTTATATTCTTCATGGTAATGGTGATAAAGATGATGATGGGAAAAGATATGAAAATATAACGCTTAAAATGCAAATGCCAAATGGTGAAAATATAAATATCAGATTTTATTATGATATAAATTTCAAAGACGAAAATAGCGGAATCACAGTGGATAAAATAACTCATTTTGGCGTCTCATATAATGGCAGTGGTGCTATGTACGTCACCTGTTTATATTTAATAAAAAACATACCTGCTGGTACATTAATAAAAAAAAATACTAGTGCTGTATTATTTAAATAAATAAAATATTTATAAACGTGGGATAGTAAGACAAATAAATTCTTCTATCCCATTTTTTTTGCATATTAAATTTACACTGTCCTCATTATAAGTCGTGAATGTCAAATTCTATTGTATCACCTTCTTGAATATCTTCTGTAAACCATCGACGAGCAATGTCAATAATTGTGCCATTGTCAAGCTGGCAGTTAACTATTCTATTTTCGATACGTAAGATTGTGAGTTTCATTTGATTTTCTCCCATATTATACTTTTAATATTATGTGCACACTTTATACCCAAAAAATATTTTGTATAAAAAGTATATTCATAATATATCATATTTTAAAAAAAAGGGCTTGATCTTTTTGCACCAATTTTAAATTTTTTGCACCAATTTGACACCAATAGAGTAATATAAGACAGTATAATTCAGGACAATATAGTAAATATAAAAAATAAGGAAAGTCTTGAAAACGCTACATTCTCAATACTTTCCCCATTTCTGTTTCCACACTATCCTTATTTGGCATAGTCTATGACACGACTCTCTCGGATCACGTTGACCTTGATCTGTCCAGGATATTCCAATTCAGCCTCAATCTGTTTGGAGATATCCCTCGCGAGCAGTACCATATCAGAATCACTGATCTGTTCCGGAACTACCATTACACGAATCTCTCTACCTGCCTGAATAGCAAAAGATTTATCCACACCTTTGAAATTGTTTGTGATGTCTTCTAATTGTTTCAGTCTTGTTGTATATGTCTCTAATGTCTCTCTTCTTGCACCCGGTCTTGCTGCGGAAATCGTATCAGCCGCCTGCACCAGACATGCAATCAGCGTCTGTGCCTCCACGTCACCATGATGGGATTCCACCGCGTTAATAACCACCGGTCCTTCCTTATACTTCCTGCAAAGCTCTACGCCAAGCTGGATGTGCGATCCCTCCATCTCATGATCGACCGCTTTACCGATATCATGCAACAGCCCTGCACGCTTTGCCATTCTGACATCCAGTCCCATTTCCGCTGCCAGTAAGCCTGAAAGCTGAGCCACTTCAATGGAATGCTTCAGAGCGTTCTGACCGTAGCTGGTTCTGAACTTCATCTTACCGAGAAGTCTCACCAGTTCAGGGTGGATACCATGTACGCCGACTTCGAGGGTGGCAGCTTCGCCCTCCTCTTTCATCATAACTTCGACTTCCTTCTGCGCCTTCTCGACCATCTCCTCAATTCTGGCGGGGTGGATACGTCCGTCCACAATGAGTTTTTCGAGTGCGATCCGCGCTACTTCTCTGCGAATCGGGTCAAAGCCGGAGAGAATAACCGCTTCGGGCGTATCGTCAATGATTAAATCCACGCCTGTCATCGTCTCAAGAGTTCTTATATTACGTCCCTCTCTTCCGATAATCCTGCCCTTCATCTCGTCATTGGGAAGCTGCACCACAGAAATCGTAGTCTCGGACACATGGTCTGCCGCACATTTCTGAATGGCTGTAACGACATACTCTTTCGCCTTCTTGTCCGCCTCTTCCTTCGCCCTGCTCTCCATCTCCTTAACCATGACAGCAGTTTCGTGTTTCACTTCATCTTCAACAATTTTCAACAGATAATCTTTTGCCTGTTCGGAGGTTAATCCAGAGATTCGTTCCAGTTCCTGTAATCTTTGCTCGCTCAGTTTGGAAATTTCTTCGCGCTGCTTGGCAAGAGCTTCTTCCTTCTGCGCCAAGCTTGCTTCCTTCTTCTCAATAGCGTCCGCTTTCTTGTCGATGTTCTCTTCCTTCTGCTGTACACGCCGTTCATAGCGCTGCGCCTCGGCACGCCGTTCCTTGATTTCCTTGTCCAGTTCATTCTTCGTGCGAATGGACTCTTCCTTGACTTCAAGCAGCGACTCTCGCTTCTTCGTCTCAGCAGTCTTGAGAGCTTCGTCAATAATCTCTCTGGCTTTCTCGTCCGCATTGCCGAGCTTTGCTTCCACCATCTTTTTCTGATAGTTTATCGCAATCACCGCGGTAGCCGGAACAGCGATCACCAGTGTGACGACTATTGCTAACAAAACTTGCCACCACATTACAGGAGCACCTCCTTATTTAGTTTTCATTGTACATTACCAAATCTATTGGCGGCTGCCATTCCTTCCCAAATACTGGCAACCCGATAGTTAGCAAAACTACAACATAATAATTCTATACTGAATTTTATGTTATGTCAAGCAAAAGAGCTCTGTTAATCGCGTCGGCATGAAAGCCTTTTCGATAGAGAAAAGCGTACATTCGCTGTTTTTCCTGCGCATCGGCGTTTTTGGCGTCATATTTTTTCTTATCCAACAGGGTCCGTATCATGGACGCTTCATCCTGTCTCGTCCCCTCTTCCTCCAGTTCCTCAAAGACGGCACGGACCGTATCTTTTTGAATCCCTTTCCTCATCAGATCCTGTTCAATCCGCGTCCGGCTCTTGCGGTCCAAGTTATAGACGATAAAGTCTCTGGCATAACGCAGATCGTCCACATACCCGTAAGACTCCACGTAGGCGACCGCTTCCTCGACACACGCCTCCGGGTACTCACCGTCCCGCAGCTTCTCCCGCAGGGCTGCCGTCGTGTACTCACGCTTCTGCAGCAGGTTCATGGCACGCTTCTTCGCCCGCAGGGGCAGAATCTCCTCCTGAATCTCACGCAGATTCCCCTCCGTGATCTCTTCCCCCTCCCGGATTCCCAAGCGATTCAGCTCACCTCTATAGAGCACAAAAGCAGGACGATCTTCTATGTAGACTTTATAACGACCTTTTCCCAGAGCCGTAAGCTGTGTGACTGTCATTCTCTTTCCTCCGCGGCTTACGCCCGCCGGATTTCCTTTCTCATGCTGCCGCCCTTTTATTTCTTGGTTTCCTTAGCGGGCTTCGCCGCCGATTCCGCAGACGCGCCGCCCGCAGGGCTCTCCTCCACGGCATCCGTCTCCATATTGAAAAGTTCCCTGACCTTCCGCTCCACCTCGGCACAGATCTGCGGATTATCCTTCAGATACTGCTTCGCGTTCTCCCTGCCCTGCCCGATCTTATTCCCGTCATAGGCATACCACGCACCGCTCTTATTGATAATGTTATTCTCCGCCGCCAGATCGAGAATATCGCCCTGTGTCGAGATACCCTCGCCAAACATAATATCAAATTCCGCCTCTTTGAAAGGGGGCGCCACCTTATTTTTCACGACCTTCACGCGCGTTCTGTTACCGATCACCTCGCCGCCCTGCTTCAGCGCCTCGATTCTCCGAACATCCAGTCTGACGGAAGAGTAAAATTTCAGCGCGCGACCGCCCGTAGTCGTCTCCGGATTTCCGAACATAACGCCCACCTTCTCACGCAGCTGGTTGATAAAAATGACCGTACAGTTAGATTTGCTGATGACCGCCGTCAGCTTCCTGAGCGCCTGCGACATCAGTCTCGCCTGCAGACCCACATGGCTGTCGCCCATGTCGCCGTCAATCTCCGCCTTCGGCACCAGAGCCGCCACGGAATCCACCACAATAATATCCACGGCTCCCGAGCGCACCATGGTCTCCGTAATCTCCAGCGCCTGTTCCCCGCAGTCCGGCTGGGAAATATATAAATTGTCAATATCCACGCCGATATTTTTCGCATAGACGGGGTCTAACGCATGCTCCGCATCGATAAACCCGGCAATGCCGCCGCGCTTCTGCACCTCTGCAATCATGTGCAGGGTCACCGTCGTCTTACCGCTGGATTCAGGACCGTATATCTCAATCACTCTCCCCTTCGGGATGCCGCCGAGTCCGAGCGCAATGTCCAGACTCAAAGATCCCGTTGGAATCGTCTCCACATTCATCTGTACGGAAGGATCGCCCAGCTTCATAACGGCTCCCTTTCCGAACTGTCTCTCTATCTGACCCAATGCCGCGTCCAACGCTTTTAATTTTTCATCTCTTTCCATGTTTCCCTCCATGTCAAAGCGGTTCCTCCGCTTTCCCTTGTAGAACATTTGTTCTTATCATAGAATAAAACAAATGTTCGTATTTGTCAACTTCAAATTTGATAAAACGATCTTAACACTTTTTATGTCCCATAAATGACACTTTACCCTCCTTTCCCCGCAAAATTTTTTGTCAGGTAAAATCAAATGCCCACTTCGTTCGCGCCTGATTTTCTGCTGACATGAAAATAATGGAATTCGTGGCGAAATGCCGGACATGCACATGCATAACAGATTCCACTTTCTCAGATAAACCAAGTCTACCAGAGAAATTGAAAACCCGCAAGCGTTTCTTACAAAAAAAAGGAGCGCTGGCATTCGCCGACGCCTGCGCCCTCTTCCCTGTTTAAAACACTTTTAAATACTTCTCATACTCCTCGTAGGTGACTGTCACCCAGCCCTCCTCATAGTTAAAACCGATCTCCATACCCTTTGGCGTGTAAAAAACAATGATATCGTCGGATTTAAAATAATCCGTGATCTGCTGGTCCGTCATATATGTAAGATAGGAAATTTCTCCGTTCTGCTCATCACTCTTCTGCCGGAACTCCACGGAAAACTCGTCATCAATCGCAAGGATATCCTCATTGTCCAGGATAACCCCGTTTTTCATATCAACATTGATACTCCGCAGATAGACGCCGCTGTCCCTGTCACTGTACATCTCCTCCTGCCACGCAATGCTCAGCTTGTCTTCATCCATATACGCCACATAACCAGCCAGAGTCGCCACAAAATAATTCTCTTCGCTCTCACTGATATGGGACTCATATTCCGATTCAAAAAGTGCCGTCATCTCGTCTACTTCTTTTCGGATATCCTTATTGATCTTATCCAGATTCGGCACATCCTCTCCGGATACAACCGGTATGTTTGCCAGGATGATGGTATTATCATAGTCCGTTTCATACTCAAAATCTTCCATCCTCACCTGATAGGACAGATCCGTCCTGATCTCGTCATGGAGGTCATAATACCGATCGTCATACTCGGCGTCATCACTGTAGTCATCCGCGTAAAAATCGTCATCACTGAAGAAATCGCTATAATCATATTCGTACTTATAATCATAATCTAAGTCGTCATCATAATCATCGTCATGATAATTATAGTCGTAGTCATCATCGAAATCGTACACATCCCGACGAAGGTCTTCTTTCTCCTTCTCGGAGAGCAGATCCACCGCCCTGCTTGCCAACGCAAACACCGCCACGAGAAACAGAACGATTATACCGATCACGATACCTATAAGCAACCCCGTGTTCTGCTTTTTCTGCGGCATGGCATAAGGGCTGTAAGGATTATCGTAAGGCGGCTGTCCGCCAAAAGGAGGCTGCCCGCCATAACCGCCGCCTGCCTGCTGGCTTCCGTAAGGAGGCTGCACACCGTAGCTGCCCGCCGGATTCCCGTACGAAGACTGCGCGTCGCCATTGCCACCCTGATTCTGCTTCCCGTAAGGAGACTGTGCATCATTGCCGCTCTGGTTTTGACTTCCATATGCGGGCTGTATGCCATAACCACCGTTCTGATTCCCGTATGGAGGCTGTCCGCCATAGCCGCCCTGCTGATTCTGGTTCCCGTATGGAACCTG
>RAYM01000056.1 GCA_003611805.1 bacterium 1xD42-87 | reverse complement strand
CCTCTGGCGGAACCAGTAATAGACCCCGGAGGGGTTACAATTAAACCCCCATTTGAAATGGGGGTTGCTAACTTAAATATGTTTATAAGGTGGCAGTTTTCTTCATGGAAAGGGAACTGTCATTTGCCTTAAAAAATTCAACTACATTTTTGCATAATACATAGTAATTTAATGAAGAAAGATTTTTAACAGTGGTTGTTTTTTGGGGAATAGTAGAGTACAATATGGGTGATGATAAAGTTAAGATAAAATATTGATAAGGAGTGAACGCTTATGTTACAGATTAGACCTGTTTCAGATTTGAGAAATAAGTTCCCGGATATTGAGAAAATTGTAAATGCGGGTGAACCGGTATATTTAACAAAAAACGGATATGGAGCAATGGTGGTGCTTAGTCTTGAAGAATATTCAAAGTTGACGGATGGTGTTGAAGCTGCATTAGATAAAGCAGATAGGTATGCGGCGGAAAACGATACAAGGATGAGCCATGAGGAAGTTTTTGGAGGACTACGGAGGAAGATAAATGTTCAGTAAAAAGTACAGATTGAGCTATCTGCCACTTTTTTATGATGACCTTGATGAAAAAGTCACCTATATTGCGGAGAAACTGAAGAATCCAAAAGCTGCAAATGACTTATTGGATAAAGTGGAGTCTGCTATTATGGAGCGACTTCCAATGGCTGAATCTTTTGAACCATATCATTCTATCCGGGAGCGTAGATATTCTTATTATCGTATTTATGTGGATAATTATATAATTTACTATGTGGTAATTGATGATGATCCGAATGATTTGGTTATGGAAGTTAGAAGGTTTCTTTACAATGGACAGAATCGGGATAATATGGTGTAGTAATAATTGATGCAATGAAGGCTGATTGTTGGTTATGACCTCAATATAATGCTTTAAGATTATAAAAAGGAAAAATTATTTTTACAAAAATAAAGGCGTTAAACAACAATGAATAAAGAGAAGGCTTTACAAGGGATTGAAGCTTTAATTCAAGATGGAAATAATGTATTGAAAACAATGCGAAATAGCGAGCTGGGCGGAACATATGTAGATAGTGCTATATATAATAGTTGGCTGGCGAAGGCAATAGCGTTTTTGAAACTATTTTTGGAAGATGATAATGAGTTTGTAAAAGGATTGCAAAAATCTCATCGCAATTATTATTATGAAGCGTCTACTTGTGTAAAAATTATAGAAAACGTAAAAGAATACATAAATAAAGATTTTATTACATTTGAACAAAAAAATAAAGTTGACATAGGCGATGCCTTAAATGTAATTTTCTCTCATTTTTATAAGGTAGCAAGACAATTGCGGTGCAGATATGAAAATAGAGAAACCTTAAAAATTGAAGATGAATATGATGTTCAAGACTTGCTCCATGCGTTATTACTACTTTATTTTGATGATGTAAGAGCGGAAGAATGGACACCTTCTTATGCAGGTAAATCTTCAAGAATGGATTTTCTTCTGAAAAATGAAAGAGTGGTTATTGAAGTAAAGAAAACAAGGCAAGGTCTGGCTGATAAGGAATTAGGAGATCAACTTATTATTGATGTGGATAGATATAAGGTGCATCCGGATTGTAAAAGACTTATTTGCTTTGTGATAGCAGACGAACACCCCGAAGCGGACTTTATCATTATGAACGGCAACCGCATACTAATTAAACGGCAGAAGTTTGAAGAATATTTAGACCGTGCAACGGTGGTATAAATAGCGGTTGGGTATGGAAAGAGACCTCAATTTGTGTTAGTATATTATCACGAGTTTGGGTCTCTTTTTCAGAAAGGAGACAAAATAACCATGAGTGAAAAAAGGAGAGACAAAAGAAACAGGATTTTACACAATGGAGAGACCCAGAGACCAGACGGCAGATACCGCTTTAAATATACCGACTCGGACGGCAAGGAAAAGAGTGTTTACAGTTGGCGGTTAGACCATAACGACCCATACCCGAAAGGCAAGCGCAAAGACCTGTCGCTTCGGGAAAAGGAGAAACAGATTGAACAGGATATGTTCAATCAGATTGCATCAAACGGCGGCAATTATACGGTGCTGTCATTGGTAGAAAAATATGTTTCCCTTAAAATAGGCGTAAGGCATAATACCAAAGCAGGATATAAAACCGTTATAAACATCTTGAAGAAAGACCCGTTCGGGGATAAGCGGATTGACAAAGTAAAGCTGTCCGACGCAAAGGCGTGGCTGATTAAATTACAGCAGGTGGACGGACGGGGGTACAGTTCCATTCATACGATTAGGGGTGTGTTAAGACCGGCATTTCAAATGGCAGAAAATGGCGATTTAATCCGAAAAAACCCGTTTCAGTTTGAATTAGCCACCGTCATTGTAAATGACAGCGTGACAAGGGAAGCCGTCACAAGAAAACAGCAAAGGGAATATTTGAGATTTATTCAAGAGGACAAACATTTTTGCAGATACTATGACAGTATCTTTATCCTGTTCCATACAGGCTTGCGCATATCAGAATTTTGCGGTCTGACGATTGCAGATATTGATTTCAAGAAAAAGCGTATTCGGGTCAATCATCAGTTACAGCGCACAAGCCAGATGGAATATGTGATAGAAGCGCCTAAGACGGAAAAAGGGATTCGCTATGTACCCATGACGGAAGAAGTGGCAGAGTGTTTCCGAAGAATCATCAAAAATCGGACTGCCCCAAAAGCAGAGCCAATCATTGCGGGATATACAGGATTTCTATTTTTGGATAAGAATGATATGCCTATGGTTGCCCTGCATTGGGAAAAGTATATGCAACATATCCTCGAAAAGTATAACAGTATCTACAAGGTGCAGGTGCCGAAAATTACCCCGCACGTCTGCCGGCACACATTCTGTTCCAACATGGCAAAAAGCGGAATGAACCCGAAGACCTTACAGTACATCATGGGACATTCTGACATAAGTGTTACTTTAAACACTTATACCCATGTGAATTTTGAGGACGCGCAGAGCGAGTTACAGCGCGTAGTGGGCGAGTAAAAAGGCAAGGGGTAAAATGAAATAATTTACCCCTTATTTTACCACTTTTGCAGAAGAAAACATAAGAAAATATGTGACAATCTAAGAAAAAATGTTTGAAATCAAGAACAATGAAAACGGCTACAAGCCTTGAAAATACAGGAAATAAAGGAGTTTTAGCGTTATGATAAAAGTACTTTTTATTTGCCACGGCAGCACGTCGGATAGCCGGGAATTGGCGGCACTTGTGGGGCAGAACAGGGCAAATTGCGGCAGTTGGGAAAGTGGGTTACTACGGTTTTACTACGAGTGAGGAAACGAAAAAAGAGCCTTTGTTAGGGCAGCACTCATAAGACAGTATTAGAAATGTTTCCGGGAAACGGCGTAGCTTGCAGGCTATGCCGTTTCTCCATTTTGCAGGTCATTCAGTAAAGACGCGGGGAGTATTCCCACAAGGTCATAGGAAATGTCAATCTGCTGTTCCCTATGCCCCTTTGATTTATCCGGCGCGTGAACGTACACCGCCTTTACCATGTCGTTTAAGACAGAGGGTGTCAACTCGTCCAAGTCAAGATATTTCCGTACTTTGCTGATGAACCTGTCAATGTCCTCTGTTTGTTCTTCCTGTTCGCTAATTTCTTCATTCAATCGCAACAGCTTTTTCCGCAGTTCTTCCTGCTCCTGCTCGTAATCGTCGGAGAGCATTTGAAATCTGCTGTCAGATAGTTTTCCGCCTACGTTGTCCTCGTAAATACGCTTGAATAATCGGTCAAGTTCTTCTATCCGGCGTTCCGCTTGCGTTAGTTGCCGCCGCTTCGCCGCCAGTTCCTTTTTCGCTTCGGCTTTCTGCTTCGCACCCATAGCTTTTCGGAATTGTTCTTCGTGGTTAGCGACACAGGCAATCGTCAATCTCATGTGAGCGAGTACAGCGTCGCCACTTCTCCGTTTTCAATCCGTTCCAGAAGTTCGCTCCAACTCGGACGGTTGAAGTTCGTTCCAGAGTATCCGTCGTCTACGAAAAACGCAGTATTTGAGAAATGATTTTCTTTTGCGTATTTACTTAAAATTGCCTTTTGATTAACAATGCTGTTGCTGTCGCCCTGTAATTCGTCGTCGCGTGATAAGCGGCAATAGAGGGCGGTAATTTTGTCAGACTGCCTTAACATAGTTTCTGCTCCTTTCATCGGCGGGCAGTCTGCTAATACAGGATTGCTTACCCCTATTTTATCGGCTCCGGCATTTTTAATCAACATCTTTTTTGCCCTTTTCCTGCTCAATAAGGCGTAAAACCTTGTGGGGCAGGCTCCTTTCCCCGTCATAACTGCCTGTAAAGCGATACAGCGTCCTGCCAGATTTTATCGTTACTTCATGCGTTGGCAATTCTTGAAACAGCGGATTTTCCACCACGATATGCCCGTCCTTGATTTTGCGTTTCCGTTCCATTTCTTTCCCGTCCTTTCTAAAGATAAAACTGAATAGCAAGCATAGAGAACGGATAGCCGTTCTCGTAAAATGCCCGTCTGCCGCCGGAGCATTTTGCTTGTTGGGAAGTATCCCAAACCCTCATTTCATTAAACTTTTGAATTGCAGAAGCAATCGCCGTTCCAATCGCCAGACTTCTTCCATGGCGCGTTTTATCTCGTCCATGTCGTCTGCGTAAATTCGTCCGGTTTCGTTGATACGCTTTGCAATCTGATTGATATTCACGCCGATTTTCTGAAGCTGCGCCGTATGTCCTTTGACTTCCTGCAAATCAAGCGTGATAATGTAGCCGTCAATGAGTATTTTCCGAGCATAGGCAGAAAGATTGAGTGTCGGTATCTGTTGCATTTTTTCTTCAATCAATGCCCGTTCTTCTTCTGTTACCCGAATAATGATTTGCACGTTTCGTTTCCTGTTTTCCATGAGTAGTCCCCTTTCGCTAACAAGACGTTTGCAAGCGGTTTTTCTACCCGCTTTGTGATAATTTTTCTTTCACTACCTACTACACCAGACATGGCAATTTTGCCGAAGATTTTAGAAAAGTTTAAGAAATATTTTTTCCTACTTCCTACTACGGGAAACGCGCCGAAAATGCCAAACATACACCGAAAAATATTCCATATTTTTAATTGCGCTATATCAAAGTGTCGATTGACTTTTTAGTATCAAAATGATAATATTTTCATATATCAACGCAGGAGGGTGAAAGATGACAGGTAGGCTTATGGAGTGCATTACAAATCCGGTGAAATGTAAGTTACTGCTTGAAATACATTCAAAGGGGAAAGCAACTGCAAAACAGTTAGCCGATATTTATACCGACATTCCCCAAGCTACCTTATACCGGCATCTCAAAAAAATGTTAAGCGACGGTATTTTACAGGTGGTGGAAGAAACACAGGTGCGCGGTACGGTAGAAAAAACTTATTCGTTGGCACATAACCTCATCAGCGTTATAGAAACAATCGTCGAGAAAAATTCCGGCGAACTTTATATGCAGTATTTCATGCAATATTTCATTGGGTTTGCAAAACAGTTTCAAGAATATTGCCACTCTCCGAATATCAATATCAAAAAAGATATGACGGGATTTTCTCTTTCCCCGCTATATCTGTCTGATGATGAATTGACTTCTCTTATAAAAAATATTTCTCAAATAATCAACGCAGTAAAAAGTAATGAACCCAATTCGGAGCGCAAGCTGCGGACGATAGGCATAATCGTATCTCCGGCAGAAAATACAGATAAATAAAATGACCGTCCCAAACCAGAGGGACGGTTTCTATTGACTTTATATTATCATTATGATAATATTATTGAAACGATAAAATACAGGAGGAAAAACAATGAACACATTATTTGAAATTATGCCTTTACTAGCTCCCATTCTGTTGGTAGACATTATTCTTGCAGTAGCGGCGGTAAGACACATTCTGCGACACCCACGCTATCGTTTCGGAAACAAAACCATGTGGCTTGTAATTGCCGTGGTCCTCTTACTCTTTGGACCGATTATTTATTTTGTCTTTGGAAAGGGGGAGAACGAATGAACGTCCTCACAATACAAAATTTATCAAAAAGTTTTGGAAAACAGACAATCATTGACAATCTTAATCTGTCTGTTCCAGAGAGAAGTGTCTTTGGCTTCATAGGGAAAAATGGTGCTGGCAAAACAACAACTATGAAAATGGTATTGGGACTGTTACAGCCCGACAAGGGAGAAATCCATGTCTGCAATGAGCCTGTTTGTTTTGGACAGACAAGGACAAATCAATATATTGGATATTTGCCGGACGTTCCGGAATTTTATAACTATATGACGCCGATACAGTATCTAAAGCTATGCGGAGAAGTCATTGGTCTATCAAAAACCGAAATTTCAAAAAGAAGTGATGAACTTCTCTCCCTTGTCGGTCTAAACGATGTAACAAAGCAAATCGGCGGATTTTCTCGCGGTATGAAACAACGATTAGGAATTGCACAGGCATTGCTCACACAGCCCAAATTACTGATTTGTGATGAACCGACAAGTGCGCTTGACCCCGTAGGAAGAAAAGAGATTTTGGATATTCTTTATAAAATCAGCGGAACGACAACGGTGTTGTTTTCCACGCATATTCTTTCTGATGTGGAGCGCATTTGCGACCATGCAGCCTTTTTGAATGAGGGAAAAATCGCTGTTACTGGAACACTTGCAGAAATTAAGGCTTTACATGGACATGACAGCTTGCTTTTAGAATTTTCGGCGGATCAAGATTTACAGCTTTTCAAAAAACAAAAATCCATAGAGCCATTGCTACTTCATTCCGAAGAAAATAACAGGGAACTTATTTTGCATAGTCGAGATATGGTAAGTGTGCAAAAATTATTGTTTCGTGTACTTGCGGAAACAGGGATTTGTCCCGTAAAAATAGAACTTATGGAGCCGTCCCTTGAAAGCCTGTTTTTGGAGGTAGTGAAATGAGTGGATATATTGCTTTTATAAAAAAAGAGTTTACGGAAAATATGAAGAACTATCGTTTCCTTATTCTGTTCGCAGTCTTTCTGATTTTTGGTATTATGAGTGCATTTCTCGCAAAGTTTACGCCGGAAATATTATCGGCTTTAGCCGCAGATATGGAAATGACCTCTGAACCAGTCGCTTTGGACGCATGGAAACAATTTTACAAGAACATTTCTGGCGTTGGTTTCAGTGCATTTATCATTTTGTTTGGAAGTTGTCTGTCAAATGAATATTCCAAAGGAACCTTGGTTTTAATGGTTACGAAAGGATTATCCCGTAAAGCTGTTATCCTTGCGAAATATACGGTAGCCGCCGCGCTTATGACAATCAGTTATTGGATTGGATATGCTTCTACATACGGTTATACAGCCCTTTTATGGAATGATAACCACCTTTCAAATGTTGCTTTCGCGGCAGTTTCACTTTGGATAGTCGGCTTTCTATATTTGAGTATTTTAATGATTGGGTGCGTGATATTCAAACAAACTTTTACAAGCATACTCTTTACAGGCGGCATTGTCGCCATAATATCCTTACTCGGAATGATAGAACCGATTGCGAAATTCAATCCATTCATTTTAACTTCAAAAAATATAGATTTGATTTCCGGCGAAGCTGTTCCGGCAGAATTTATGATACCTGCTGTTATTTCCATTTCCTTATCCATTTTGGGGGTGTTGATTGCCATTCGCCTTTTCAATAAAAAGCAGCTTTAATTGTCGAATTTACAGCGATTTGAAGAAATACTCTTGAAGTCAACAATTTAACATCTGCGTAAATCTGCTGGACGACGGCAAAAGAAAAAAGCCGTCGTCCAGCAGACGTACTTGTATGCTCTTAATGCGGCGGCTTAGACTAAGCCGCTGTTTTATTATGGCGGCTTCGGGAGGTAGCCGTCATGTTGATTACAGTTATCACGAATAGCAGATTGTCAAAAAAATCCTATTTTCTGCAACGGCATATTCCGGTCATAGAGATGAACACACAAATCATCATAATTACTTAAATAACTCATATTACCAAACGCCTATGCGGTTTTATGCCTGCATGGGCGTTTGTTGTAATAGCCCCCTACTGGGAGGAAAGGGGGTGATGAGAAAATGAGGTATTCCGAACAATTTATGGAGCATATCGAATATGCCTTTGCCGCGTTCTGTAAAATCGTTCTCCGCAATGCGGCAATCAGCGCGTACCGCGATTTGGGACGGAAACAGAAGCATGAAGTATCACTTGACTATCTGATGTCGGAAACGTCTTTTGAACCGTTTGCAACCGATAACTATTTTGAGCAGTATGTTTATGAGAAGCCGACTGTTTTTGTCGTGCAAGGGAAAGAAGTCGTCGTTACAAGTAAACGGTTAGCCGACGCATTAGCTAACCTGTCAGAACAAAGGCGTACTGTTCTGCTGATGAATTTCTTCCTCGGTTACAGCGAAAGAAAAATCGGGAATGAATACAAAAGAAGCAGAAGTGCAGTCAACTACTGGAAACTGGCGGCATTGAAGCAGTTAAGAAAAGAACTGGAGAAAACAAAACATGAGGAATAAGAAACTGATACCCTTTGAAACCATTGAGAAAGCTGTTGCCGGCGAGCCGGAAGCCATAGACGCGGTACTGCGGCATTACACAGCGTGGATTAAATATCTGTCTACTTATCGCGGGCATATTAACGACGATATTCAAGACCGTTTGAAAGCACAGCTTATCAAAGCTATCCTGCAATTCCGTTTTGACAGGTAAGAAGTAGCAAAGCCAGAAAAAGCCGTCAAGGATAAAATGCACGCTTGCGTGTCCTTGACGGCTTTCCCTGTCTTTGCTGTTGGGCAGCCAAGAGAGCGCAATCGGATAAACCGCTTACGCTCTCTATCCATTATGGAATGTTACGCGATAGAGTGTGCTTCTTGCTTGATTTAAGCGGCATTACAGAGAAGATAAGGGCAGGGGTAAGGGTTTTTATACTCCCACCCTTAAAAATGAGGTTCTACTGCGTAACATAACAAACGATATTTTTATATTGCCGTTTCCATTCCGTTCTTTTCCATTCCGGCGGCTCTGCCGTTTTGCTTTGCCACCAAATGAGAGAGATTAGGGAAAGGATAGGAAGGGAATGGGTATTTGATTAAATCTGTATTTGGTATTTCTCTAGTTGTTTATATCTTTATTTAATTGCGTTGGATTTTCCAACGTAGGTTTTTCCAATGTTGGATAATCCAATGTAGGCTTTTCCAACATTGGAAAAGCCAAGATAGGCGGTCTATGCTCCCTCGGATAATTACCACAGGTTTGTTACGCAGTAGAAAGGCGTTTTTGAGGGAAAGGGTATAAAACCCTTGCCGCGCGGAAAACGTACCCGCAAAGCCGCTTGTATCAAGGCTTTCTCAGCCCCTACTGCGTAACAAAGAGCATGAAAAAAGCGGGCAAGAAACGCTTTGTTTCTCACTCGCCTTTTTCTGCACCCCGTATGGCAGCTACCCTATTTCAATTTGTTGGTTGATACTGTTTTATGAGTAACTACCATTTCAAGCCCTTTTTTCATGATTTTTTAGGACATCTGTTGTGGTTCTGTAGACAGGCATTTCCCCAAGAACACGGTCTTGCAGTCGGAAAACCCAAGCAGGTAGGCGAGCATCCCATACTGGGAGCCGAGTGCGTTCTGCTCACTGACATAGCGGTCAATCAGCAGCCGGACTTCCTTCGGTAGTTCCATCTCATCCAGTTTGCCAGAATATTCGTCTGATCTGCGGATGATCGCCTGATATTCCCCGTCGCTGCTCACAATGCCATTCATGATGCCGTTCATGCGGGTGTCCATGAGTTGGTACAATGCAGATTCTTTTTCCATCCAATCCCTCCTTTCGTGGTGTCAGATATTACCTCTGAATTTGGGAATTGGCAAGCGGAAAAATAAAAAAGCGGGAAACCGCTTGTAGCGTCCGGCATTTTATGATATATTATGAAAAATAGTACGCAAAGTTATTTATAAAATTTTTCTGAACATCATTGACAGTGAGATATATTTCCGTTAATATCAACATATAAATAAGTCAGTGATATCACTGATTGGGCTGGTCGAAAGACCCTGGTCCACCGAACGGCGGGGAATTTCCCCGCTATTTTTGTTAGGCAAATCTGTGAGGGATGAAGGAAGTAATCTATGGCTGAAAAGATTTTAAGTGTTTTTATAGATGAATCGGGCGATTTTGGGCCATATGATTTTCATGCGCCATTTTATCTGGTTGCAATGGTTTTACATAATCAGGATGTGGATATTAGCAAAAATATTGATGATTTGGAGAATCATTTGACAAATATTGGATATAAGCAGCACGCCATCCATACGGGGCCGCTAATCCGCAGGGAATCCGTTTATGCCAATGACCTTATGGAAGAACGAAAACGACTTTTTAATGCATTATTTAATTTTGCCCGTAAATTGGATTTCCGTTATGTCTGTGCAAAAATAAGAAAAGATGAATGCCCGGATGTAATTACGTTAACGGCGAGAATATCAAAAGCGATTGCAGGAATACTTAAGGATCATCAGAATTTTTGGGAGCAGTTTAACCGCATTATAATCTATTATGACAATGGCCAGATTGAACTTACCAAAATTCTGACTTCTGTTTTTAATACGCTTTATGCCCATGTAGAGTTCCGCAAAGTGAAGCCGGTAGATTATAAATTGTTTCAGGCGGCTGACCTGATCTGTACGATGGAGTTACTTGCGGAAAAAGCAGAATCCAACTCATTTTCGAGGTCAGAGCAGGAATTCTTTTGCTCAGTACGTGACTTAAAAAAGAACTATCTTAAGCCGTTATTGAAGAAACATTTGTAGGGAGTAGGTATGTTGGAATGGAAAAGGATATAGAGGATTATGCGAAAGACGGCAGGTTGACGGAACCGTCAGACGGAAAGCGTTATGAGTGGCGCAAAATGATTGATGCGGTAAAGGCGTTAGGCAGACCGCTTACGGACAAGGAAGCCGAGCAGTACCGGGTAAAATAGCATGGCACGGCAAAAGCGCAATTTGTCGAATTGAAAAATAGAGTGGGGTAAAAGTCATCAAAATCTAACAGCGGCACAGGCGGTAATCTTGAGTGCATTGTTTGGAGGGATAATGGGATGATTTTATTGTATGAAAGTCTGAAAAAAAATCTTGCAAATCCATTGTATTATTTTCTTAGCATTGGCGCAGGATTAGTTTTTACAGTAATTTTTGCCATGCTGAATAAAATAACAGCTATTAAAGTTTCGGTTATTGTATTCTTGTCCATTATATTTTTTGCTCTTTTTATAGCATTTATTACGAAAGAAAAGCAGGATGTAATTGAAATTGCAGAGAGGATTGCTGATAGAGGAAAGCATAAAGCTGCACTGAAGATTCTTGTTAAAGCACGTAAAAAGGCAAGTGATGGTGAATACTGTTTGAAAATCGATTATGAAATTGGAGTGGTCTATTGTTTGATGGAACAATATCAGAAGGCTGTCACTATATTAAGGGAAATATTGAGAAATGATGCAAAAGAGTGGACTTGGAAAGTCTATTTTCAATTGGCGAAAGCGTTATCTTATACAAAAGGTTTTTTTCAAATGAGGTTTTAGAGGTTTATTTGAGTTGTGTAACGCATAGAAAACAATTTGACGAGTATGGAAAGGCGGATTTTAGACCAGATATTTATTTATGCCATGAAATTAGTGAAATATATAGAGTTAAGAAGAATTATACAGAATCGAATAGATGGTTTAGGGATGAGATGGTTTTACGGGAGGCTTATTGCGATATCGGAACAAAAGCTAAAATGAAGGAGTTGTTTGCAGAAGCTGTGGCTCTTGCAAACAAGAAACATGTAGAAGAAGCATTAAGGCTTTATGAAAAGCTTGCTTATCTGATAGAGAATAATATTGGTGAAAATTGCGATAAATATGCTACAGTGCAATTAGAAATGGGGAAACTATTCTGGAATGGATACGAGACTCCGAGATACGATTATGCATTAGAATGTTTTCTAAAAAGCGTAGATATAAAAAGAAAGTATATGTCAGATTTGCCGAAAGGATTGTCCAATACATTCGCATATGCTCTTCCAGAAATGCAAGACCTCTGTAAAGAAAGTATAAATATTATTATAAAATTATATAATTCATTCCAGATGAAGAGAAGTTCTTGTAGTGTGCCGGATGTGGAAGATTTCCAGAGTTTGATTGATTCCAGAAATGCTGTAATAGATAAATGTGAAGAGGTTTTAACATTGTTTGAAGAAGTATTTTCAGAAGATTCATTAGAATTGGCGGAGATATATAGGATTATTGGAGAGACATATAAATGGTTACCTTGTAATCATATGGATTGTGTTTTGGCGGCTAATTATCTGGAAAAGGTAGCTAAAATATGGAGAAAATATAAGAATAATCAATCCATACAAATGGAATTGGCGAGACTGCTTGTGGATTTGGGAGGAACTTTTGGAATACAAAAGGATTATGAAACAGAGTTATCATACCGCTTAGAAGCATTAAAAATTGTAAAAAGCATAAAGAATATAGATTTGGAAGAGATTGGTATCATTGAATTATCTGTAAAAGGAACCTATGAAAAAACTGTTCAGAGTAAATCTGTAGATTATAATAGTTTTCTGGAAAAGAATGGCTTAGCTAGTATTATTGAGAGTGTTCAAATGCAGCCTCTGGGAAATGGATGGGGGAATTTTAAAGTGAAATTACAAGGAGTAAAAGAAAAATATAATTGGAAAATGACTTTGGGCGGTAGGAGATAGTAGAACTTTTAGGAAAACCCTTCATCAAGCGGATATGAATTAACGGATAACCGAAGAAATATAAATTTTTGCAAAAATGATGAAAAAACCATAAAATTTTATCTTTGACACATAAAAATATGTTGATAAAAAAGAATAGTCCACTGAAATTATTTTATGCTGGATTTTGCATAAATGCTGGGGAATCATTGGCGAAATGGAAAGGTACTGTGTGTTTGGTAAGAACGCGATTTGTTGAACCCCGTTTATCACATCTGCGGTAAATGGGTAAAAGTCCGCTAAGTCTAACAGCGGCCCAGGCGGCTATTTCCAAATGATGCCATAGGAATTTTGGTACTCGCAGGCAAAAGTATGGAAGAATGGCTTAAAATCAAGGGTTTTAAGGCTTGGTGGGGTTCATCACGGTGGGTGGTGGGCCCCTATTTTTTACGTTTTTGATGCCGCTGAAAAGGTGGCGATAGGGCGGTGTTTTATACTATCACGCAAAAGTCGGGAGTTTCCGTGATAGTATCGAGTTTTGCGTGAAAGTATGGAGTTTCGCCTGTTTGTAGAAAAATGCTGTTGAAATTTGGCGATATTGTTATTTTAATGAATATTCTGTCAATAGGAAAACAGACAGGGTATGCGCGGAGTAAGGGAAAGCGCATACCCTGTTTTTTTGTTGCCCCTTATGTAAGGCCGCCGCTATTCGTTTCCCTCAACCACACCGTATTCAATGAGAATATTTTCCGGCGCGTTTGGGGGAATAACCTGCCCCGTCATTACATAGCTGTAACGCTTCACTTTGCGGTAGGGCTGCACAGGCTCCGGCGCAAAGGAGGTGGTCTCGCACCCGGCGTATTCCGGCATACCGGCGAGGTCGTCCGCCACGGCGCGGACAAGGGCATCCGTGGCAGCGTAGATGTCCGGGGCATATTCCACGGCGGCCAGTTCGTGCTTCCTGACATCATTATCAAGGTTCCCGAAGGAACGGTACAAGGTATATTTCATGGGATGTCCTCCTGTCTTTTCCGTTTTTTCCCTGCTACGGATTTCATTATATGTGGAAAAGCTGTCCCGGTCAATCAGAGAAAATGTCGCTTTTTGTTTTCCGCTGTCGGAGGTGAATTTACCCTTGGGGTAAAAAGGGTAACTATCAGGCAAAAGTATACTTTCACGCAAAAGCCGCTGGTTTCCGCGATAATATAGGGCGGAAAGGAAAAAGGGTGTAGGGTATTGTCGAAACGAGAAAAAAGCTGTCCCGTTTTTTATGCCCGGAGCCTGCCATGTTCCTGTCAGTCGTCAGGGAATTTAGATTTGAGCATTGCTTCCGCCCTATTTGCGCGCTCATGTTCCCGTCTCCATAATTCATTATTTATTTCTATGTTTTTGACGCATGCAAGGAGCGTAAAAAAGAGGGCTGTCCGTAAATCCTCTTCGGGAACCTGTGCAACGGCGGTCATGAGTTCGTCACGGTCCGTTATCCCGGCTAATGATTTGAAATCTTCAAAAGTGAACATACTTTTCCTCCTCCTGTGTGATAGGTCTATTATAAAGGCAGTCTGTGAGGAAAGCAATAAACAGAAAAATCATTCAGAAAAAGGCGTAAAAAATTTTTTTGAAAAAAACCGAAAAAAGTGGCCCAGACTATCCGTTTGGAGAGTGGACATAACGGAAGAAATGGCGTAAAATAAGGCATATCTGTGGATTCACGATATGTCCGCAGCATAGAAAATATACGAAAAAGGGGTTGCAAAAATATGGGTAAAGCGTACAATCTGTT
>RAYM01000055.1 GCA_003611805.1 bacterium 1xD42-87 | reverse complement strand
AAGCAAGCAAGCAAGCAAGCAAGCAAGCAAGCAAGCAAGCAAGCAAGCAAGCAAGCAAGCAAGCAAGCAAGCAAGCAGCATAGCTGCGCCCTTTTTTACCCCGTTACTATTTTTACATATGCAGAAATGACAAAGCCGTTTAAGAGGCATGGGTATCCCCATGTCTCTTAAACGGCTTCTTTTAATCCAAGGATGGCACGCAGAGCGTGGCTGACTTAGATTTGTGGAGGGAGAAGGACATTTGGATAAAGGATACATAGCGCCGGAGGCCGCCTTAAAAAAGCTGCGTGTGGCAAAGGGGCTGGGCCAGGCAGTCTATATTTACGGGGCAACCGGCTATGGGAAAACGGAGCTGGTAAGGCAGTACCTGTCAGGGCGCAGATACCATTATATTTCCTGTGCGGAAGACGCTGCAGGGCTTATGGAGACGGCGGAAACAGCACAGGAGGCAGCGTCACATAGTTCCGGGAAGGAAAAAGAGGCGCAGCCTCGGACGGTCATGGTAGTAGATGATATGCACCTGCTGAAAAACGCAGAGGGGCGGAAGGCTGTCCTTTCCCTTGCGGGACGTCAGGACATCTGGCTCATCCTGATCTGCCGCAGCCCTATACCGGCATGGCTGATGCCGCTTTATATCAAAGGCGGTTTCCTCGTCATCACGGAGGATGACCTGCGGCTTGGGGAGAAGGAAATCTCCGCTTACATGGATTCGCAGGGGCTTACTGCCACGGAGGAAGAAGTGGCATTCGTGGCAGTAAGGAGCCAGGGCAACGCCTATACAGTGCGGCACACCGCCCTGAAGATGCTGGAGGGCATGCGCCCCGGCCCGGAGATGGCAGAGGAAATCGTGGAGGCTTTCGCCGCATACCTGGAAAGCCATGTGATGGTGCAGTGGGATTCGGATTTACTGGAATTTTTAGTGCAGGTCAGCGTCACCGATGAGTTTACCCTGCCCCTTGCGGAAATGGTCACAGGAAACCGTCATGCGCCGGAGCTTTTGGAGCGGGCAGCAGAAACCGGGAACTTCCTTTCCTGCAAAGACGGCACCTACCGCCTGCGCCCGCAGCTTATCCGGGCGCTGCGCAGAAGGGCGGCAAAGGAATACAGCTCACAGGAGCGGGCAGACCATGCCTACAACGCGGGGCTGTATTACGAGATGCAGGGGCAGATCGTGCCCGCCCTTGCCATGTTTGAACAGTGCGGGAAGAAAGAGCGGATCAGGGAATTGTTGATACGGAACGCCCGCCTCAATCCCGGCAACGGCCATTACTTTGAGCTGCGCCGTTATTATTTACAGATGGAAGAAAGGGAACTGGAAGAAAGCCCCGTGCTGATGGCGGGGATGAGCATGCTCTATTCCCTGATGATGCAGGAGAAGGAAAGCGAATACTGGTACCGGAAGCTGGAAAAATTTGCATCCACCGCGAAGGGCGGGCAGAAGCGGGAGGCTGTAAGCCGCCTTGCCTACCTTGATATCGCCCTGCCCCACCGGGGGAGCGCAGACATGATTGATATTATGAAAAGGATGCCTGCCCTGATTTTTGACCGGGGCATGAGCCTGCCGGAGTTTTCCGTCACAAGTAATTACCCCAGCACCATGAACGGGGGCAAGGACTTCTGCCACTGGAGCCGGGAGGACAGGAAACTGGCGGCGACAATCGGGAAGCTGGTGGAGCGGGTGCTTGGCCGGTACGGGAAAGGGCTTGTGAAGGCCGCTTTGGGTGAGAGCTTTTATGAAAAAGGGGAGGACGCCTACGAGGTCTTAACCCTCCTTGCCCGCGCGAAGATGGAGGCGGAGGGCGGCGGCATGATAGAGATCGCCTTTGCCGCCGTGGGCTTACAGGTGCGGCTTGACACCCTGCAGGGGGAAATCCAGACGGCGGCGGAAGTGCTTGCCTCTTTTGAAAAGGGTGTCAGGGGGCAGGGGGCGGTGCAGCTCCTTCCCAACATAGGGGCGTTACGATGCCGCCTTGCGCTCTACCAGGGGGATAAAGAAGCAGTGTCGGCATGGATGGCGCAGGCCCCGGACGAGGACAGGGAGTTCTGTGTCATGGAGCGTTACCGTTACCTTACGAAGGTGCGCTGCTACCTTTCCATTGGGGAATATTTAAAAGCACAGGCACTGCTGGAGAAGCTGCGCTATTACACGGAGAAATGCAGGCGCACCTATGTCCGCATGGAAGTGTGCCTCCTCAGTGCCATAGCGAAATACCGGACGGGCGGGGCGTGGAAGGAAGAATTCCTCTCCGCTTTGAAGGAAGCCTGCGGCTATCGCTTTATCCGCCTTATCAGCGAGGAAGGGGCGGCGGTGCAGGAGCTGTTTGTGGCGGCGGGGAAGAGCTTTCTGGAAAAGGAGATACCGGACAAAGAGTGGCTTTCCCGGCTGATGGGGGAAACGGGGAAGGTGGCGGTGCGCTACCCGGTGTACTTAAAAGGGCAGCTTGCGAAAGCGCCGGACTTCTGTGAGGCGGCGTTATCCGTCCTTCGGTTACAGGCGGAGGGAAAGAGTGTGGGGAAGATCGCCCAGGAACTTTCCATGAAGGAGGCCACGGTGAAGTACCATGCGAAGGAGAACTACCGGAAACTGGGCGTGTCCGGCAAGGCGGACGCAGTGCTGGCGGCAAGGAATTTAGGGATTTTATAAGAGGGGACGCCCCTTTGAAGATAAAAAGGAGTCATATATTATGGGAAAATGGTTTGGAAATACTACATGGAAGCAGAGAACAAATGTGCGGAAAATACACCGTGCGTTGGGAATCCTGCTGGCGATGGCACTGGTTTTCCAGATGGTGCCTTTTGCCAGCACTGCCGTATCCGCCTCGGAGAATAGCGGGGGCGGTCTGTGTACACACCACAGGTCGCATACGCCGGACTGCGGCTATAAAGAGGCGGAACCGGGGCATGGGTGTACCCATGAGCATACGGAGGACTGTTATAGAATCGTGGAGGACTGTATCCACGAACATGCAGAAAGCTGCTATCCGGCGGACAATGCATCGGAAAGTGAGGCAACGCCCGCTGACGCAGAGGAAAAACAGCCCACGGAATGCAGCCATTCCTGCAGCGGGGACAGCGGATGTATCACAAAGGAACCGGACTGTCAGCATGAGCATGACGATTCCTGCGGCTACCGGGTGGGAACACCGGGAACGCCCTGCACCTTTATTTGTGAAATCTGCAATGGCGGGATATCGGAAGATGATGGGAAAGAGAATAATTCGGAAGCCGAAACGCCGGGAACGGAAACCGGAGATGAAACAAAAGAGCCGGATGGAGAACCGGCAGGAAAACCGGATAACGGACAGGAGAAATGTATCTGTGAGGAACCCTGCGAAGAAAGCAGCGGCAACGAGGGCGGGCGTGTCAATAAGGAATGTCCTGTCTGCGGCGCAGAGAATGCCGACCTGTCGGACTGCAAAGGGAAAGCTGAAAAAGAAGATACAAAACAGCCGGAAGGTACCGGCATCTGCAAGCATCATCAGGAACATGACGATGCCTGCGGCTACCAGCCGGAATCGGAGGACAGTGAAGGAAGTCCGTGTACTTATGAGTGCCGTATCTGCCCCATCGAGGACTTGATCGCCGCCCTGCCGGATAAAGTGACGGAGGATAATGCGGACGAGGTGCGGGCGCAGCTTGACGAAATCCTCGCTTTGTTTTCAATGCTGACCGAGGACGAACAGGAGCAGATCGACCTTTCCCGCTGCTACGAGCTGCAAGGGGCGCTGGACGGGGCCAACGACCCTGCCCCAATAACGGAATCTGTCGAGTATCAAGAGGCGTCCTGGGACGGCAGCCAAGTGACCTATGAGAGCAAGACCGAAACCTGTACCCTCGTTGAAAACAGCGCCGAGGCGGTCACATGGACTGCGGGCTGGTACGCGGTCAGCGGCACCGTCACCATTGACCAGCCCATCACCGTCACCGGCGCGGTGAACCTGATCCTGACGGACGGCTGTACCCTCACAGCGGCAAAGGGCATTGTGGTGACGGACGGCAACAGCCTGACCATCTACGCCCAGTCCAAAAATGGCGGCACGCTGAACGCCACCGGCATGACTGACGATAGCGGTAATGCCAGCGCGGGCATCGGCGGCAGCACCTCCTCCGTTGACAGCGGCAGCATTACCATTCATGGCGGCATAATCAACGCCACCGGCGGCGTTGCGAATAATAATTTTGGTAATCCTAATTATGGCGGCGCAGGTATTGGCGGCAGTACCACCAGTTCTGGAAATGGCGGCAACAGCGGCACCATCGAGATTTACGGCGGCACGATCACCGCCAACAGCGGCGAAGGAAGTAGCACTGGCGCAGGTATTGGCGGTGGTGGCGGAGGAAATGGTAAAAACGGCGGAGACGGCAGTGGTATCACCATCTACGGCGGCAATGTCACAGCAACATCTAAGGGAACCCAAGGTGGCGGCGCGGGCATCGGCGGCGGTGCGGGTAACAATGGCAACGGCGGTGCGGGAAACAATATCCAAATTAACGGCGGGATGGTACACGCCACAGGTGGCAATTTGGGTGCGGGCATTGGAGGCGGCGGTGGCAGCGAGAGTGGCGATGGCACCGTCACCATCAGCGGCGGCACAGTGACCGCTGTTGGAGGAAACTATGCCGCAGGCATTGGCGGCGGCGGTGGGTATCAAAACACCTATGATGGCTGTACCGGCGGCACCGGCAGCGTCACCATTAACGGCGGCATTGTGGACGCCAGCAGTCCAACAGATGTCTATTACGCAAACTACAAAGGCGCTCCCATCGGCAACGGCGGGAACGCCAGCGGTGGATCTGTCGAGAAAACCACCGGCATCGTGTTTGAGAATGGCGTGGGGACGGTCTGCGGTACTGTGACCTTTAACGGGAGCTACAACGTCCCTGCGGACTACTCCCTGAACATCCCCGCCGGGGCCAGCCTGTCCGGGAGCGGCACCCTCTCCGGCGGCGGGGCGTTTACCACTGAGAATTTGACGGAGGATATGATCTCTGTCCCCACCGATTTCTATTATAATGGGGAGGATAGGACTACTGAACTCACCGAAGCGGTTGCGATCAACGGCGGCGTTACCATCTGCGGCCAGACCTTTACGGTCAGAGGCTGGTCGGTGACGGTCAGCAAGACGGACGATTTGCACTATACCGCTACTTATACGAACGAAAGCGACAATACAAAAAACTTCACGAAAACCATCACGCTCCAGCAGTCCGGCACGACGCTTGACGGCGCGGTAAAAACCTACAACGGCGACACGCAGACTACTACTTTCACCGCCAGCGACACCATCACCGTCAAGGCCACGCCCACCGCAACCGGGGAGGCTCCGGCCAACTCCGCTATGTTTGCGGCCAGCTTCACCGGGCCGGGCGCGGGCCAGATGGCGGTGTTTGTGGGTGATACGCAGGTGTCCGCTCCCGCAGACAAAGGTGCGGACGGCACCTACACCATGACCGTCAGCGCCGCCGATGTGCTGGTTGCGGCAGGAGGCCCAGGTACGGGAATCACCCTGACGGCGAAATTCGTTGGGAATGACAATATGGCGGACGGCGCGGGGACGGTGGATGTCAGCATCTCCGCCGTAGCGAAGATTGAAAATGGCAGCACCACCACCTATGTGGGCAATTTGGACGATGCGTTCAAAACGGAAAACGATGGCGCGACCATTACGCTGCTGAAGGATGTGACGCGAACACCAGTACTCGACATCCAAATCACCTGCAACCTGGACCTGGGTGGGCATACCATCACCTGCACTTATGGCACAGCTATCAGCATTTGGAGTAACGCAAATCTGACCATTCAGGGTGCAGGAGAGGTTATTTCTACGAATAAACAGGCTATTGTTGTGGCAGGGAATGTTACGCTGGAGGGCGGAACTTTTACCAGTAAACAACTGTATAGTGAAGGGGTGTATATCAATTCAGCGAACGCATCTTTATCCGTTGTCAACGAAAATGTAACCATACGAAACACAGGCGGCGGTTGTGGATTGGCTGTCAACAATGCACAGTCGGTCCAGCTCTCAGGCGGAACATACTCCGGGACGGCGGGGGCGATTAGTATAGTAAGCGGATCTCTCACCCTCGGCAATCTGCTGGCCCACAGCGGCGACACCCGGTACGCCTATTTTGACGAAAGCGGCACAACCCCCTTTACGGGTGTGCTGGGCAATAAGTCGCTGACCGGCACAGTGACGGTGAAGAAGTGCAACCATACCGGCGAGGGCGTCTGTGAGTACACCCATGCCACCAGCACCACCACCCACCAGCAGACCTGCCTTGCCTGCGGCAAGAAATGGGACGAAGAAAATTGCAGCTACACTGACAGTAGGTGTGCCTGCGGTTCCACGTTGTCTGTTGCCCTGGCAGGTACGGAGAGGCTGATCTATGATGGCAATCCTCGTGAACCCGGAGTTACCGTTACGCTGGACGGCACAAAGCTGGCGGAGACAGACTATGGCGTAACCTATGCCAATAACATCAATGCTGGTACGGATACTGCCACCGTCACTGTCAAAGGCAAAGAAAATTACAGTTTTGAGATAAAGAAAACATTCTCCATAGAAAAGGCGGAACAGAAAGATTTTGCAGCCACGGCAGTGACAACGCAGTATGAAAAGAACGGAACATTCATCCTGTCCACCACCGGAGGAAGTGGGGACGGCGCAGTCCTTTACCGGGTTCCTGAAAATAACGGCGTACTTATGGTAAACGGCGACCAGGCGACCATCATCGGAGTGGGAACCGTGGCAGTCACCGCAACCAAAGCGGAGAGCGACAATTACAAAGCGGCAACGGCAACAGGGAAGATTACGATAGAGAAAGCGCCTGCACCGGCTATTACTTATCCTACGGCAGGCAGTATCGCCTACGGGCAGAAATTATCTGACAGTGCCCTGACCGGAGGCAGTACGGAGTACGGGACATTTGCATGGGAAAACGGCAGTATGGTACCGGCTGTGGATAATACTGGCTATACGGTGGTATTCACGGCAAGTGGAGAAACGAAGAAAAACTATGAAACAATCACAGATACGACCCAAAAGGTGTCAGTCAAAGTAGAAAAAGCGGTTCCTGCAGTCAGCATCACGGCAGCGGTCTCCGGCAGCAAAGACGATCGGCAGTCAGCGATTACCGTGAACGTGGCAAAGGCAGGCGCAGGCGCTTTCCCCACAGGGACGGTAACCTTCATAGACTGCACGGGCAGTACGGAAGTGGAGATAGGGGCAGCCACGTTAAGTAATGGCACAGCCTCTTACACATGGGATGGGCTTCTGGATAAAACGTATACCATAAAGGCGGTTTATGCAGGCGACAGCAATTATAAGGAAGCTGTAAGCCGGGAGTTTACCTTTGATGCGGCGAAGCAGAACCAGCAGGATTTCGCCCTGGATGCAATCGGGGCAAAGACCTATGGCGATGCTGCTGTCACCCTTAAGACCACCGGAGGAAACGGCAGCGGCGCGGTCAGGTATGAAAGCTCTGATGAGGATGTGATCCGCATAGAGGACGGCAGGGCAGTCATTGTGGGGGCAGGCACAGCCACCATCACCGCCATAAAAGAGGGGGATGACAAATACAACGAGGCTTCCGCAAGCAGGAATGTCACGGTTGCGAAGAAGGCGCTCACGGTGAGGGCTGACAGCAAGACGGTTGTGAGGGGGAATCCCATGCCTGCATTTACTTACCGGGCGGACGGCCTGGTGAACGGCGATACCTTTACGACAGCCCCTTCCATAATAGCCGGTGTACAGAATACGGACACCCTTGGAAAATATGATATTGTGATAAACGGCGGCACGCTGCGAAACAGCGAAAGCTATCATATCACTTATGTGAACGGCACATTGAATATCGTGGAACGCTTTTACACCGTCACCGTGACGGATGGCACGGGCGGCGGCGAATATGCCGAGGGGGACACCGTGACGGTCACGGCAAATGACAGAAGCGGCTATACCTTTACCGGCTGGAGCAGCGAAGACGGCGTTGGTTTTGCCGACAGCAAAGCAAAGACCACAACTTTTACCATGCCCGCAAAATCAGTGACCGTAAAGGCGAACTACACCCGCAACAGCAGCGGCGGAAACAATGGCGGCGGTTCGGGTGATGGTGGAAATTCGGGCGGTTCCGGTAATAATGGTGGCGGAAATTCCGGGGACAATGAAAATAACGGCGGACAGGGCAGCGGCGGAGGTGACAGTACAAATCCGGGCAATGGAAGCAATACGCCGCAGATACCCGTGATCCCGCCAGCAGATAATACAAATCCAGGTAACGAAGCCACACCGGGAACAGGGACAACGCCCGTAAATCCGGGAACCGGAAATACAGTAAGGCCGGGAACTACTCCGGGCAGCGGCAGCGCGGGGACACCCGCACAGGGGACAAAACAGCCATTCATCAAGGGAGCGGACGGCAAGATTGGCTGGGAGGTCATCCGCGCCGAGGAAGAAAACGCAGAGGAAGGCAGCGTTATCAACGTGGATATGAACGGTTCCACCGTGGTTCCGGGAGATATATTTGACAGCATTAAGGGAAAGGACATCACCATCACCTTCGACATGGGCAGCGGCATCCTCTGGAGCGTGGACGGGAAGAACATCACCACCGACAAGGCGGGCGACATTGATTTTTCCGTAAAGACGGGCGTAAAGACTGTGCCGGTTGATATTATTAACAATGTCACCGGGGAGAATTACAGCATCCAGATCAGCCTCGCCTATGAAGGGGAGTTCGGCTTTACGGCGGTACTTTCCATAAATCTTGGCAAAGAGAACGCCGGATACACGGCAAGCCTGTATTATTACAACGAAAGCACAGGGGAGCTTGAATTTATCTGTAAAGACCAGATCGCAGAGGACGGCACGGTATCCCTTGCATTCACCCATGCGTCCGATTATGTGATCGCGATAGACGGGGAACAGGAAGAAGGAGACGGCGCTGCGGAACCCATACAGCCGGAAGGAACCGATGGGGAAGCCGGGGACGGGACGGCGGAGAACAGCAGTGTGCCGGAAAATCCGGGTACCGGGCAGACAGGCGCGGTATGGTGGATTATGATAGTGATCCTCCTGCTGACAGCCGCTATCGGTGCAGGAGTGTTCGTGGCAGTAAAGAAGAAAGGGAAAGATGAAAACGGCAGGCAGTGACCGGAAGGGCTGCCGTATGCCGTGGAGATGCAAAGAAGGGCATTGCGGGAGAACCCCCTCGCCCCTGGGCGACAAAAGAAAAGGGGACCGGGATTATCTGCCCGGTTCCCTTTCGGCATAAACAGCCAAAGGAGGGTGGAAAATGATTCCTGAAAAAGATGAATACCCGATGGAACAGTTAAGATGCCCAAGATGCGGCGGGCGTCTGCTGGACATAGGGACGGATTCCCCCGGAAAGGTGGAGATCACAACGAAATGCCCCCAATGCAACAACCTTGTCACGGCAGTATGGGAACCAAAAAAAGAATAATGCATACATAAGGGCAGCCGGGAACGCTAAAAATCCGGCTGCCTTTTTATTGCAAAACTGTATAGGAAATAAAAACCGGGCAATACTTTGTAACATGGATGGAAAATATTGGAAACACGTTTCCCCGGCATACGGGAAACGGGGAAAGGAAGCCATATGATGGAAACAGGTGTATGCCCGGTATGCAGCCGGAGGGTGCTGGACGTCAGGCGCGACAGGGCTTTTGAAGTCGTTTTCAGGCTCAGATGCCCGCACTGCGGAAAAATAGTAAAGATCATCATGCCGGCGGCATGACAAATCCAGTGTAAACAGAATAATGTTTACGACCGAGCGAGTGGGACCGCTTAAACAACGAGTCACCGAATGGCCGGAGTAAAGCTAGAGATTCAAGTAGCTTACTCCGGCCTTTTTTCGTTGCCGGGTGTGTCCCATATCTGCATCAAGGCGTTTCTGGCTTTACGAAGGCGTAAAGAAAGGAACGCCTTATGTCTTTTAGGAAAATCACAGTCAAGTCAGGGAATGAAGAAATCACAATGGATGTCACGGAAGAGGAATACCAGAGGTATTACCGCCCGTGGTGGCGGATGAAGAAAAAGGAACAGCGGAACCGTGAGGCAATGGAGCAGAACGGCTACACGGAAGAATCCTACGAGGGATGGAAGGACGGGCTTACGGAAGGGCAGGAGGATGAAGGCCCGCAGGTGGAAGGTGCGGATGCGGTCATTGAAAAAAGGGAACTGCTGGAAATCCTGGGGGAAGCCCTGGATGCGCTCCTTCCGGAGGAAAGGGAGCTGGCTGTCAGGGTGGTCGGTGAGGAAATGCCGGTGGCTGAGTTTGCCCGGATGAAAAAAGAGAACAGGAGGACGCTTGTCAGCCGCAGGGACAGGGTGTTGGAGAAGCTGCGCCTGTTTTTCGAGGACAGGGGATTTGATGTGCATAAATGACATTATCTGACGGCATACGGAATAATCCGGCATATTTCCGTATGTTTGTCGAACGGTTTATAAATTTCTTCCTGTTTTCCTTCGCCACTTTCCAAAAAAATGTCATTACGGTTTTTAGGAGGGTATATTTTGGGAGCCTTCCAAAACGGCAGGAAAGGAGGGAACGGAGCCTATGGAAAAATCACAGGAACTTATCGGCATCCTGCAGGCGATCAGCATCGTGGCGAAAAGCCTCGCTGCCAAGCTGATGCAGATCGAGAAGGAAGTGGAAGCCTACGAAGCCGCGAAAGCGGCACATGACAGGAAAATGAAGAAAGGATGGAGGCGCTGATGCGTAAGAAGGTTTTTATCTGCAGCCCTTTCCGCGGCGACATGGAAGGGAATGCGAGAAGGGCGGCTGTCTACAGCCGCATGGCGTGTGAGGAAGGGTAGCTGCCCATTGCGCCGCACCTTCTATTCCCACAGTCTATGCCATGTGGGTGACCACGGAGTACGATTTTCCCTACACAGGCAGTTATGTGCAGTTTACCATCCCGCAGGACGGCATCTATGAGTTTGAAGTGTGGGGCGGTTCCGGGGGCAGCGCAAAAGTGGACTCCCTTGTGGCGGAAGGCGGTCTTGGCGGCCATTCCAAAGGATATAAGAAGATGAAGAAGGATGAAGTGATCTATGTCTATAACGGCGGATCACCGAAAGGCACGTTATCGGGGGCAAACGGAGGAGGGAACGGTTACAATTATGCCAGCAGCAAGCAGTACGGGGCAGGAGGAGGCGGCTCCACCCATGTGGCCACAAAACCTTATGGACTTGGCACGAACAGTTCCAGCGGGCCGTCCTATGCCAACCGCTCCAGCATCCTGATCGTGGCGGGAGGCGGTGGGGGCGGTGGGATAGACAACGGCACAGCCCACAAGGGAGGAGACGGCGGCGGGGAGCGTGGCGGGAACGGCTCCGGCGGCGCATTGGGAGGCCGGCAGATTTCCACGGGGAGCAGCCCGTCTGAAAACTTTGGCATGGGGGATTATTATTCATCAAGCAGTGCCGCTTCTTCCGGCGGCGGTGGCGGCTGGTTCGGCGGGAACTACGGGCAGTATGGGCAGTCCGGGGCAGGAGGCTCTGGATATGTGGACGGTGTCGCACCATTCACGCATAATGGGAAATATTACCCTGCGGAAACCGAGGCTGGGGTGAACGAAGGGCACGGAAGGGCATTCATCCGGTATGTGGAATGCGCGTAAACAGTAACTACACCTTTCGGGGTGTTTTTTTAATGCAGATTTAGAAGGAGGAATTGGAATGAAGAATTTTATCGAGGCGGCGCAGTATGCGTTTGCGGCGCTCGGCGGTGCGCTGGGCGCGGTCATGGGAGGCTTTGACGGCTTCCTCTATGCGCTGGTGGTATTCGTGGTGGTGGATTATGCCACCGGGCTGATGGCGGCAGCGGTGGAGAAGAAGCTCTCCAGCGAGGTGGGCTTCAAGGGCATTTTTAAGAAGGTGATTATTTTCAGCCTTGTGGCGGTGGGGCATATCATAGACGCCCACGTCATCCGTGAGGGGAGCGTCCTGCGGACGGCGGTCATCTTCTTTTACCTTTCCAATGAGGGCATTTCCATCTTAGAGAATGCCGCGAGGACGGGGCTGCCTATTCCGGGGAAGTTGAAAGCCGTGCTGGAGCAGTTACGGGAGGAAAAAGAGAATTAATGGAGTTTATGGTGTGGGGCATCGGTGTAAAAACTGGTGTCTTTTTTCATGTGCAGAAAGAGAGGGAAATGGGATGAATTTAATACAGAGTTACCTTACAGAGTCCGGCTGTTACAAGGCGGGGAGGCATATCACCGTGAAAGGTCTTATGATCCATTCGGTGGGATGCCCGCAGCCAAAGGCGGATGTGTTCTTGAAGAACTGGAACAGGGCTGACGCAAACGCCTGCGTCCATGCCATCGTAGAGCCGGACGGGGATGTGTACCAACTGCTCCCGTGGGAACACCGGGGCTGGCACTGCGGGGGCAGCGCAAACAATACCCACATCGGTGTGGAAATGACGGAGCCTGCCACCATTAAATATGCAGGCGGCGCAAGCTGGACGGAAACCGGGGACGGGGAGAACACGAAGAACCATGTGCTTGCCGCCTACAGATATGCGGTGGGATTATTCGCATATCTCTGCCAGCAGTTCGTCTTAGACCCTATGGCGGATGGCGTTATCATCAGCCACAGTGAGGGATGTAAAAGGGGCATTGCCAGCAACCACGGCGATGTGGAGCATCTGTGGTCTAAGTTTGGATTGTCGATGCAGCAGTTCCGAAAGGACATCAAAGCAGCGATGGAGGGAAGTTCGGCGGCGGATTCCCTTACCGCCATCATGGGGAAAGCCGTGGCGACTGCGGAGCAGATGAAATTCTATCTGAAAAAGAAGAACCCGTCTGTGGCGCAGTCTGTTCTGGATATGATCCCGCTGTACCTTTCGGAAGGGGAGGCGGAGGGCGTGAGGGGTGATATCGCCTTTGCACAGACCTGTCTGGAAACGGGGAACTTTACCTTTTCCGGCTCGGCGGTCACTCTTTCGCAGAATAATTTCTGCGGTCTTGGGGTGACACAGAGAGGCAAAAAAGGGCTGTCCTTTGATACACCGCAGCTTGGCATCCGTGCGCAGATTCAGCACCTCAAAGCCTATGCCTCTACGGACAAACTGCGGAACGCACTGGCAGACCCGCGCTTCCGCTATGTGAAACGGGGCTGCGCTCCCTATGTAGAGTGGCTCGGCCAGAAGGAGAACCCGCAGGGGAAGGGCTGGGCGGCAGGAGAAAAGTATGGGGAGAAGATACTTTCCATCCTGAAAGCCATTGCCAGCGAAGGAAAAGTGCAGTTCATGGAGAGCCTCACACTTTCCGCGCCCTACATGGTGCGCGTATCCATTCCCGACTTAAATATCCGCCGCGGCCCCGGAAAATCATATCCAAAGACAGGCAAGTTCACAGGTGTGGGAGTCTTCTCCATTGTCGAGGAAAAGGACGGCTGGGGGCTGCTGAAAGCCTATGCGGAAGGGCGGGACGGATGGATTTCTCTTGCATTTACTACCCGGATTTGAGGGGAAATGATACACAAAAGGCGGGGCATATGTTTGTGTGGTATTTCCGCAGATATTCCTTGATAATCCTGCATTTTGGAACGAACATGTGTACTATGGAACGAGGAAGGCCCGACCCCGTTTCCCCAAATCACAGGGCAGAAAGGAAATGCAAATGAAAACAGAAGAACTGGACATCATCAGGGATGCCGTACACAATGCACTGGAGGCCGTGAGGTGCCTTGGAGGGTTGGAGAAAAAGAGCAGCATGATCCTGATCTCCAAAAACGACCTGAAAACCTATCTTGGAGGGAACCTGGAAGGGAAACTGGTCGAGGCTTACAAAATACTGGAGGCGGAGGCTTCCGGCGAAAGCTGAAATTTGAAACTGAATACTGCGGAACGGAAAAGCAAGCCTCCGGGCTTGTTTTTCCGTTCCGTGAAAACAGGAAGCAGCCGGATTTTGCGGTACAGATTCCGGGAATGGAAGGCGGCATTTATATAAGGAAGCAAGCGCCCGTATTGCTTGACTTTACGGGCTTTCAGAGTGATTAATAGACTACCAAAAAGAAAGGAGCGGATGCAGATGCGGATAAGGAAAGTTGCGATATATGCAAGGGTTTCAACAGAGCATGAGGCACAGCTTTCAGCATTGGAGAACCAGGTGCAGTATTACGATGACCTGATAGACAGGCACCCGGACTGGGTGCTTTACCGCCGGTATATCGATGAAGGTATCACCGGCACCTCCATAGCCAAGCGTAAGAATTTCGTGCGGATGATGGAGGATGCGAAGGACGGCCATTTCGATTTAATCGTCACGAGGGAGGTATCGAGGTTCGCTAGGAACACGGTGGACACCCTCCAGCAGACGAGATTGTTAAAGCGGATGGGGATTGAGGTGTATTTCACCGAGGACGGCATATGGACCATGAACGATGAGGACGGGGAGCTGCGGCTGACCATCATGGCGACCCTCGCGCAGAACGAATCGAAAAAGACCTCCATGCGCGTGAAGGCGGGGCAGATGGTCTCCTTCCAGAACGGGGTGATCTACGGCACCGGGAACGTGCTTGGATATGATAAAGTGGGGCCGGAATACGTCATCAACGAGGCGCAGGCGAAAACGGTCAGGAAGATTTTCGATATGTACCTTGCGGGCAACGGCAGCCAGAAGATCAAGAGGCAGCTTGAAAAAGACGGCGACCTCACGGCGATGGGGAAGAGCCTGTGGCATTACGCCACCATCAGCCATATCCTGAAAAACCGCCTCTACTGCGGGGAGCTGGAATACCGGAAGGAGTATGTGCCGGACTACCTCGAACAGAAAAGGGCGAAGAACAACGGGGAGCTTGACCGCATCATCGTGGCGGGGAAACACCAGCCCATCGTCAGCAAAGAGGAATTCGAGCGGGTGCAGAAGCTGATAGAGGAAAAGAGGCCGCAGATGGAGAAATGCAGGAAGAACAAGGGAGTCCACTCGGATGACCTCTGGCGCAGGAAGCTACGGTGCCAGTGCGGACACGCTTTCGCAAAGACCAGGTGGCACTCCAAGTCAAGGGACTTCACTACCTACACCTACAAGTGCTATGACCAGACCCGGACGGGTACCATTTCGGCAAGGCTTAAGAACGGCCTGAGCATAGAGGGCGTCTGCCGGGCGCCGCTGGTGCAGGACTGGAAGATACACACGATGGCGCAGAAAGTCCTCCATGCCGTTTTCGATGACCCGGAGGGGACGCTGAAAAATGCGGCGGCAGTCCTCGGCCTCGGCGTGGCAGGGGTGGGGCAGACGGAAGTGCTGCGGGATAAATCCATCATAGAGGAAAAGCTGAAAAAGGAGCAGGGGCGCTACGAGACGCTCCTTGATATGCGGATGAACAACGAGATACCGAGGGAGGTATTCAGCCGCAAGCAGCAGGAGGTGGAGAAAAAGATAGCGGAGCTGGAACAGCAGATGATGCAGTACGGCGACGTGAAGCCCGCCACGGAGGCGGATGTGAGCGGCAAGCTGGAAAACCTGCGCAGGCTCATGGAGCAGCCGCCCTTGCCGGAGGATGGGGAGTTTTCGGAGGAAGATATCGATAAATATGTTTTCGGGGTAAGGGTTTACGAAGACCGCTTTGAGTGGCTCTTAAACTTAAGCCCCGAAGCCCGCGGGGAACTGGATGACGCCGGTTCCCCTGTTTATTTTACGAAGCTGACGGTCACGCCGGATGACGAGCGGGCATGGTTCAGGATGCACCCGCAGTGGTCAAAGTCCAACAAATATGCGGAGCTGGAGGCATGGATTTATATTTAGACGAAAGAGAGACAGGACAGAAGGGCTGTGGGCGCAGCCTTTCCGTCCTGTCCGGCTTTTTGCAGTTACAATTCGGTATTCATTTCTTTTACTTCTGTCGGCAGGCATTTCCCTAAGAACATGGCCTTGCAGTCGGAAAAGCCAAGCAGGTAGGCGAGCATCCCAAACCGGGAGCCCAGCGCGTTCTGCTCGCTGACGTAGCGGTCAATCAGCAGCCGGATTTCTTTTGATAAATCCATCCTGTCCAGTTCGCCGGAGTATATGTCCGACTTGCGGAGAATCGCCTGGTATTCCCCGTCACCGCTCACGATACCGTTCATGACGCTGTGCATGCGTGTGTCCATGAGCTGGTACAATGCAGAATCTTTTTCCAATCCAATCCCTCCTCTCTGTGGTGTCGTAGCTTACCTCTGAATTTGGGATTTAGCAAGTGGAAAAATAAGTTATAAAAAATTCATAAAAGATTTGTTGCTTTAACCGATATAAAATAATAAAATAGAGATAGAAAAGTATGAATTGTAGCGGAAGAACCATACTAACAAAGGAGGTGTTTATTATGGCAACTTCAAGTATCACAAAGAATTTTGTCATTTCCGGCAAGGAACAGGTGGAGATGTTTGTCAACGCGATTGAAGAATCTGCCAAGAACCGTCCTGTTCATATACCTGTGGCTGCGAGGGAGATAACAGACGAAGCAGAACTGGTGGAATTTATGACAAAATGGGAGAAAGCAAATGTTGGAAACAAATAGGTATTCAGTTATCAACATTCGGCGTTATCTTAATAGTGATAATCCAAAACTCGGAGAGAGCAGACTTCTTCAAGTTCTCTCCGGTTTTTCTTGTCCGCGAAATCCGGATGTTGAGCGTTTTTTGAAAAAAAGTTCAATAGAGTTTACGAAAAAGAATCAGTCGGTTACATATCTTATATTTGACATAAACAGCATGGTGCTGGTAGGGTATTTTACTCTTGCATTAAAACCTTTAACAGTAAGGGGAGAAACAGTAAGCAATACCGTAAAGAAAAAGCTGCTGCGTGTCAGTGAATGGGATGAAAAATCAGATACATATACCATGTCTGCATACCTTATTGCCCAACTCGGCAAAAATTTTACCAATGGTGCAGACAAAAAAATCACCGGCGAAGAATTACTCGTACTGGCATGGAATAAAATTAAAGAGATACAGTATCTGGGCGGAGGCGTAGTGACCTTCTTAGAAGCTGAAAATGAGGAAAAGCTGTTATCATTTTACAGGAACAACCGTTTTTCGCAGTTTGATACTAGGCAGACCGTATCAGATACGGACGAGTCGCATGAGCTGGTACAGCTTTTAAGGCTGCTCTGATGCGATTTCGTCACACTGAAAAGTATGGATTTTTCGGCAAAACCGCAATTTGTCGATTTGTCGAACAGCAAATCGGGGTGGGGTAAATTCCGCACAGGTGGGGTAAAAGGGGTAAACATTTTTACCCCGGGGTAAAAGTCATCATAATCTAACAGCGGCCCAGGCGGCTATTCAGAAATAATGCCATAGGAATTTGGGTACTCGCAGGCAAAAGTATTGAAGAATGGCTTAAATTCAAGGGTTTTAAGGCTTGGTGGGGTTCATCACGGTGGGTGGTGGACCCCGTTTTTTCGTGTTTTTGGATGCCGCTGATAGGATGGCGATTGGGGCAAAAATCGTACTATCAGGCAAAAGTATACTTTCACGCAAAAGTCAGGGGTTTCTGTGATAGTATATGGCAGAAAGGTAAAAGGGTGTAGGATATTGGCGGTTTTGGGTGAAAGACGTATTAGTTTGACGGAAAATGCTGTTGAAAAACGGGGGATATGATACAAACACGGAAACTGCTCGGAGTTTCCGTGTTTGTATATGAGTTTTGCGTGATAATACAGATATTCATATTAAATTACAGGAAAAATATCTGATATTTTCTAT